>CAZFVP010000011.1:0-12439 GCA_964522345.1 uncultured Gammaproteobacteria bacterium | reverse complement strand
GCTATATCGTCCAGTTAAATCCAGAGGGGCAACTTGAACGTCTCGATAAAAAGGGAGTGAGCTTCTAATGCGTTTTAGAGTACCAAAATCGACCTTATCTAAACAAGTTGGCTTTACCTTAATCGAGGTTGTGGTCGCTTTATTGATCGTTTCTTTGGGTATTGTGTCGGTAATACAGGTTACTTCCGAGCATGTGAGTAACATTAGCGAGTTGGAAAAAAGAATGCTGGCGTCTTGGGTTGCTAGTAACCACGTCGCTGAAATTAGGTACAACGCGAAAGTTGATAGAGTTAAAAGTGGTGGTAAAACCGAACGCTATAAGTTGGGAGGGCACGATTGGCGCTCTCGAGCTAGAGTAGAGGAAACAGACGTAGAGCGCGTCTTCTTGTTAACAGTAGAGGTTACGAGTGGAAGCAGTGCTGATAAAAAAGTGTATGCAAGTATAACTAGCGCGGTTGCTGATTTGTTATGAAGAACATGATGTTAATACAACGAGCTAAGCGCGCACTGGGTTTTACCTTAATAGAAATAATGATCGCGGTAGCTATTTTTGCGGTTATAGCTAGTATCGTTGGGCCTGCGCTAATTCAGTTTTTAGAAATTCGAGAAAAAGCAGGTGCTAAGCAAGAGCAATTGGAGGGTTTGCAGAAGACCTTTCTTTTCCTAGCGAATGACTTACGCTATGCGAACAACCGCCTCGGTAAAGATGAATTCGGTGACCCGGCTGACGCGACTATGGTTGTAGGTGATGATAATTTGATGGAACTTACCGCCTCTTACCCAGATTTGAATTTAGGTGGTTTAGGGGTGCCAAGAAAGGTGAGTTGGCAGCTAGATGATGGTGTGTTACAACGAATTCAATCTCCTGTATTAGACCCCGATGGAGATACGCGTATCTTAAAGCAATCGTTGTTGAGCAATGTGAGAGACGTTGAAATAGAACTTAGTATCGTTGAGGATGGGCGTGACAATACGAGTAAAAAATGGGACGAGCAGACAAGACTCCCCGATAAAATTTCGATAACTCTGACCATGGATAATAAAACTGAATATCGCCGAATATTTACCATGCTTGGTGGCGATACATTGGACGCCGTTGCTGCGACTTTGAATTCGGGTGGTCAGGGTGAGAATCGGCCAGAAGGTGGGACGCTTGACACTGGTGGAGAGGAAAACTAGATCCAGATGATTTTTAACAATATGCAAAGGTTTCCTAAGCGGCAAACAGGCGTGGTTTTGATAGTGGTCATTCTGGCGATTGTTTTAATGGTCACGTTGTTGGCAATTATGATCGAGGACCAACATATTTTTATTCGCCGCCTTGGTAATCAAAAAGTGACCGAACAAGGGTATCAATATACACAAGGTTTGAACGCATGGGCTGAACAGGTTTTGCATGAAGACGCTAATCGAACGGTAGACCACCTTGAGGAAGATTGGGCTAAGTTTGGCCGACCTGAAGAAGAGCGTAGCGAGAGTGAGTCGGAATCGTTTTCGTTAGATAGAAGCACGGCTGCCGCTGAGGAAGAAGCCGACGAAGAGAAAGCAACGATCGATTTTGGTATTGACGAAGTAGAAGCGACGATTGAAGATCTTCAAGGCCGATTCAACTTAAATAATTTAGCCGCAGTAGGGCCTCAAGCAGCCGCACAAAAACGTATATTTTTAAATTTGTTAGAACTGCTTGAAGTTGGTGAGTTTGATGAGAGAGATCGGCTGCACGGCGCCTTAGTCGACTGGATTGATGAGAATGATTTAAGGACACCAAATGGTTTTGAAAGCGGTGATTATGGGAGCAAGAGTGTGTCATACTTTGCTGCTGATCAAAAGCTTACTTCTATCGGCGAGCTACGCTTTGTTGAGGGGTTTACTGAAGAAATAATTAGGAAGCTTAAGCCATACGTTGCGGTACTACCTGTTGAAAATGCTAGAATTAACATCAACACCACAACAACAGAAGTGTTGGCGAGTTTAAGTAGTGCAACGGTTAATGATACTGGGTCGGTTGCCGCGTTTTTAGCTAGAAGGTTAGAACCAGGTTTTCAAGGTTTCAATGACGTGAATGAAGCGGGAACTGCGATTAACGGTGTCTCTGTTACGGGTGCGCCATTTACGCCGAATATGATGCAGGTAACTAGTCAATTCTTTCAGATTAACGCTAAGGTAACCTTAGGTAATAATGTTTTTTGCATGGAGTCATTGGTGTTGCGTGAGAGTGCGGGGCCTGAAGGCGGAACGACCCCGAGAGTCAGTGTATTAAATCGTCAGAATAATACGCTTTGTGAAGAACAGAGCCCAATAACAACAATAAGCGATGAAGATTTATCTTAAATTAGAAGCACCCTTTGAGTGGGTGAGAGTGAGCGCCAAAACAGTCCTCGCTTTTGGCGAAGTGCCTGAGCTTGGTGACTACCCAATAGGTGAGGATGAAGAGGTCATTGGTGTGGTTCCTGGTGAGTGGGTGACAACACATAGAGTAAGTCTGCCTGCTAAGACTCGTAAGCAATTTAACGCCGCCTTGCCTTATTCTTTGGAAGAGTCTATTTCTGAAGAAGTGGAGAATATGCATTTCATATGCCCGACTTGGAAGGCGGGTGAAGAAGCTAAAGTATCGGTGGTTTCGAAATTGAAAATGCTGGAGTGGCAACGCTTAGCAACTGAGCATAGTTTGCCGGTTAAACAGTTGGTGCCAGACCACTCTTTAGTGCCTTTTCATGAAGCGGCTGATTGCTCGATTGTGTTGATAGGCGATGAATTATTAATCAACCATCGTAACGGCGAAGGACTTAGTCTGGATAAAGATTTCGTCGATATTTGGCTAATGGATACGGCTATCGATGATGTCGTTGCGGTAAATGATGAAGAGCTGACTGAGAGCCTTATCGCTGCCAACCCTGATAGAGATTTTAGATTTTGGGACTTCGGGAATAAGTTAGCGCATTGGCTCGAATATGATCAGGCACTTTCTATTGATCTTTGGTCTGATACGTATCGTCCACGTGTTAGTCGCCGAAGTAAGGCGATATTTCTCATGCCCATGATTTTAATCATGCTGAGCGTGTTGATAAAACTTGGCTATGATTCATATCGGTATTTTGCTCTACACTCTGAGATAGCTGCTGTTCAAAGTGAGTCTCAAGACATATTAAAAAGTAGATTTCCTATTTTTGACAACGTCGCACCTGGAACTGAGCGTGAAATGATGGAGCGAGCGGTTGCTAGAATGGGCGGTGCAGATAAGTCAAAAAGCGTGCACAATGCGCTCGCACAAACGGCAATAATTTTAGCGAAACAGCGGGTTAGCTTAAGTGATGTTGTTTATCGAAATGAAGAGCTTGTTATTACGTGCTTGTTAAACGATTTTTCGCAAGTTGATTTATTAGCCAAGCAGTTTAACCAGCGCTCAGATTTGGATGCGCAGTTGCAGTCGTCGGCGTCAGAAGATGGCAAAATAATTGCAAGCTATAGCATTAAACAAAAATAAGGGTAGTTACATGGAGTCGATAAAAAAATATTGGGCCGACCTACAACCAAGAGAGCGATTAATATTAGGGTTTGGTAGCGTTGCCGTGACGATTATCCTCGTTTATGCGCTATTGTTGCAGCCACTTTATCGGGCAATTGCGCATATGGAATCAGCTCTGCCTAATCTGCGCAGTAATTTAGTTTGGATGCGTCAGACTAATGAGCTAATTGAGCGTGGAGGTAATGTCCCTATTAACCGAGCGTCGGAGGGAGCAAACGATTCACTCTTATCGGTTGTTGAATCTACAGCGGCTAAAGCTAAAATAAGAAAAGCGATTCAACAAATGGTGCCAGCTAAACAGAATAACGAGGTACGAGTGGTGTTAGAAGACGCTAACTTTAACCAATGGTTGCGTTGGATCGACACTTTATATAAACGTTATGACGTTGATATTCGTCAGGTGACGGCCGAACGCGATGAAGATCAGCCTAATATTGCTGAGATAAGGGTCACCTTTTTTAGATCGAAGTAAGCAACGACTGTAGATCTTCACAAAGATTGCCAAAGATTGGGGTTAAGTTCAGACGTGAGAAATGATCCAGAAGTAAAAAAGCCGCTCAGTATTTATATATACGAGCGGCTTTTTTTATAGGCCAAGCAAAAATATAGCTTGGTCTTATAAACATTGTTTTTAAAAGCTTACTTTGATTGCTCAAGCATATAATCAACGATTGCCTTTACATTATCATCGCTTAAGGCAAAGTTGCCACCACGAGCTGGCATAGCATTGATGCCATTAATAGCGTTATCATATAGCGTGTCAGTACCTTTAGCGATACGGGCTGACCAGTCAGCAATTGTGCCAGTCACCGGTGCGCCAGCTGCTCCAGTAGCATGACATGCGGCACAGCTTGCGTACATCTCTTCAACTGTTTGTACAACGGCTTCGGCGGGCGCGGCAGCGACGGTCGTTGCCGAAAACTTACCGACAGGTGCAATACGATTAGCGGTGGATTGAGTATTTTCGCGATCGCTGCGCTCATCAAGTCTGGCGTTTACATCGCTTGCGGCAAAAGAAGCCAATACAGCGATAATGATCGTTAGCACAGTCATTGCGATAATCATGATGATAAATAGACGGCCAAACTTAGAATCGTTCATTTGCTCTTCGCTCATTGGAGTACCTTTTTCTTCTCTTAAAATAAGTGGCTATATAACTGGCAATAGTTCCGGCAACAGTAATAGCAATAATAGTTGGTGTTATATATGTTTATTAAGCTTAACTACACGTTGTTGTTTAATAAGCAAAAACTAACCCAGTTGATTCGAGTAATAACTAATTGCATTCAACTGGCTATAAAATCGGAGGCGATTATAGCTTATCTAATAATATGGAAAAACACATTTAAATGCCTTTTACAGGATAAATGAAGGCTTTTTCAAGAGTAATATTGGTAGCTAACTAACCTTTAAACAGCGAGCCTAGGATTCCACGAATGACGCGCCGCCCCAATTGAGAGCCGATTGAGCGAGCAGCGCTAGAGACAAAGGCTTCGGTAGGAGTTTGCCTGTTTGATCGTCGACGCGGCTTTGCGGCTTTTTCGGAGGCTTGTCTGGCTTGCTCCTCTTTCTCCATTGCTTCTTCTTGAGCCGTGTTCTTCTCGGCGCGTTTGATCAGCATTTCATAGGCTGACTCACGATCAAGGGGCTTATCATAGCGGCCCTTATATGGTGATCGCCCAATTTGCTCTTGACGCTCGCTAGCGTTCATTGGCCCGATGCGTGATTCTGGTGGTCGAATCAATACTTGCTCAACTTGAGTTGGTATACCTTCCTCATCGAGAGTACTGACAAGTGCTTCACCAACACCGAGCTCGGTAATTACAGTTCCGGTGTTAATGCTTGGGTTAGATCTAAAGGTGCCGGCAACTGTACGCACTGCTTTTTGGTCTTTGGGAGTAAATGCGCGTAGAGCGTGCTGTATTTTTAATCCGAGTTGACCCAAAATTTCTTCGGGGATGTCTAAGGGGCTCTGAGAAATGAAATATATACCAACACCCTTAGACCGAATTAACCGAACCACTTGTTCAATTTTGTCGACCAGTACTTTTGGCGCGCCATCGAATAAAAGGTGAGCTTCATCGAAAAACATGACAAATTTAGGTTTATCGGCATCTCCAACTTCAGGCAAAGTTTCAAATAACTCAGATAATAACCATAATAAAAATGTCGAGTAGAGTTTAGGTGAGGTCTGAACTAATTTGCTCGCATCTAAAATATTAATAATGCCTCGCCCGGAAAAGTCTTGACCCATCAGGTCTTGTAACTCAATTGCAGGTTCTCCAAGAAGGAATTCGGCCCCTTGTTCTTCTAAAACAAGTAAGCCGCGCTGAATTGCTCCAATGCTGGCTGTCGAAATGTTTCCATATTCTGATTTCAATTGTGCTCGATTATCACCCATCCAAATCAACATTGAGCGTAAGTCTTTTAAATCAAGAATCAACATGCCTTGATCATCAGCTATTTTAAAGCACGAATACAAAATTCCGGTTTGTGTGTCATTTAATTCTAGTAAATTAGACAATAAAAGAGGGCCGATTTCGCTTACCGTGGTCCGAATAGGGTGTCCTTGTTTGCCAAATAAGTCCCAAAATACAACGGGGCTCGGGCTCATTTGATAATCTTCAATGCCAATAATATTAATGCGTTCATCAATTTTGGGGTGTGGCTTAGCAGGTTTGCCGACTCCCGAGACGTCACCTTTAACGTCGGCGAGAAATACTGGCACACCAATTTTTGAAAAATTTTCAGCCAATATTTGTAATGTCACAGTTTTGCCTGTGCCCGTCGCGCCCGCAACCATGCCGTGTCGGTTTGCCATGCTAGCGTTCATGAAAACGGTCTGTTTGCCGTTTCCGCCGATAAGTAGTTGGTTTGATTCAGTCATTATGCGTTATGAAAAATTAGATAAGATTAATTGCTTGCATTCATTCGAGTTTCTTTATTGTTCTCGAGTTAAAGTGCGCATAGTTATTGCGTGAATACGTTAGCATAAGTTTAGAGTCGTCTCTAACGGTTTCTAGTTTGCTTTTTTGCGCGCTAATCTTTACATTGTAACTAATGGGTAGCTGTTATTGCAGGATGGTAGCTTCTGGAGCACTAAAAACGGTAAAATCAACAGAAGTTTAGTGCTGAAAATATATTTAATTGAGTGAACTTTGGTTTTGGCTAATTGTGAATTTGGCTGTTAAGTCACTTATTTATTTAACTATTAAGGTGCCCTAGGGGGGCTAAAACGGAAATATGCGAATAGTCATTTTAGAAGACGATAAAGATCAAGCAGATTTATTAGTTGCTTGGCTTGAAGAAGCAAATCATCAATGTGATGTATATCATGACGGAAATTCGTTTGTTCGAGCATATAAGCAGGATAGCTATGATTTAGCCTTGCTTGATTGGATGGTGCCAAACTTAACCGGCCTAGAAGTGCTGAAGCATCTACGTGAACACGTCGATTCAGTTTTGCCAGTAGTGTTCATTACTCAACGCGATGCAGAAGAAGATATTGTTGCGGCATTAGAAGCAGGGGCAGATGACTATATGGCTAAACCTGTTCGCCATAAAGAAACGATGGCGCGAGTTAACGCAATTGCTCGGCGGATGGGTTTTGGAGATGATAACACCCCAGACAACTATAGCTTTCCGCCATACAAAATCGACACACGATTACGGCAAATAATTCTTGATAATGAGAATATCGAGATGACACAAAAAGAGTATGAACTAACCTTGTTTATGTTTAAGAACCTTGGCCGGGTTATTTCACGTGGACACTTACTAGAGATGGTTTGGGGTACTAGCTCAAAGCTCAATACTCGAACCGTAGATACGCACGTTAGTCGCCTACGAGCTAAGTTAAAACTTGATGCGCAAGAGCACTGGCAATTGACCTCGGTATACCGACATGGTTATCGTCTTGAAAATATTAAATAATCTACGATGAAAATTGCTAGAATATAGGCCGTAAATTGAAATATGAATTCTTTTTGTTGAGAATTCGAATCGACACCGTGAGAGCGAATTATGTCTGAAAAAAATAAGCGACCGACCGCCGAAGTGATTAACCCCGGCTTGGGTGACATTGAAAAAGTTAGAGATATTTTATTCGGTAAATATGTTGCCAGTTTTGAACAACGCTTTGCTGAGCTTGAGTCTCGTTTAGAAGCAGATGTCGATCAACTCAAAGATAAGCTAAGTGATAAACTCGCGAGTATGGATACTGCAGTCAATGACTCTTTGTCTCGTTTAGACAAACAAATAGGGAAGGAAAAGTCTTCTAGAAGTTCTGAGTTACAAAGTATACAGCATAGTTTACAGGAGGCTGAAGCGGCGTTGCAGAATGCGATTTCGGCTATGGAAGATCAGGCGAACCAAGACTTAGCGTCAGTACGAGCGTCTTTAGAGGAGAGTCATCAAGACCTCATGGATCGCGCCCTTGCAACACAAGCGGAGTTGACCGCGCAGATAGACCAACAAAAAGAAGATTTACAAAATGATAAGGTAGGTCGGCAATCATTAGCTCTAATGTTGGATGAAGTGGCTATTAAATTGCGCGGCAGTTAAGCTAGTGACTCAATAGCAAGAGTCTATTGATATGAGTCAAATTGAAGAGTTACGGCAGATAATTGTTGGTGCTAATGCCGAGGAACTAGCGGAATTAAAGCAACGTATTGAAGATGTAGAGAGCCGAACTAGAGACGTTTCTGAGGTTTTAGCTCCAGCAATCAGAACATCAGACCCCAACGCCTTAATATCGTCACTACAAGAACCCGTTTCTATGAGCCTCAAGCAAGCAATCCGCTCTGAGCCTCAAGAATACGCTGAAATTCTATATCCTGTTATGGCGCCATCGATACGTCGCGCTATATCACAAGCCATTTCGTCGTTATTAATAACGATCAACAAAACACTTGAATCCGCGACGTCGGTCCGAGGTATCAAGACTCGAATTCAATCTGTTCGAACAGGTATTCCTTATGCTGAATTAGCGTTGCGGCAATCGATTTTATACAAAGTTGAACATGTCTATTTAATTGATCGAGAATCAGGAGTGCAGATTGCTCATGTAGCCTCACAAGGCACTGAGAGTTTAGACGGAGACGCAGTAAGTGCAATGTTTTCGGCGATCCAAAGTTTTGTTCAAGACTCCTTTTCACAAGATCGTTCTGCCTTGTTAACTGATTTGAAAGTTGGTGATCATAATGTTTGGGTAGCTAACGGTCCTAAAGTGATGATGGCATGCGTATTCCTAGGCGATGCGCCCGAAGGTTTGAAAAATGATTTATATGACTCTCTATATAAAATTAGAACCGATTATGGGAATCAAATAGCTAATTTTGAAGGTGATACTGCTATTTTTTCTGGTGTTGAAAAGACCATGTCACCTTTATTACAATTGCAGTTAAAAGGAGATAAGCACGATGCGGTTAACCCACCTGTTGGTAGCTCAGCGAAGCGTAATAGCATACCGTTTGCTATTATTGCATTAGGGCTTTTATATTTTGGCTACCAATGGTTCTCTCAGAATAATAAATTGTCGACCGTTGAGTTCCATTTACGTAAAGCGCCAGGGATTGCCGCTACCGATATTTATTGGGATGATGGGAAATTGGTGATCGAAGGGCTTAAAGACCCAGATGCTACGATTCCTTTTGGAACCTTTGAGGCCTACGGTATTGACCGGGAAGTACTCGAGTTTCAGACAATTCCGTTTAGATCGCTAGAAGTCGACATGGAGTTGCAGCGGTTCCGCAATGAATTAACTCTTCCTAGTGGCGTCTACCTCTCGGTGCGCGATGGTGTAATTTATCTTTATGGTGAAGCTCCAATACAATGGCTCAACTTGAATGATGCTCGAATACGACAATTAGCGGCCGATGGTAGGCTCACTATATCGGCATTATCAGCATCATTTGAATCCGTTTCGGACTTGCTCAGGGCTAGTTTTGTTAGGGAAGACTTAAAAGGAATAAGAATGTCAAGTTCAGAGCGTGGTGACCTGACGGTATTACAGATCGGTGGCAACTTAGAATCGAGCAAATTAGCACTAATGAGCGCTTTGTTCGCGGGTAGCCGCTGGGTTATGGTAACGGCGAAGAGTAGCAATAGTGCAAACGTAAAATAGAGTGAGCGCTCATTATTTCAATCTATTGTATTAAGTTAAGGGTTTGATTTCGCTATATAAATATTATGACTGGATTCGGGTTATAAACACTAGATTAATTATTGATATCTGATGCAAAAGAAAAAAATCTGCATGGTGGGTGACTTTTCAGTCGGAAAAACTAGCCTAACGCAAAAATTTGTAAACAATGTCTTCTCGGAAAAGTATCTGACAACAATCGGCGTTAAGATCGATACTGCGATTGTTGGTGAAACCAAGCTAATCGTTTGGGACGTCGCCGGCAGAGATTCTCTATCGCCAATTAACTCAAGCTATTTAGTAGGTGCAGCAGGAATTGTTCTTGTAGCCGATGGTACTCGCAGTAATACCGTTAACGATTTATCAAGTATTTGGGATACGGTGAAAAGTAGGATTGGCGAAGTTCCAGTCGTTGTTGCTTTAAATAAGGCAGATTTAGACGATTGGTCCGTTACCGATCAAAGCTATTCGTTTTTTTCTGAGAAGGGCTGGGATGTTTTTTCCACCAGCGCGAAGAATGACCAGAATGTAAGCGAGATCTTTAAGATATTAGTTGAGAAATTATAAATTAGGAAAAACTGCGGTCTATGATGGAGCAGCAACGTTTACAAGAATTAATCAATCAACAGTTTTTTGGAAAGCTCGAACTCGCTTATTTTTGTGTTGACCAATCAATGAAAGTAACAGGGTGCTCAGATAATTTAGGGCACTACGGTTACGATTCGGTTGTGTTGGGAGCCGAAATCGAGGAATGTGTTGATTTTATGATTGGTTTGGATGTCGAAACCGAATTGGATTTCCCAATGGTAGCAAGTCCAGCAGGAATTCCCATTGCGGTGTGCCTTTTGCCTGCGCAGGGACAGCTTACCGCACTTATATCTAATGCTTCTAGACATGCCGAACAGCGGCAACTCTTACAACAAAAAGCGAATGAAAATGAGTTGTTGTTGGAGAAATTGAAGAAATTAATGACCCAACTTGAACAGACTTCACTAGAGCTTGAGAGTAAAAATAAACAACTTAAGGAGGCATCACGTCTACAAACCAGTTTTTTGTCGGGTGTGTCTCATGAGTTCAGAACACCATTGACATCGATAATAGGTTACACAAAGCTGGTTCGTGACGACTTGCTTTGTACCGAAGGTTCTGATGCTTTGCATGAAGATAGTAACCGTAGCCCTAACTCCGAACACTTGCGTGCGGTTCAACGCTCGAGCAAACACTTACTATCGCTTGTAGAAAACTTGCTAGATCATGGCAAATTAGGCTCGAATGAAATCGTGATTAGGCCCGAACCGATTGACCTTAATGAGCTCTTTGATGATGTTGAACTGTTATTAAAGCCACTAAGTGACGCAAAGAATATTCAATTTAATAGCAATATTCAGCTGCCTAGCCTTGCGATGGCGGTGATAGATGATAGTCGGTTACGTCAGTGTTTGATTAACCTCTTGGGTAACGCGATAAAGTTCACGGATCAAGGTTCGGTGTCCTTGAGTGTGAACCTGGTCGATGAATTATTATCGATTAATGTCGCTGATACGGGGCCTGGCATTAGTCAAGAAGATATAGAAAAAGTTCGCTTGCCTTTTTGGCAGGTTGCGGACACGGGGAAGGCTGGGACAGGCTTAGGGTTAACCATCACCGAACGTATTATCGAATTGATGGGGGGTGAGCTACTGATTGATTCTGAACTTGGTAAGGGTACTCATGTATCGTTTCAAGTTTACGCACCCATGCTACTCGAAACATCGAAAACCCAAACTTCAACTGCCCATGGTAAGAAAGTATTACTCGCCGAAGATGATAGTGATATAGCTGACTTGGTGGTGATGATGATGTCTGAACGAGGGGTTGATATCACGCATGTGGAAAATGGTGCTTTAGCGCTTGAATCGATGAGTGAGCAGTCTTTTGATTTAGTTCTAATGGACATAAATATGCCTGTGATGACCGGTTATGAAGCGTTAGAGCAGTTGCAAAAAGATAATAGCAAAACGCCAGTAGTAATAATGAGTGCATCAACAGTCGACGCCGACCGCGCTAAAGCTGAATTTCTGGGGTGTTACGATTACTTGGTTAAGCCAGTTGATGTTAATGATATTCTCCAAATCATGAACGGTATCATTGGGTAACCAGCTTATAATAAATATGCAATTTACCGCTGACTAAAATAAATATGACTGATAGTGAATCTCCACAAATTCAAGCCTTAAAAGAGCGTTATAAAGCTAGCATCCCCGGCAAAATAGAGCTTATTCAAGAACATGTAGAGTTGGTTTTAACGGATCCAGCTGATTCTGACTCTATTGGTGAAGCGCACCAAACTCTTCATAAATTAGCCGGGTCTTCAGGTATGTATGGCTACGACGACGTTAATGTTCTTTGTCGTGATGCTATGTCTCGTTTGGATGTGAACAATATTGAAGGTTCAGTTGAGGCCTTAAACAAAGTTGTTGAGTTGCTAGAACAATACAGTTAACGTTAAGTCATTAAATTCGATGGCTTCTATCCATCGAAACGTAGTCAAATAAATGTCGACTAAAACTGTAAAGATAATGATTCGTTGTTTAAATTGGGGGTGTGAACTATGCGCTGGCGTGGACGAAGACAAAGTAACAATGTAGAAGACCGTCGCGGTCGGTCTATGATTAGATCAAAGCGAGGTGCCGGAGGCGGAGCGGCTATTGTCTTAATACTCGTAGGCTTATTTTTTGGCGAAGACGTTCAGAATGTGCTTTCCCTATTTGTTGGGCCTCAGAGTCAACAGG
>CAZFVP010000010.1:17721-25406 GCA_964522345.1 uncultured Gammaproteobacteria bacterium | reverse complement strand
ACCTACCTGAAGCTTGCAGCCCAACCTTATACTTACTTATTTGAATCGGTCCAAGGCGGTGATAAATGGGGTAGGTACTCTATTATTGGCTTGCCATGCCGCCGAATTTATCGGTTCTTTGGCACGTTGATGACGGTTGAGCTTAATGGCGAAATTATTGAAAGCATTCAAGTTGACCAGCCGCTGGAAAAAGTGCGCGAGCTACAAACGCATTATAAGGTTGCCCAATACTCGGGTTTGCCAGAGATGATTGGCGGGTTGGTCGGTTATTTTGGCTATGAAATCGTTGGCTATATCGAGCAGCGGTTAGCGTTTGAAAACAATCCTGATGACATTGGTACACCGGACATAATGTTAATGGTGTCTGAAAATGTACTTGTGTTTGATAACCTTTCCGGTCGTATTTTCATGGTCACCTTGGCCGATTTGAGCGACGATCAGGCTTATAAGAACTCACAAGCACATCTGGATGCCTGTATTGCTGGTTTAGGCTCGAGTTTTGCAGCCCCAGTTTTACACGCTAGTGACAATATAGTTGACGAAAGCGATTACGAACTGCATTTTTCTCAAACAGATTTTGAGGCGGCGGTAGAGCGGTGTCGAGAGTACATTCGTGAAGGCGATATTATGCAAGTTGTATTGTCGCAGCGCTTGTCAACCGACTATACCGGCCGAGCGATAGATTTGTATCGTGCTTTGCGAACGATCAACCCCTCGCCATATATGTATTTTCTAGACATGGGAGGGTTCGAAATAGTAGGCTCCTCGCCTGAAATTTTAGTGCGTCTAGAAGACGACATAGTTACCGTTCGACCAATCGCGGGCACTCGCAAGCGTGGAAATTGCGTCGAGCGTGACCTAGAGTTGGAGGCCGAACTTCTAGGGGATGAAAAAGAACTGGCCGAACATTTAATGTTGATCGATTTAGGTCGTAATGATGTTGGGCGAATTGCTCAGACCGGCTCGGTGAAATTGACTGAAAAAATGATTGTCGAGCGCTACTCGCACGTAATGCATATAGTTTCGAACGTTGACGGTGATATTAAATCGGACACCGATTCAATTGATGTTCTCAAAGCAACCTTTCCAGCCGGCACCGTAAGTGGTGCGCCTAAGATTCGAGCAATGGAAATCATACATGAGTTAGAGCCTATAAAGCGTGGTATCTATTCAGGTGCCGTTGGGTATTTAGGGTGGAATGGCAATATGGATACTGCGATAGCGATTCGCACAGCCGTGATAAAAGATGGTGTTGTGAATGTGCAGGCAGGAGCGGGAATTGTTGCCGATTCGATACCAGAATACGAATGGAAAGAAACACTAAATAAGGCTCGTGCAATGATTAAAGCAATTGAAATGGCTGCCACCGGTTTGGAGTTCTCTCAAGTTAAAAAACCATCAACAAATTCATCTAAATCTTAGGGGGTTCTTATGTTGGTAATGATTGATAATTATGATTCGTTTACCTATAACCTCGTGCAATATTTAGGTGAGCTAGGTGAAGACGTTCGCACATTTCGCAATGACGAGATCGAGCTACAAGACATCGAGGCAATGCGCCCCGATCGTATAATGTTGTCGCCGGGGCCATGCACTCCTAACCAAGCGGGTATCTCTCTTTCAGTGATAGACCATTTTAAAGGGCAGGTGCCAATAATGGGCGTTTGCCTAGGTCATCAATGCATTGGTCAAGCTTTTGGCGGTAATATCGTCCACGCAAAGAGCATTATGCACGGCAAAATATCGATTATTCGACATGTCAAAAAAGGCGTTTTTCAAGATATTCCAAACCCGTTTACGGTAACTCGTTATCACTCATTAGTTATTGAGAAAAGCTCTTTACCTGCAAGTCTCGAGGTAACCTCATGGACTGACGATGGCGAAATTATGGGTGTTAAACACAGAGAGTTGGCTATTGAAGGTGTTCAATTTCACCCTGAATCAATTCTTACCGAGCATGGTCATGCCTTGTTGAAAAATTTTCTGGAGGCCAACTAATTATGCATATCCAACACGCGATTTCGCATGTGATCGAGCGGCAGGATTTGTCGCGCAGTGACATGCAGGCTGTTATGCAGCAAATAATGACGGGTGAATGCACAGATTCTCAGATTGGCGGTTTATTAGTTGCCTTGCGCATGAAAGGCGAAACGATTGATGAGATAACCGCAGCAGCCGAGGTTATGGCGAGCTTAGCTAGCCCTGTGAACGTCGATGCCCCCAACTTAATAGATATCGTTGGCACTGGTGGTGACGGTATTAGCACGTTTAATGTTTCTACTGCGGCGTCGCTTGTAGCTGCTGGCGCAGGTTGCAGTGTTGCTAAACATGGCAATCGATCTGTCTCGAGCAAATCTGGCAGTGCCGATTTACTTGAGCAGGCCGGAGCTAATTTAAATCTCGAGCCCTCACAGGTTGCCAGTGTAATTGAGTCCGCCGGTGTTGGTTTTATGTTTGCACCAATGCACCATAGCGCCATGCGCCACGCGATAGGGCCTCGTAAAGAAATGGCTGTTCGAACTATTTTTAATGTCTTGGGACCGCTGACTAATCCGGCCCAAGTAAAGCGTCAAGTGGTCGGAGTGTTTGCTAAAGAGTTGACGGAGGTGCTGGCGAATGTGTTTCTGCACCTTGGCAGTCAACACGCTTTGGTGGTTCATTCGGAAGATGGCATGGATGAAATCAGTATTTGTGCACCGACAACGATCAGCGAAATGAATAATGGTGTCGTGAACTCATATATGATTAAGCCAGAAGATTTTGGACTACAAACCGCCAACGTGGAGCAAATTGTTGTAGCTAGCCCCCTTGAATCTCTAGAGCTAATCGAAAAGGTGTTAGAGGGAGAGAGCGGCGCTGCGAGAGACATCGTTGTTCTTAATGCCGGAGCTGGTATTTATGTGTCAGGTTTGGTTGACTCCCTGGAACGCGGTGTAGAGCTTGCTCAAGCTTCGATAGATTCAGGTAAAGCTCTCGGTGCTAAGCGCGCATATATAGCAGCAACCCAAGCAGTATAGAAATAGCAGGTGAATTAGATGCATCAAGTAATGTCAACGGGTTCAGATGTGCTCGATAAAATCATGGCTCATAAATCTGAAGAGGTTGCACATGTGAAGCGTAGCGTCTCGTTAGCGGAGGTGAAAGCTAAAGCGCTTGATATGCCAGACGCACGCAATTTTGCCAATGCGCTGAAATCTACCTTGTCAGAAGGTCGTTCAGCGGTGATCGCCGAGGTTAAAAAAGCCAGCCCTAGTAAGGGTGTTATCCGTGAAAACTTTTGTCCGTCAGAGATCGCAGAAAGCTATCAAAAATATGGTGCTAGTTGTTTGTCGGTATTGACGGACCAAGAGTTCTTTAAAGGAAGTGCTGAGTATTTTTTTCAAGCTCGTGAAGCATGTACCTTACCTATGTTGCGAAAAGATTTTATGCTTGACGACTATCAAGTGTACGAAGCTAAGGCAATGGGTGCGGATTGTATTTTATTGATTGTCGCCGCGCTGGAAGACGGTTTGATGCAAGACTTAAGCGGTCGAGCCGAAGAGCTTGGCATAGATGTCTTAGTGGAAGTGCATAATGAGCAAGAATTAGAACGAGGCCTCAAGCTTGCAATGCCGATGATCGGCATTAATAATCGAGACTTAAGAGATTTTAGTACCTCATTAACAACTACGATTGATTTGTTGACGTTGATACCAGAGGACGTGGTGGTCGTCACCGAAAGTGGCATTCATACCGAAGGCGATGTGAGTTTAATGCGTGAGCACAATGTAAACAGTTTTCTGGTAGGTGAAGCATTTATGCGCGCTGACGAGCCAGGTCAACGTTTGGCTGAATTGTTTTTTTAGACCTAGTGAGGTCTCGACATAACTCAATGAATTAATATAAGAAATACCGCGAGCAATGTAATGAAAGTAAGTGTAGAACTTCAACAAAACGTAAACTTTAAAGGCACTTCAAGTACTGGCCACGACATCATGATGGATGGCCCGCAAGAGTTTGGTGGTGAAAATTTAGGCGTAAGACCGATGGAAACAATGCTTATCGGTATGGGAGGGTGCGCATCATTTGATGTAGTACATATTTTACGAAAACGGCGACTCACAGTGACTGATTGCTTTGCTGAAATTGAAGCCGAACGAGCCGATAAAGAACCTAAAGTATTTACAAAAATACATCTACATTTCAAAGTGGGGGGTGAGAAGCTAAGCGAAAAAGCCGTTGGTTTGGCGGTTCAACAATCAGCTGAAAAATACTGTTCTGCTTCTATTATGTTGGCTAAGACTGCTAATATCACGCACTCATTCGAGATCATTTCCAGTGAGAAGGCTTCATGAGTTTACCAAGACCACAACATGCAGGCATGCGACACGTCGCATTAAATGTTTTAGACCTTGCCTTAGTCGAGTCTTTCTATGTCGATCTTCTGGGTTTTGAGGTTGAATGGCGGCCGGATGAAGATAATGTTTATTTGTCGAGTGGCGTCGATAACTTAGCACTACATGTGGTTAGCGATACTGGCTCAAAGACACAATCCTTAGCCCACACTGGAATTATTGTGGATAACATCGAACAAGTAGATGAGTGGTATAATTATTTGCTTGAAAACGGCGTTAAAATGATAAACCAGGCCAAAACCCATCGTGATGGTGCCCGCAGTTTTTATTGCAGTGACCCTGAAGGCGTTGTTGTGCAAATTATCTTTCATCCGCCTCTGTCTAAGGGATGAAGGCTTTCTTCCTTCGCATGTCATTGAATGCACGACAAGGTTCTGGCCAGCGCGGGTAAGAGGCGCTCTGGTGAGCGTAAATACCTCTGCATAATTCTCGAAAACACTGCACTATCAACAGTGTTGCCGTTACAATACGGCGTTTAAGCCTGCATTAAAGCAGGCTCGTCGAACCATTGATAACGTAGAACCATGTCACAAGAGTACAACCCGCAAGAAATTGAAGTTAGCGTCCAAGCTAATTGGGAAAAGACGCAAACCTTCAAGGCGATTGAAGATAGCGATAAAGAGAAATTTTATTGCTTAGAAATGTTCCCTTACCCCTCCGGTAAGTTGCATATGGGGCATGTGCGCAACTACACCATCGGCGATGTTATTAGTCGATATCAGCGTATGTTGGGCAAAAACGTATTACACCCGATTGGTTGGGATGCGTTTGGTTTACCAGCTGAGAATGCCGCAATACAAAATAAAACGGCTCCTGCCCCTTGGACCGACGATAATATCGCTGAAATGAGCGGTCAATTAAAACGCTTAGGCTTTAGTTATGATTGGAGTCGTGAGTTAGCCACCTGTAAGCCAGACTATTATAAGTGGGAACAATGGTTTTTTACTAAGCTATACGAACGCGGCTTAGTTTATAAAAAAGAATCAGAGGTGAACTGGGACCCGATTGACCAAACGGTGCTTGCCAATGAACAAGTTGTAGACGGCCGTGGCTGGCGTTCTGGCGCGTTGGTTGAAAAGAAAAAAATTCCTCAATGGTTTATTAAAATCACCGACTATGCTGAAGAGCTTCTCAGCGGTTTGGATGACTTAGATGGTTGGCCAGATTCGGTCAAAACAATGCAGCGAAATTGGATTGGCAAGTCCGTTGGCGCCGAAGTAGAGTTCACGGTTGGCGAATCATATAAAATTCGAGTGTTTACTACTCGCCCCGATACTCTTATGGGCGTAACGTATTTAGCGGTAGCGGCGGATCACCCGTTGGCGATTAAATCGGCTGAGTCGAATAGTGATGTCGCTGCGTTTCGCCAAGAATGTGCTCAGAGTTCCACCGCGGAAGCTGATATGGAAACGATGGAGAAGCGTGGAATAGATCTTGGCATGACTGCCCGACACCCGATAAGTGGTGAGCAAGTGCCAGTTTGGTGCGCTAATTTTGTCCTAATGACGTATGGAACTGGTGCCGTAATGGCGGTGCCGGCCCACGATCAACGCGATTATGAATTTGCCACTAAATATGGCATCGATATTCAGCCTGTGATTTACCCGATTGATGGTGATTTAGATATCAGTGAAAAAGCATTTACCGAGCTTGGTGTGTTGCGAAATTCGGGCGAATTCGATGGCCAAACTTCCGAAGACGCCAAATCAAATATTATTACTTGGCTACAAGATAATGGCTTAGGCGAGCAGCAAATCAACTACCGTTTACGAGACTGGGGAGTTTCTCGTCAACGCTATTGGGGCTGTCCGATCCCGTTTGTTTACGATGCCGACGGTAACCCAGCTGCCGCGACCGAATTCCCGGTTGAATTGCCTACTGATGTGGTAATGGACGGTGTAGGGTCACCAATCAAAAAAATGCGTTCCTTTATTGAGACAGTTCATCCTGTTACCGGTGAACCGGCTGAGCGAGAAACTGATACCTTCGACACTTTTTTTGAATCATCGTGGTATTACGCACGTTATTGTTGCCCAGGTTTAGATACGGCCATGCTCGATGAGCGAGCTGACTACTGGCTACCTGCAGACCAATATATTGGCGGCGTTGAGCATGCGGTGATGCACCTTTTATATGCTCGTTTCTTTCACAAATTGATGCGCGACGTGGGCTTGATTAATTCTGATGAACCGTTTACGCGCTTATTGACCCAAGGCATGGTGACCGCCGAAACATTTTTTAGAAAGCTGGGTGCGGGTAAAGAAGTCTTTTATAAACCGTCTGAAGTCGATGTAGAGTTAGACGCTAAAGGCTCAGTGGTTGGTGCAACGCTTAAATCTGATGGAGAGCCAGTCTCGATTAGGGTTGAGAAAATGTCTAAGTCTAAAAACAATGGTGTCGATCCACAGAATATGATTGATAAATATGGCGCCGACACGGTGCGTTTGTTCACGATGTTCGCGGCGCCACCTGAGCAATCATTGGAGTGGAACGATGACGCCATTGCTGGTGGATCTCGATTTTTACGTCGAGTATGGAATCTGTTTGAAAATCACTCTGACACCTTAGCGCAAACAAGGTTAAAACCTATTAAAGCTTTGAGCAATGCTAATGGGCCAGCTAAAGCACTACGCTTAGTGACGCATACCATTATCCAGCGTGTTTTATTTGACTTTGACCGCCAACAGTTTAACACGGTAGTCGCCGCTGCGATGGAGTTAACCAATGCTGCGGAGAAAGCCGATTATACCGCCATGGGCGACCATAGTGACATGGTGTTATCTGAGTTATGTCATACATTGCTAAAGATTCTTGCTCCGATTACGCCACACCTTTGTGAACATTTATGGTCTCGCTTTGGGCCCGATTTGGGGCTAGAAGAGAGTGGTTGGCTTTTACTCGATGAGTCAGCTTTGGTAAAAGACGAAATCACGTATGTGGTGCAAGTAAACGGCAAATTACGTGCAAAGCTAGATGTTATTGCCTCAGTGGGTAAAGATGAAATAGAAGCTTTGGCAATGGCTGATGGGAATGTTCAGCGCTTTCTAGAAGGCCTGAACGTGCGTAAAGTCATTGTAGTTCCTAATAAGCTGGTTAATATTGTGGCGAATTAATTCCGCAATAAGGCTGGCTTAGGCTAAAATCAAATTGAAACGAATAAATATAAGGTCAGAAAATGGTCAATAACATCATGCGCTCGGCGCTTTTACTAACTTTACTAGCCTCCATCTCGGCATGTGGTTTTCACTTGCGCGGTAATATTCCACTATCTGATGGCGTTAAGAACTTATA
>CAZFVP010000010.1:6913-17621 GCA_964522345.1 uncultured Gammaproteobacteria bacterium | reverse complement strand
GTGGTTTTCACTTGCGCGGTAATATTCCACTATCTGATGGCGTTAAGAACTTATATCTCAGTGCACCAGCAGGCCCTTTTAAAGATAAGTTGACGAATGCATTAAGGGGAGCTGGTGCGAACATTGCAGCAACTGAAGGTGGCTCTGATGCGATTCTAGTGGTTACCGATGCTTCGAGTAATCGTACCGTTGGAACATTAGATGACCGTGGCAAAGTGAATAGCTATAATTTGAGTTTCAGGGTTGAATATATTCTTAGCGACCCTGCTGGTGATGCAATTCGGCCCGTTAAAACATTGGTTGAAACGAGGCAATATAATTTTGACCCTGAGACTGTGGTTGAAACAGAAGCCGAAGAGGCTGAATTGTTGGAGAGTATGGAGCAAGAGATCTCGCTACGTATTTTACGCCAGTTATCGACCATTACAGACTACAAGCCTAAATAAGCCTGTGGTCAAATTAGTTAAGATTTAATGCGATGCGTGTAGCCCTTGATGATGTAGCTCAACGTCTTAAAAGTTGCGGGACTGATTCCTCAAATGCACTTCCGAAGGTAATCTTACTTAATGGGAATGAACCTCTATTAGTCGAAGAGGCCTTAGACTGTGTTCGAAATGTCCTTAGGCAACATGGCTTCACCGAGCGACTAAAGTATCAGCTTGAGACTGGTTTTGATTGGAATCAGTTAACTGGAGTTGGTCAGTCTGTATCGCTTTTTGCCGAACGGCGAGTAATCGAATTTAGAGTGCCGAAATCGTTAGGAACTCCCGGAACCAAGGCGATTACTGAGTACTGTCAAAACCCTCCAGAAGATGACACCTTAGTTATCGTGATGCCTGCGTTAGATAAGCGGCAAAGGGCTGCCAAATGGGTTAAAGCAATTGAGTCGGTCGGTTGGTTAGTCGACGGCTATGATGTCAGCTTACAACAGTTTCCATCGTGGTTGAAAAAGCGCCTACAGACACGAGCTTTGAGAGTTGAGGCCGGTGTTGTCGAACTAATGACTGAACAGCTTGAAGGCAATGTAATGGCGGCGGCTCAAGAAGTCGATAAGTTGCAGGTTTTAGCTAAAAATGGTGCAGTAACCTTGAAGTTAGTGACCGAGAGTTTAGCCGATCAGGCTAGATTTGACGTCTATGCTTTGACTGATGGCTGCTTATTGGGTGATCTTAATCGTGTACTGCGTATTACAAGCCGGTTGCGATCGGAAGGTATTGAACCGGTTATCGTGGTTTGGGCCTTAGTACGAGAAATTCGCACGCTTGCGGCAATCTCATCTGCTTTGCAACAAGGCCAAAATAGGAGCATGTTGTTCAAGCAAAATAGGATATGGAGCAAACGTGAACCCGCTGTTAACGCTGCATTAAACCGGCTTTCTTCATCTGGTTTGTACAACTTGCTTGAGCAAGCGGCTTATTTAGACCAAACCGTTAAAGGTCAGCGTTACTCAGAAGTGGGTAGCCTCTGGTACCAAATTGAGCAGTTATGCTGCCGTATATGCGGAGTAAAACTCGCTAGTACTGGCAGTGCTTAATTGATATGAAAGAATTAGTTTTTAGATGTAGTTAGCCATAGAGAAAGGTATTAAGTTGAACGTTGAACAATACATGCAAGACGTAGGCCAGCGCGCAAGAGCGGCGGGTCGTTTGATGGCGAGCGCCAGTCGTGGAGGCAAAGATGCGGCGTTATTAGCCATTGCCGCCGTGTTGGAATCATCAGTCGATGAGTTGATTGCGGCAAACGCTAAAGACTTGGCTGCAGGTAAACAGAACGGCTTGGACTCTGCGTTACTCGACCGTCTTGAGCTTAGCCAAACTAGTATTGCTGCTATGGCTGAAGGCTGTCGTCAAGTAGCTGCATTAGCTGACCCAGTCGGTGAAGTTTCCGATATGAGTTATCGCCCTTCAGGAATTCAAGTCGGTAAAATGCGTGTGCCGCTCGGAGTTATTGGAATTATTTACGAGTCGCGCCCTAATGTCACGGTAGACGCGGCGATATTGTGCTTGAAATCAGGTAATGCAACTATCTTACGTGGTGGTTCCGAAGCGATTCATTCGAATATGGCAGTTGCTCGCTGTATCGCTCAAGGGCTTGCAGAGGCAGGCTTACCCGCCGATGTAGTACAAGTGGTTGAAACCACGGACCGTGCTGCGGTTGGACAATTAATTACGATGCCTGATTATGTCGATGTAATTATACCTCGCGGTGGAAAAGGTTTGATCGAACGCATTACGCGAGATGCGAGCGTGCCAGTGATTAAACATTTAGACGGTATATGTCATGTCTTTATTGATAAAGAGGCCGAATTGCAGAAAGCGTTTGATATTGCACTTAACGCTAAAACTCATCGTTACGGTGTGTGTAATGCGATGGAGACCTTGTTAGTACATCAAGATATTGCTAGCAAGGTCTTACCTAAGTTGTGTGAGGCCTATCTTAGTAAAAACGTTGAACTGAGAGGTTGCCAACGGGCACAAGCGATTGTTGAGATGAATGCCGCAAACGAGGTTGACTGGGATACCGAATACCTTGCACCTATCTTGGCAATTAGAGTTGTCGATGATTTTGACCAAGCGGTGCAGCATATTGCCGACCACAGTTCTGATCATACCGAGAGTATCGTTACAGAAAATTATACTACTAGCCGTAAATTCATTCAGCAAGTTGACTCTAGCTCGGTGATTGTTAATGCTTCGACACGTTTTGCCGATGGCTTTGAATATGGTTTGGGCGCTGAAGTCGGGATTAGTACTGATAAACTGCATGCTCGAGGCCCTGTTGGGCTTGAAGGCCTAACATCGCAAAAGTACATTGTTTTTGGTGATGGTCATATTCGGCAGTAAATTACTTGATGGACCAAGCTCCTAAGTTTATCGGTATATTTGGTGGTACGTTTGACCCAATTCATGAGGGTCATTTGAATGCAATGAATATGCTATGCCAGCAGGTCTCCTTTGATGCGGTGCACTGGGTGCTCAGCGCTAGACCACCGCATAAAGATCGCGTAACCGCCAGTATTGAACACCGCTTTAATATGATGGAATTAGCGTTGAATGATTCATCTGTCCATATTGCGAATGATATTGAGATAAAGCGCAATCAGAAGTCATATACCGTTGACACCGTTGAAGCATTTAAGGCGATACACCCGCACGCGAAAATCTGTGTGATTATCGGAGGTGATAGTTTACTAAACTTGCCAAAATGGCATCGCTATGAAGAGCTCATCGATATGGTTAATTGGGCCGTTATGAATCGCCCTGGATACCGCCTAAATTTGCCTGAAGAGCTTCAACAACGCCTTGTTTCGACGCCTGAATCCTTAGTCGGTGGTAGCAACGGTAATATCTGGATATTCGAAGCTAGTGAGTTCGATATTTCATCAACTAGGCTGCGCGACGAACTAGCAAGTTCACAAAGCGGTCATTTAAGTAAAGAATTTCTACCCAAGGCTGTTTTCTCCTATATTCGCGAGCAGCAACTGTATAAAATACGCCCTATGAAACCTGAACAAATTAAAGACCAAGTGGTTGACGCTCTAGAAGATATAAAAGGCGTCGACATTCGTATAATTGACATCACCGATATATCTGACTTTGCTGATTTTATGGTGGTTGTTAGTGGTACTTCTGATACTCATGTAAAAGCGCTCGCCCGCTCCGCATCTGATAGTCTTCGTAAGCAAGGTATTATTCCCTTAAACGAAGATGGCGCTGACGTTGGTGAGTGGGTCTTAGTGGACTTTGGCGACGTTGTGCTTCATGTGATGCGGCCAGAGGTACGCGAATACTATGATCTCGAAAAACTTTGGGATGAAGATGTCCGTGCCTTGATGAAGAAGCATCGTGAAGAGCAAGACAGTGCCTAACTGGTCTACATTCAAAGGCCCTATTTTTAGTATTGAATTTACTTAAGCCCATTTAGTCTTATTCATGCGTATAAAATTGCTCGCTGTTGGAACGCGTATGCCGCAATGGGTCGAGCAGGGTTATAAGGAATACGCGCAGCGAATGCCCAGCCTTTGCCAGCTCGAGCTAATCGAGATCGCGGCTAAGAAACGAGGCAAAAATGCCGATACTGCCCGAATTTTGCGTGACGAAGCGCAAGCCTTGCAGGCGGCTATCCCCAGAGGTGCCTTGGTTATTGCGTTGGATCGTCGAGGTCAACATATAGATACTAAAGAGTTGGCGAGTAATTTGCAGAATTGGATTGATGAGAGTCAAGACGTTGCGATTCTCATTGGCGGCCCTGAAGGTATTGATCCAAATTATTTATCGCAAGTTCAACGAAAATGGTCGTTGTCAGCGATGACATTTGCCCACCCCGTGGTACGCGTAATGCTAGCTGAACAGCTCTATCGCGCATGGAGTATTAATGCCAACTTGCCATATCATCGAGGAGATTAATTTTGTCTAAAATAGACCTAGTATTAGCGTCCGGTTCGCCAAGGCGTCAAGCGATGCTCAAAGATATGGGAGTGGCGTTTTCCGTACATGTTACGGATACAGACGAAAGTCGGCATGCAGGCGAAGTGCCAGAAGATTTTGTAACCCGCTTAGCGCGAGATAAAGCAAAAAAGGCGTATTCTGATTTAAACCAAGATAGCGTGGCTATTTTGGCGGCAGATACCATTGTTGTTCAGGGTAATTATGTTTGCGGTAAGCCGACTGATTTTGAGCATGCTCAGCAAATCTGGCATAGCTTGAGCGCTAATAAACACCAAGTAATGACAGCCGTATGCTTATTTCATGAAGGCCGAACCAATGTAAAGCTAGGCATTACCGATGTTGAGTTTGGGCGTATTACTCAGGAGCAAATGGAGCGTTACTGGGAAACAGGTGAGCCCTTGGATAAGGCTGGTGGGTATGCTATTCAAGGTTACGCTTCAGCTTGGGTTAAGCTTATTAATGGTAGTTATAGTAATGTGGTCGGACTACCTCTGCGAGAAGTAAATGAATTGTTAGCCACTATTCACAGAAATTGGCTCTAGTTTACGTAATTATTGCGGGTATAGAAGTACTTGTTTATGCGAATATGTATTTGCAGTTCTCACAATAGTTTACTTACGATTAACCGGTTTTTATGTATACCTTATTACCTCAGCGCTTAAACAAGGCTGTTTACTAAAGAAAATTATTAATTAATAGTGGCTTCTAAAGACGAAATTTTAATCAACGTAACGCCCCGTGAAACACGCGTGGCCGTAGTTGAGAATGGCCTCCTACAAGAGTTGCACCTCGAACGCACGCTTTCTCGAGGAATTGTTGGCAATATCTTCAAGGGTAAGGTTGTACGTGTTTTGCCCGGTATGCAAGCGGCGTTTGTTGATATTGGCTTGGATAAAAACGGTTTTCTGCATGCGGCAGACATTGCTCGTAACGACCCAGCGTTTGCTGGCCGGCCAATGCGCGAAATCCCGCCAATTCAAGATTTGGTGCATGAAGGAAAGAGTGTTTACGTTCAGGTTTTAAAAGACCCGATTGGCACCAAGGGTGCGCGCTTGACGATGGAGTTAAGTATGCCTTCACGTAATTTAGTTTATCTGCCGAATGGCTTTGATATTGGCGTTTCTCAAAAAATAGAAAGCGATGATGAACGTGAACGCTTACACACACTGGTGTCTAAACAAATAGATAAGCATGACCTAAAAGGTGGTTTTATTATCCGTACACTAGCTGAATCGGCCAATGATGAAGACATCGCCAACGACATGCTGTTTCAGCAACGCCTTTGGGGTTATGTAAGTAGTGCGATGAAAGGTGCCGCACCGGCAACGCTCATTCATGAAGACGTGCCGTTATCGCTACGTACGATGCGTGATTTGGTGCACGATGATTTGGAAAAAATTCGTATTGATTCTCGAGAGACCTTTGATAAGGCCCGAGAGTTTGCCGAAGACTTTATGCCAGAATTGATCGATAAACTCGAATATTACCCTGGTGAACAGCCGTTATTTGGTTTGTATTCAATTGAGAGCGAAATTGAAAGCGCCATGCATCGTAAAGTGATGCTTAAGTCTGGTGGTGATATGATCATTGATCAGACCGAAGCCATGACCACCATCGACGTTAACACTGGCTCATATGTGGGTCGACAAAACCTCGAAGAAACCTTGTTTAAAACAAATTTGGAGGCAGCAACCGAAATAGCTCACCAATTGCGATTAAGGAATTTAGGCGGCATTATCATTGTTGATTTTATCGATATGCAAAACGCTACACACAAGAAACAGGTGTTAGCCGCGCTAGCTGCTGCAATATCTAAAGACAGGGTCAAGATTAATATTACTGATATATCACCGTTAGGCTTGGTGGAAATTACACGTAAACGCACTCGCGAGAGCCTAGAACAAGTAATGTGTGAAACCTGTCCAGTGTGTAATGGACGTGGCACAATTAAATCCATACAAACAGTGTGTTATGAAATTTTGCGAGAAATTTTGCGTGAAGATCGTCAGTACAAAGCGCAAGCGTACACCATTGTCGCGGCTCAGAGCGTAGTTGACCTCTTACTGGATGAAGAAGCGAGTAGTCTGGCTGATTTGCAAGAGTTTATTGACCGCCCTATTAGTCTTCAAGCTGACGCTTACTATCAGCAGCAACAATATGATATTGCGCTTGCATGAAGTTTCTAACTAAAACAATTGTCAGTCTACTATTTTTATATCTCCTTTTTTGGGGAGGCGTTGCTGCGTATTTTACGTATGCCGATCGTTATAAAGGCTTGCTCGAATCAAACTTGAGCAGCATCTTTGACCGTGATGTGAGTATTGATAACGTCGAAACGGTTTGGCGTGGTTTTTCACCCAGATTAAAAGTTGAAGGGTTTGAAGTTGCAGGAGACAGTTCTTCAGAACCGGCTTTGGCGTTCGAGTCCTTATCGGCGGTACTCAGTCCAAGTTCAATGCTCACTTTTTGGCCTAGCTTTACCGAATTTACGATTCAAAAGCCATTAATTGAAATTGTGTCGCTGGAGAATAATCAACTACGCATCGGCGGTTTAAACTTATCAAATCAGCGTCGCAATGTCGGTGTGAGTCAGCGTGTAGTCTCCTGGTTATTAGATCAACAAAATGCTCAGTGGGTAGAGGGCGAAGTGGTTTGGCGCCGTGATGAGAATCGAGTTCATCGGTACCAAGATATTCAGATTGATTATAGTCGCACTCTAGAAAAACGTGTTTTGAAGGCCTCAGTAAATACTCCAAAGGGACTTCTTGCTTTCACGGCAAAAACCAATGGCGATTTGATCAGTGATTCACAATGGGACGCATCTTTAGAAGTTGAAGGAGAGGGCGGCGAGCGCTTGCTAACCTCAGACGATTTCTCGGTTAGTGTCGACAATGGGCAAGGGCGAGTGTTACTTAAAACACTCGATGTAGAACGTATTCGAGACTTCATAAAGTTAACAGGCTTAGCTGGTGAAGCGGGTTGGCTATTGGATGCGAAGTTAATGGGGCGTTTGCATGACGTGCATTTAGATTTCTCAGGGCCTTTATTGAATATTGAGACATGGTCACTTGCAGCGGCAGCGTCGGATATCGGGTTCAAATCTGTAGGACGTGCGCCTGCGATGAATAATTTGAGTGGCGAGTTGAAGGCGTCAGCAAGTGGTGGCAAGTTTATTTTTGCGGCTAGAAGCTCTGAGTTCACTTGGTCGCGCTGGTACGATAAAAGTTTTGCTATAAATCGGGCGATGGGTGAATTTAGTTGGGAGATAGATCCGACCGGCATAGTTAATGTGTCAGTTTCAAATGGCGAATTTGAAGATAGAAATGCTCGAATTTCCAACATCCAGGCGACGGTTACGATTGATGCGAAGGCGCGTAAGGTATCGAATTTTGGTGAACTGTTTAAAGTTGATTCCGTTTCTGACTTAAGTTACACAAGCAGTGGTGAAGTGGTTGACGGCATTAGAGCCGACAATCTACAAGCCCCAGTAACCGTTGATGCAAGTGCTGAATTCGACGTGTTTGAGATGAAGAATTTGGTTGATTACTTACCCAATAATTCCAAACTCAATAATTTCAGGAGTTGGTCGAAGAATGCGTTTTTATCCGGCCAAGTTACTAATGGTATGGTCTCCTATAAAGGTGAAGTTTCTGCCACTGCATTTGCTCAGGGTAAAGCTGATTTAGATGCTAGCGCCGATTTTTCTGATGTGACCGTAGATTATGCTCCACAGTTTGATTGGCCCCCCGCTAGGAGAGGTATAGGGTCAGCGACGCTCAAGAATGAGTTGCTTACTATCTTGCCGTCTGAAATTTGGTTAAATGGCGACCCGCTGAGTGATGCGCAATTGCAAATCACATCTTTGTTCCAAAAAGGCCGGGCTTTAAAAGTGCGAGGAAAAACGACGACGTCATTAGTAAAGGGGATGGAGTTTTTATTCCAAGGCCCTTTAATAAAGCCAGAAAATCGCCCTAGTAAAATGCCTATTATGCCTGAGTCTGGTTGGGTAGATATTTCAACTGAAGTAAATATTGTGCTGAACGATGTGGCTAACCTTAGCGTGAACGGCACAGCCGAAGTGCGTAGCGGGAGTTGCCTATTGCCTGAAGGGGTGCTTGTGAGTGATATCGGTGCTTCGGTAGTTTTTACTGAGCGTAAAATTGAATCCAACAACGTTCGCGCGACATTCTTAGGTGGCGAAACTCGTGGCCGAGTCGTCACCGTTAAAGAAATGCAACCACCGGTTGTCAAGTTGATAGCGACGGGTGTTGCTAAAGCAGAAACTCTCAAGCCTTGGATTGGAGAGCACGTACTCACCTGGATTCAAGGCGAGGCTCCATGGCAAGGCTCCATGCTTTTCGATCGTAATCGAATCGAAATTAGCGGGGTGTCTAACTTAGAGGGTATTGAAGTAACCGCTCCGGCTCCACTAAAGAAGGAGGCTAAAGCAAGTTCTAATTTAAACTTGTCGATGGTAATCGGAGGTGATGAGATTGAGCAATTGCTGTCGATTGAATACGGCGATTTAATGAGTGCTCACTTTAGATCGAACTTACCGTCAGCGAGTGAATTTAAAAGCCCCACATTTTTTGATAACTCACTTATAAGCGTCGGAGGTAACCATGTTCGCGCCTTAAAACCAGGGGTGAATTTTTCTATCAATCATAGCGACATTAACTTAGATGATTGGTTAAGTGCAGTCATCGACTTGGCCGCTTACGAGCCTGAACAGCCGGCCGACAATACTGACTTTTTAGACGCGATGCGCACTGTTAATATCGTTGCTAGCAACCCTGTTTTTTTAGGTCGCGAGTTTGGCTCGATAGATGCTACCGCGGTTTCGGTTGATGGAGAATACTGGATTGGCTCCCTTAGTGGTGAGAACGTTGACGGCACCTTACAGATGGAACCACGCGCTGATGTTGGTAAATATGATTTTAAGTTATCCCATTTAATCATTGGTGAAGACCCAAATCCTGGCGCACCACTTGAGGCTATAGATTACAGCCTTAAGCCGAGTGAGCTTCCGTCAATTGCCCTAGATATCGACAGTTTTAGATTGGCAGGTAAAAGCCTTGGCTCTATGTCTTTGAGGGGCAAGCCACAAGACGATCAGTGGCTGCTTGATAGTTTTGAACTTAAACACAACGGTATTAACACTACGGCTTCGGGAAATTGGGTAAATAATAAAGAGTTTGGTTCAATTTCAAGATTTGAGTTTAATACCGTCATCGATGAAGCTGAAGGCGCGTTCAACGATATGGACTTCGACGGAATTATTAAAAAAGGCGAAGGTAGTGTTACCGGCGAAGTGCGTTGGATTGGTGCCCCGCATGAATTTGACTATGGCCGGTTAAATGGTGAATTTGACGCTTTTATTAAAGACGGTGAGCTAGTTAAAATTGAACCGGGTGGCGGTAAGTTGGTTGGCTTGTTAAATTTTAATGCTATTGCTAGGCGTTTAGTATTTGATTTCAGGGACGTATTTGCAGCGGGTTTCAAGTTTGATCGAATGCGTTACGCTGGTGCGTTTGCCGACGGCGAAGCAATACTCAGTGAAGCGTTTGTGCTTGCACCTGCGGCGTTCGTACGCATGGAAGGGAAAGTAGATTTAAATAAGGAGTTGGTTGATTTAGAAGTGCATGTATCTCCAGAGCTTGGTGGGAACTTGGCGCTTTTGAGTGCATTGGCCAACCCCGCTGCGGGAGCATTCGTATTCCTTACGCAGCGAATATTTAAAGATGAAGTGCGTAATTCTAGTTTTAAAAGTTATCGCGCGCTTGGCACTTGGGAAGACTTTGAAATGGTAGAAATAGATGGTGCAGTTAGTCAAGCTGATGACACTACTAAAACACCTGAAAATACTTCTGATCTAAAACAAAAGCTAGATTCTAGCGACGTACAACACTCAGGCAACGAGCAAGAAACACATACGGAGCTTGAGCCGGTCACGACGTCAGAGCCTTCAGCCGATGTAGAGCCTTCAGCTGAACCGAAACTGCAAAGCTTAACAAGAGACATTGAATCTTCGCGATCAAACCCTAAACTCTAAGGTATGTTATTTTCCGCGCTTTAACTCATCTATTTATTCAGTAAACTTTGTTAGTATAGCCCGCTTGCCTGTTGTATTAACTTTAATGCAATAGCGGTACAAACATTTCTGAGTTTGATTTTTATCAGGCTCTCTATTCGCTTTCACGGGCGTCAAGTTGTGTATTTAATAAAAGAAAGAACATGAATCAAGAACATTTATCAATCGC
>CAZFVP010000010.1:3976-6813 GCA_964522345.1 uncultured Gammaproteobacteria bacterium | reverse complement strand
CAAGTTGTGTATTTAATAAAAGAAAGAACATGAATCAAGAACATTTATCAATCGCGCAAGCAACCCTGCTTGAGCCCACTAGCTTATCCGACACTCATCTACATCAGTTTATGCAGAAGCTTACTAATGTCGACGGCGGCGATTTTGCCGATCTGTATTTTCAGTATTCTAAGCACGAAAGTTGGTCACTCGATGAGGGCCAAGTGAAGACTGGAAGTTTTAATATTGACCAAGGTGTTGGCTTGCGGTCGATTGTTGGTGAGAAGACTGCCTTCGCATACAGTGAAGATTTAAATGCACCAGCAATTTTGGCAGCGGCTGATGTCGTGTCGGCAATCGGTCGTCAGGGCCAAAATGTAACATCCAATACTATATGGCGACCGCAGGGCTTGAAACCTCTGTACTCTCGACTAGATCCGGTCGCGGGCTTAGATGACGCGAGTAAGGTTGCAATATTAGAGCAAGCCGATCGAGCAGCACGTGATCATGATCCTCGAGTGAAAGAAGTTATGGCAAGTTTGTCAGGTGTTTACGAGGTGGTGTTAATTGTTACCAGCGACGGCCGTAAAATTCCAGATGTTCGTCCGCTTGTAAGGCTAAATGTATCCGTTATTGTAGAGCAAAATGGAAAACGTGAACGAGGGTCTATGGGCGGCGGCGGCCGTTTTGGTTTTGATTACTTTGACACGTCTATGATAGAGCACTACTCACACGAAGCGGTGCGCCAAGCGTTGGTTAGTTTAGAAGCGATCGATTCCCCAGCGGGTACTATGGAAGTAGTTCTGGGGAATGGTTGGCCTGGTATTTTATTGCACGAAGCGGTAGGTCATGGCTTGGAAGGTGATTTTAACCGCAAAGGCACGTCAGCGTTTTCAGGTCGTATTGGTGAGAAAGTGGCTAGCGAGTTATGCACTGTTGTTGATGATGGCACCATTGCTGATCGCAGAGGCTCATTGAGTGTTGACGATGAAGGTAACGAAACTAAAAATACCGTTTTGATTGAAAACGGTATTTTAAAAGGTTATATGCAAGATGAGCATAACGCTCGGCTCATGGGTATGGATGTTACCGGTAATGGTCGCCGCGAATCGTTTGCGCATTTACCGATGCCGCGTATGACAAACACGTATATGCATTCTGGCACTCATAGTTCCGAAGAAATTATTAAAAGTGTTAAGAAAGGCTTGTACGCAGTCAATTTTGGCGGTGGGCAGGTAGACATTACCTCGGGTAAATTTGTGTTCTCTTCAAGTGAGGCATATTTAATCGAAGACGGTAAAATTACTGCGCCAGTAAAAGGCGCAACTCTGATCGGCAATGGGCCTGAAGCGATGCAAACCATTAGCATGGTAGGCAACGATATGAGCTTAGATTCTGGCGTTGGGGTTTGTGGCAAAGATGGTCAGAGCGTTCCTGTGGGAGTGGGTCAACCAACGTTGAAGATGGACGCCTTGACCGTAGGAGGTGTGCAGTTATGAGCGAATTAAACTTAAGCCGAGCAGCTCAGTACGCAATTGATTATGCGAAGCAGCAAGGCGTCGATCAATCAGAAGCGTCTTTGCACCAAGGCACTGGTATCTCCATTACCGCTCGCCAGCAAGAGTTAGAAACGGTCGAAAAACACAATGATGCGCAGCTAGTGATCAGTGTTTATAAAGACAGTAAAACAGGCTCTGCAAGCAGTGCTGACATGAGTGAGCAAGGTATTCGTAGCACCGTAGACGCGGCTATTTCTATTGCGCGTTATACCGGCGCCGATGACTGTTTTGGTTTAGCCGATACTGAACGTATGGCGACCAAAGAGCAAGATTTGGACTTGCATCACGAGTGGCGTGCCGACGAAGCTCAAATGCTTGATATGGCAATACGTTGTGAGCAAGCCGCCGTTGATTCAAGTGAGCTTATAACTAACTCTGAAGGTGCATCGGTTAATTCTTACTCAGGCTCTGCTGTATATGCTAATTCACATGGGTTCTTAAGTGAGAGTTTGGGCAGTCAATACAGCGTTTCTTGTTCAGTAATTGGGTCCAATGGCGAGGGAATGCAACGAGACTATTGGTATGACAGCAACCGTAACGCCAATAAACTTGATTCAGCTGAGGAGATAGGCAAGGTTGCAGCCAAACGAACTCTAGCACGTTTAGGCGCGCAACAAATTGCCTCATGTCAGGCAAACGTGATGTACGATTCGGCGATGGCAAAAAGCTTAATCAGCCATCTAATTGGAGCGCTCAAAGGCGGTGCCATCTATAAGAAAGCAAGTTTCATGTTAGATAGAATCGGTGAAGATATCTTGCCTGATTTTATGACCATCGCCGAAAATCCTCATAAATTAGGGGCTTCGAGTAGCGCATGGCATGACGGAGAAGGCGTTGCAACGCCGGAGTACCGAGCTATTGTTGAGGCCGGGCGCTTGGAGAGCTACGTTCTGAGCTCTTATACCGCCCGCAAGTTGGGGCTTGAATCAACCGCTAATGCTGGTGGCGTACGTAATCTGACGGTGAGCAATACAGGCCAAAGTACTCAACAGTTAATTCGAGAACTGGGCACTGGTTTATTGGTTACCGAGTTAATTGGCTCAGGAATTAATATGGTCACAGGCGATTATTCTCGAGGCGCTGCTGGGTTTTGGGTTGAGAACGGCGAAATTCAATATCCGGTGGAGGAAATCACGGTAGCGGGTAATTTATTGGATATGTATCGCAATATTATTGCTATCGGTGACGATTATGATAATCGGGGTAGCACAGAATGTGGATCAATCGTAATTGAAAATATGACGATCGCAGGCAGTTAGCGGTATAATGCCGCGCTGTTTTTAGCGCTAACGTTAGGTT
>CAZFVP010000010.1:0-3876 GCA_964522345.1 uncultured Gammaproteobacteria bacterium | reverse complement strand
TCCTTATTTTATAATTGTTTTCGAAGAAATTTTAAGAAAATGCCAATTTATCAATATCAGTGTGCCGATTGCGGCCACAGTTTAGAAGTGTTGCAAAAAATGAGCGATCCAAAATTGCTGGATTGCCCAGAGTGCGGGGCGTCCGCATTAAAAAAACAAGTAACCTCAGCTGCGTTCAAGTTGAAAGGCACTGGTTGGTACGAGACTGATTTCAAAAACTCAGGTAAAAAAACAGCTGAAAGCGCGCCAACGACCAGTGATTCAAAGACGGCTGCGGCGGCTGATTAGGTTTCCTCTATGGCACGTTTAAGACGATATCTTGTTGCTGGATTGTTGGTTTGGGTACCGTTAGTTGCGACCTATATCGTGCTTTCGTTTTCGATCCGGTTAATCGACCGAAGTTTGTTATTGTTGCCGCCTGCGATTCGCCCTGAAAACCTGATCGGCTTTAAAATTCCCGGCTTAGGTGTGATTTTAACGCTTTTGTTGGTATTGATGACTGGCTTAATTGTCGCTAACTTTTTTGGGCGCAGAATAGTTGGTGCTTGGGAATCGTTATTATCCCGTATTCCTCTAGTCAGAACGGTATATGGCGCGGTTAAACAGATCACAGCGAGTTTATTTTCAGATGCAAGTCAATCTTTTCGTGAGATGGTATTGGTGGAATATCCGCGCAAAGGCATATGGGTATTAGCATTTGTAACGGGTGATACACCCAAAGCATTTCAAGAAGTTTCCGGCCAAGATTTAATAAATATTTATGTTCCGACAACCCCTAACCCTACCTCGGGCGTATACATTATGGTGCCTAGAGTTGATGTAAAGAAATTAGATGTGCCAGTTGAAGTTGGCTTGAAGATGATATTGTCTGCGGGAGTTATTAATCCCTTAGATGACCCCGAAGAAGCAAAAAAAATGGCCATTGAAATTAAGAAAAAGGAACAAGCATTGGCTAAGGCGAAGTCCCGGTCAACGAAGAAATAATTCGTTACTTTGTAGCGAGAGATCAAGCACTGAATGTGCAAAAAAACGCATTAAGAGAAAAAAATGAAAGCATTACGTAGTCACAGCTGTGGCGAAATTAACGAAAGCCTGGTTGATCAAGTTATTACTGTTGCTGGGTGGGCGCAGCGCCGTCGAGATCACGGTGGTGTGATTTTTATTGATCTACGTGATGCGTCCGCGTTGCTGCAAGTGGTTGTTGACCCAGACGCCGTTGATGCATTTGCTATCGCTGATACAGTGCGCAATGAGCATGTACTGCAAGTCACCGCGAAAGTTCGGCCTAGGCCACAAGGCACTACTAACCCTAGCTTACCAACTGGCATGGTTGAGGTTTATGCGACCGAGATTGAAGTACTGAATCGTTCGGAGCCAATTCCATTTCAGTTAGATGACGATGATATGAGCGAAGCGGTGCGTTTGAAATACCGTTACTTAGACTTGCGCCGCGACAAAATGCAAAAAATTTTCCGCTTACGTAGTGGAGTGACTAAATATTTTCGAGATTTCTTAGAAGCCGAAAACTTTTGTGATATCGAAACGCCTATTCTCACTAAGTCAACGCCAGAAGGCGCGCGTGATTACCTAGTGCCGAGTCGAGTGCATGCTGGTGACTTCTTTGCCTTACCGCAATCGCCTCAATTGTTTAAGCAATTGCTAATGGTCGCTGGTTTTGAGCGCTATTATCAAATAGCACGTTGTTTTCGTGATGAAGACCTACGTGCTGATCGTCAGCCTGAGTTTACTCAATTAGATGTTGAAACTTCGTTTATGAACGAAGAAGAAATCATGAATATGATGGAAGAAATGATTCGTGGTTTATTTAAAAATAAGTTAGACGTTGATCTCCCAGCTGAGTTTCCACGTATGACTTACGCTGAGTCAATTGAAGAATATGGTATTGATCGTCCGGATCTACGAATCCCATTGAAGTTGGTCTCGGTCACTGATTTGATGAAAGACGTTGATTTTAAAGTTTTTTCTGTGCCAGCTAACTCGGATGATGGTCGTGTTGCCGCTATGCGCATTCCGGGAGGTGCTGCCAAATTAAGCCGTAAACAAATCGATATTTATACCGAATTCGTCAGTAATTATGGCGCACGTGGTTTGGCTTATATCAAAGTTAATGACTTATCGGCGGGTCTAGAGGGTTTGCAATCTCCTATTGTTAAAAATCTAACGGGGGATGTTTTACCAAAAGTAATGGAACGCATTGGCGCACAAGATGGCGACTTAGTCTTCTTTGGTGCCGATCGGGCTAAGGTAGTGAATGACTCTCTCGCGGCATTACGTGTAAAAGTTGGTACTGATTTAGATATGATTGAAACTAAGTGGTCGCCAATGTGGGTTGTTGACTTCCCAATGTTTGAGAAAGATGAAGACAACGGACGTTGGACCTCATTGCACCACCCTTTTACTGCGCCAAAACTTGACCAGGTAGAGGAACTAGCGACCAACCCAGCAAATGTTTTATCGCGGGCTTACGATATGGTGCTTAATGGCACAGAGCTAGGTGGCGGCTCAATTCGTATTCATCAAACCGAGGTTCAAAAGCAGGCATTTACTGCGCTTGGTATTGATGATGACGAAGCGGAAGAAAAATTTGGTTTCTTATTAGATGCGCTACGCTACGGAGCTCCTCCGCATGGCGGTATCGCCTTTGGTATCGATCGTATTGTTGCGATGATGTCTGAAGTGGAGTCTATTCGTGATGTTATCGCGTTCCCAAAAACTCAAAAGGCCTCATGTTTACTTACCGATGCACCAAGTGATGTTGATAAAACTCAATTACGTGATCTGCATATTCGTTTAAGTCCTTCCGCTCAAGCTGCTAAGCAAACAAACGAAGAGCAAGGCGACGATTCGGGAAGTTAAATTTTTTATGCTACTTTCTAATCTAAAGGTGGCGTAAAAACTCATGCAAGAATTAGACGCGAGTAACAATGATTCACTGATTCAAAAGAGTGTGTCATTGCAGCCCTTCAATACATTGGCGGTACCGGCTAAAGCAGCATTCTTTAGTCGGTGCACGACACACTCACAATTAATAACTTCCTTGAATTTTGCTAAACAAGAAAGTTTAGCAGTGCTTATATTAGGCGAAGGTAGTAACACGGTGTTTTCCAAAGACTTCGATGGTCTGGTGATTCTTAATCGTCTTGCCGGCATTGAGGTGTTAAGAGAAGATTCAAACGAAGTGCTTGTTAGGGTGGCCGCTGGAGAAAATTGGCATGAATTTGTTCGATACGCTCTTCAAAAAAATTGGCACGGCTTAGAAAATCTTGCACTTATTCCAGGCTTAGTTGGTGCCGCTCCTATACAAAATATCGGTGCGTACGGAGTAGAGGTTAAAGACACGGTAGAGACTGTTAGTTTTGTCGATATTGAATCTCAAAAAACTATCGTACTGACTAATGCGGAATGTGAGTTTGCCTATCGAGATAGTGTTTTTAAACGGGCTTTGGTTAATAAGGTTGTCATTACATGGGTAGCATTTCGTTTATCTAAATCTCCAGCACCAACGCTTACATATCCTGCCTTGGCCGCAAAGTTCGATCAGCCGCCAACACCATCTGAGGTATTTAATGCAGTGTGTGAAATACGCGCATCGAAACTGCCCATGCCAGATGAAATTCCTAACGCGGGTAGCTTTTTTAAGAATCCCGTTGTTGATAACAATAAATTTTCACAGTTAAAAGAATTGTTTCCGTCCATCGCTGCTTTTCCGGCACACAATGGTGTAAAACTTGCTGCTGCATGGCTGATTGAAAGACAAGGCTGGAAGGATAAGTCGGTTGAGGCGGTTTATGTTCATCGTGATCAAGCGCTTGTTATTGTGAATCCAAACTTCAAACAAGGTGACGCTATTCTCAG
>CAZFVP010000009.1:25678-27136 GCA_964522345.1 uncultured Gammaproteobacteria bacterium | reverse complement strand
CCTTGCTGAGAAGCAAACCAAGCTGAAAGAGCTTCAATTTCGCCAATGCTAAGGTTAGTAGACTGGCCTGACATAACTATATTCTCTCGTTCGCCAGAGCGGTAATCTTTAAGCGCATGAACTAAATAGCTTTCATATTGCCCAGCCAATTTTGGGAAACTACTTTGATCACCATCACCTGTTTTGCCGTGACATGCAGAGCATGATGCTGAGAGTTTTTCACCCATTTTTGCTTTTGCGGCATTAACCAAGCTTGGCCGAGAGTTGCCGTCTAGTCCAGCAAAAAAAGCAGCGATGTCAGCCATGTTTTCATCAGTTAAATTAGATGCTTGAGCTTGCATCGTTTTATGCGAGCGAGTTTTGTCTTTATATGCTTTTAAGGCGCTAACGATATATTCAGCATGCTGACCGCCAACCATTGGGATAGCGTAAACCGGACCAGGGTTACGTAAGCCCGGTGCCCCGTGGCAACCTAGGCAAGTTTGCGAAAGCTTTTCGCCGTTTGCTGCATCTGCGGCGCTAGCAACTTGGATGCTTGAAAACGAAGCAGTGACTATAGCCGTGGCGATAGTGACGCTTGTGATAATTGTGTTACGGATACTTTTCAACATAAATTCAACACGCTGGTTTAAGGTAAAAGCTATTAAGGTATAAGTTTAACGCTTTTTAGATGCGTTTAAGTAAGTTTAACTTCCTTCTCCATTCGAAACCGGTGAATAAGAGAGCTAAAACTAGGCATCAGTGGTCTTTAAAAATGCTAGCCGGACTTTAAGGAAGGTTGCTTATAAACTCAAGTGATTTCGCCAATAATTTGCATTTTCTTAGGAAATACTAGAGGTTTTGCCGAGGTGTTATCTGCAGAGTGCGATTCGTTTAAAACTTGGATACAATAGTCTAATGACTGACAATAAATATTGAAATTGTGTTGATTACTAATAAACCCGATTGTGATTCATCCCCGGTTACGGTTAATGGCTCTGTCGAATTAGGCAGCGATTGCTATGCCGCTGTAGATTTGGGCTCAAATAGTTTCCATCTGGTAATTTCTCGCTATAACCATGGAGAATTCACTGTGATAGACCGGCAACGGGAGGTCGTTAGATTAGCTGCGGGGTTAGATCAGGACAATAATTTGTCAGAAGACGTTGCTAAAAGGGCGTTGCGTTGTTTAGAAGAATTTAGCCAACTGCTGGCTAGTTTGCCAGTTGAAAATATTCGTGCGGTTGGCACTAATGCCTTACGCCGTTTGCGAGGTAAGAATCAATTTCTCGAACGTGCTGAGAGTGCGCTAGGGCATAGTATTGAAATTATCGCGGGTCGAGAAGAAGCCAGGCTTATCTATTTAGGAGTTTCAAAATGGTCGGCAAGTGAGGAAGAATCGCGCTTGGTAATTGATATTGGTGGTGGTAGTACAGAAATTATTGCAGGCAAGGGCGATAAAGCGCATTGCCGTGAGAG
>CAZFVP010000009.1:22645-25578 GCA_964522345.1 uncultured Gammaproteobacteria bacterium | reverse complement strand
AGATGGCCTACATAAATTACTCGAGCATGCGGTTGAGGCGGGTCACTTAGATCAACTTGTGGTACCTGGTGTTAGTCGAGATAGGTTGCCGGTATTCGCTGGTGGCTTGTCAATATTAATTGCTCTATTTGATTTGTTTGATATTAACGAGATGTCAGTCTCTGATATTGCTCTAAGAGAAGGGGTTTTGTACGACCTTGTAGGGCGCTCATCGGCGGAGGATATTCGAGATGTCAGCGTTGCTGCAATGCTAAGTCGTTGGGCGGTTGACACGATTCATGGCGATAAAGTAAGCGCCACAGCAATGATGATGCATGAACAAGTGGCGTCATCGTGGGATATTCGGGTGCCTTTATTTCAGAACACGTTAGAGTGGTCTGCTCGGTTACATGAAGTCGGCTTACAGATTAGCCATGACGGTTATCATAAGCATGGAGCTTATGTGTTAGCTAACGCTGATTTAGCAGGGTTTGCCAAGCGAGATCAAATTTTGCTTTCAGCGATGATTTCTGGGCACCGAAGAAAGTTTCCTTTAAATGTGTTTGAGTCATTGCCGTCAACGCTGGTTACACCAGCAAAGAGAGTTGCCGTACTGCTTCGTATTTCGGTGTTATTGCATCGTGGTCGAGGTTCTACCTTGGATACCGACGTTAAAGTATTAGCCGATGGTCAACGTCTAGAGTTGGTGTTCGATGACCAATGGCTCGAGAAGCACCCTCTCACAGAGGCTGACTTAAAGCAGGAACAGTCTTGGCTTAAGTCGATAGGAATCAAACTCAGTTTCTCTTAAAATTTCAATTATCTACTCATACTAGTAAGTAGCCTTGAGTGCAAAAAATAAGCCTCAATATTCCTCCGAATACTTATTTAATAGTATGTTTTGAGCATTAATCGGCTCCTCGTGAACATCATTTCTTAGTGCTCGAACGTATTGGCCATCAGCTTGCATTAACCAAGCATTGCTGTCGTCGTCTAAATACGTGTTTAGATTCGACAGGATTTTTAACTTTATGTCGTTGTCTAATATCGGGGTGCACTGTTCAATTCTTTTTCTTAGATTACGAGGCATGAGGTCCGCGCTGGACAAAAATAATTCGCTTTGTTCATCTGAGTTTTCGAAATAAAATACTCGAGCATGTTCTAAAAAGCGCCCAACTACTGATCGAACATTAATATTACTCGATAGCTCATCGAGTCCGGGGCGTAAACAGCATATACCTCTAACGATGAGGTCAATCTTTACACCAGCTTGTGACGCTTCATAGAGCGCGTTAATTATTGCTGGGCTTGATAGGCCATTCACCTTTGCAAGAACGTAAGCGGGTTTACCTAATTCTGCATTTCGGGCCTCACGCTGAACCTTATCAATGAACATGTCGCTTATACCATAGGGTGACTGGAATAAGCGCAGTAATTCAGGGTTTGGGCCTTGGGTTGTTAATTGCATGAAAATTTCATGCACATCTTGAGTGATTTCTTTATCGTTTGTCAATAAGCCGTAGTCGGTATAAACACGGGTATTGGCTTGGTGATAGTTACCTGTGCCTAAGTGTACATACCGGCGTAATTTTTTACCTTCGCGCCGCACGATCATCAGCATTTTTGCATGTGTTTTCTTACCAACCATTCCGTAGACAACGTGTGCCCCGGCGGCTTGCAATTTCTGTGCGGTGGTTAAATTGTTTTCTTCGTCAAAGCGAGCCATTAACTCAATAATAACGGTCACTTCTTTACCAGCACGAGCCGCACTTGTCAGGTGTTCTACCATCACTGAATCAGAACCAGTACGATACAGTGTCTGTTTTATCACCAGTACGTCTGGATCGGCAGCGGCTTGTCTGAGCAGGTCTACCACCGGAGCGAAGGACTGAAACGGGTGATGTAACAATACATCCCCGTTGGTAATTGTTTCGAATAAGTTAGCCTGAATGCTTAAGTAGTCGGGCGTAGATGGTGTGAACACTGGGTATTTTATCTGCGGCCTATTCACCATGTCAGGTAAGCCAATTAACCTATTTAGATTTACCGGACCATTAACAGGGTATATGTAAGCATCATCGATTTGGAATCGGTTTTTTAAGAATTCTAGTATGCGCTTCGGGCAGTTTTCTGATACCTCTAAGCGTATTGCTTCGCCATACAGTCGTGACGGCAATTCTCCTTCAAGAGTACGAGCCAAGTCTTCAACTTCTTCTAAGTCTACATAGAGATCGCTATTTCGCGTGATGCGAAACTGGTAACACCCAAGTACTTTTACATTAGAAAAAAGACGTTTGATATTTGCGTGAATTATCGATGACAAGAATACGTATTCATATTCGTTATCACAGAATTCACCTGGCAACCGAATGAAGCGGGGTAGAGCTCTAGGAGCGGGTACGACCGCTATATTGTGTTTGTCGTCTCTATCTGGATCATGTAAATCAACAACGATACTCAAGCCTTTATTTATTGTTAGAGGGAACGGGTGAGCAGGGTCTAACCGAATTGGCGTGAGTATTGGTAAGACTTCACGCTTAAAGTAGTTTTTTAACCATTTCGATTGCTCTTCGCTCCATTCGTTGCGCGGTAGAAACTTAATGCCGTACTCAGCAAGTTCCGGCAGAATGTTTTTGTTGAGAGTCTCATACTGAAGCTTCGCTAAGGCGTGTGCACGAATGCTAATTTCGTCTAATGCTAACTGAGGTGATAAACCGTCAAAGCTCTCGCCAGAAATCGCACTGTCTGCTTTCGCTTTTAGCCCGGATACACGTATCTCAAAAAATTCATCCATGTTGGAGCTGAAAATACAAAGGAATTTTAAGCGCTCTAGCAATGGGGTATCTGGGTTTAACGCCATATTAAGTACGCGCTCATTGAAGCTCAGCAAGCTTAATTCTGCATGTAGAAATAACGATTGATGTTGATTGCTCATCCTTATAATTGCCTGTTGT
>CAZFVP010000009.1:10468-22545 GCA_964522345.1 uncultured Gammaproteobacteria bacterium | reverse complement strand
AAACGCTGTAGTGCGTAAATAACCAAGGGCGCGAAGCGCTTACATTGAGAAGTATGAAACAAACTGATGACCTGCGCATTGCCGCTACCAAAGAGCTTATCGCTCCTGTTCAAATCCACGAACAATTCCCTTTGACAAACGAGGCGGCGGTAACGACGTCAAAGGCGCGTGATGAAATTCAAACGATTATGGCCGGCGACGACGACCGCTTGGTGACGATTGTTGGGCCTTGCTCCATTCATGACCCAAAATCAGCACTCGATTATGCTCAGCGTTTAGCTCAACTAAAATCTGAGTTGCAAGACGACCTAGTGATCGTAATGCGAGTCTATTTTGAAAAGCCGCGTACAACGGTTGGTTGGAAGGGGCTAATAAATGACCCCGATTTAGACAATACCTTTAGTGTTAATAAAGGTATTGGCATAGCCCGCAATCTTCTGTTGTCAATTAATAACATCGGGGTACCTGCGGGCTGCGAGTATCTTGATTTAATTACGCCTCAATACACTGGCGATATTGTATCTTGGGGGGCCATTGGCGCTCGCACTACTGAAAGCCAATGTCATCGCGAATTAGCCTCAGGCCTTTCCTGTCCGGTCGGTTTTAAAAATGGCACGAATGGTAATTTAAAGATTGCCGTCGATGCTATTGGAGCGGCAACTAACCCGCATCATTTTTTATCGGTTACTAAAGAGGGCCGTACTGCAATTGTTAATAGTACCGGTAACGAATATACGCATATCATTTTACGTGGTGGCAATAACGAGCCCAATTATTCAGCGGCACATGTTGAAGAGTCAGCAAAGATGTTAGCCAGTGCGAACCTTCGCCCGAATATCATGATTGACTTTAGCCACGCTAATAGCTTTAAAACGCCAGCTAGACAAAGAGAGGTGTGTGAAGATGTATGTGCACAACTTTCTTCAGGTGAGCATCGTGTTTTTGGTGTAATGATTGAATCCCACTTGGTTGAAGGTACTCAGAAAGTGATTCAAGGAGAGTCTTTAACTTATGGTCAAAGTATTACCGATGGCTGTATTGGCTGGGCTGAAACGGAAGAACTTTGCCGAAACCTTGCAAATGCGGTACGATCAAGACGAACAGCATAAATTAAGTGCGTATTGCTGTAAGGGAGTAAGTTAGTAAAACCTTATTTATTAACAGCTTAACCGTATAAAACGTGGTCTTCAATTAAACTATTTAATGTTGACTTCTATAGTGAAACGACAGGGTATGATTTGAAAAGATTTGCGTTATTGGGGGAACCATTGGGTCATAGTATGAGCCCAATACTGCATAAAGCGATTTATCGTCAACTAGAAATTGACGATGCATCGTATCGGACTGTCGAACTCCCTAATGAGCGGCTCAAAAGTTTCTTTACTGGGTTTAGGGTAGGTGGCTTTGATGGCGTTAATGTAACTATTCCTCATAAGTCTAGTGTTATTGATTTGCTTGATGAGGTGGACAGTAAAGCCCGAATCTTGAATGCGGTTAATTGCGTTAATCGAAGCGGCAATAAACTGACTGGTTACAACACTGATTTACTCGGGTTTGCGTATTCGCTGCGTCAAAATAATGTGGATATTGAAAGTAATCAATTCGCCATTTTAGGTGCAGGCGGTAGCGCGCAAGCTGTCGGTGCTGTATTAGCAGAGGGAGAGGCGTCGAAGATTTCAATTATCAATCGAACCCCCGAGCGTGCGGAGGAATTGAAAAATACTATCTTGAGTGTCAATGATTCCATTACCGTTGAGATAGAAACCGTTGAAAGTTTGTCAAAAAAAGCAAAAGATCTGGATTGTGTGATCAATACAACATCACTTGGTATGAGCCCCAACCAAAAAGATTCTCCATTGCCGGCTGACTTTTTTACCGAAAATACCTTAGCCTTCGACTTAATTTATAACCCCTTAGAAACCCGGTTTCTTACAGATGCAAAGAAACAGGGAGCTTCCGTGGTCAATGGTGTGCAAATGTTGGTTGCTCAAGCGGTATATTCTGTAGAAATTTGGATGGGTGGAAATATAGTTGCACATGTTGATATGAACGCACTAGTAAGAGACCTTGAGAAAACGATAAAATAGAGTTACCTAATCGTTTGCGGTGCCTTAGTGGTATTGCATTTATGTGCGCGACTTGCGCTAAATTAATTTCTTTAAATGACTTCCTCAATTTCTCAAGTAGTTTCCTTAGAGCTCGCTGAGCATTCCTACGATATTAGTGTGGGCTATGGTCTGCGCTACGATCTCGCTAATATTTTATCACCTTGGAACCAAGGCCAGCAGTGGGTTGTTCTTACTCAGCAAGCTATATTAGATTTATATCAACCTATAATCGCGCAGCTCAAGCAAGCGGGTTATAAAATAGGCATTATTACTGTTCCTGCAGATGAGTCGGCTAAAAATATTCGACATGCTGAAGAAGTGTGGACACAGATGGTTGAGATGGGATGTGATCGCTCATCAATTTTACTCGCACTTGGCGGCGGGGTCGTTGGTGATTTAGGCGGTTTTGTTGCAGCCACTTATATGCGAGGTATACCGTTTATCCAATTGCCAACAACCTTGTTAGCAATGATTGACTCAGCAATTGGCGGTAAAACAGCGGTTAATTTGGCCGCTGGTAAAAATTTAGTTGGCGCAATATATCAACCCAAAGCCGTGCTCGTCGACCCAGGGTTTTTACAAACGCTGCCTCGTAGAAACGTTATTTCATCGTTGGCAGAAGCAATTAAATATGGATTTATTCGCGATAAGTCGATTTTCGACACGATGGAAGAGCGATACGACGACCTTGTAAGTCTCAATGATGAAGCCTTGCTAAGCGAAATTATTGCGAAAAGCTGTCGTATTAAAGCGCAAATAGTTTCAAATGATCAGTTTGAAAATGGCGAACGACGTTTACTTAATTATGGTCATACTATTGGTCATGCGTTCGAAACCATTCAAGCTTATGGCGGTCTATATCACGGCGAAGCAGTGTTGTATGGCATGAAATGTGCCAACTTCATATCGCATAAGAAAGGCTTAATAAGTGATGCGCAGTTTGAGCGCGCGCAAACTTTATTACATCGTTTTGATTTGCCTGAACTAGGTCCTGTGCCACCGGAGAAAGTACTTGAGGTCGTCGCGCACGATAAGAAGAATATTAACGGTAAACTTAATTTTATTCTGATTGACGATATTGGTAACGGCATTGTCTCTACCGAGGTAACGGCTGATGATATCGTTGAAAGTTTGCAAGCGGTAGCGTAAAAGGTACTTAAGAGTAGTCGTATGAAGATATTGATCGTTAATGGCCCTAACCTAAACTTACTTGGCGAGCGTGAACCTGAGATTTACGGCAGTGATACCTTAAGCGATGTAAACGCTTGGCTTGAGAGTCACCCTGTAAGTAAAGGGCATGATTTACATTTTTTTCAGTCTAACCATGAAGGGCACATAATTGATTATCTGCATGCGCATCGCAAATCGGCAGCGGGCGTTGTAATCAATCCGGGTGGTTTAACGCATTATTCGGTTGCGTTACGGGATGCCATTGCAGGTTGTCAAGTGGCGACGGTTGAGGTGCATATTTCAGATATTCATGCTCGGGAACAATTTCGTCAAATCTCTATGGTGAAAGACGTGTGCGTGGCTCAAATTTCCGGGCATGGAAAATTAGGTTATGTTGAAGCAATTGAATTATTAACCAAGGTTAAATCATAAGGCCGGAGTAGTTTTAACCTCGCGGTAAGCCCTAAATTTAGAATTCGGCGTTTATATGTAACGTTATACGCTAATTTGTATGCTAGCGGCGATACGACGGTGCATGCTTTACTCGAGTGAATGTTAATTAGCAAAATATACCCGCGCTGCTTACGGCGCGGACTTTAATTTATATGAAATTTGACTTGTTTAACACCGATGGTAATGCGCGCAGAGCTAGGCTCTCATTTGCGCGTGGCGAAATACAAACGCCTATCTTTATGCCTGTTGGTACCTCGGCAACGGTTAAGGCTATGACTCCTAATGAGTTAGAAGAAGTAGGGGCTCAAATCGTATTAGGTAATACTTTTCATTTAATGTTGCGCCCAGGCACTGAGGTTATTCAAGCGCACGGCGATTTGCATGATTTTATGCAATGGCAAAAGCCCATTTTGACTGATTCAGGTGGTTTTCAGGTCTGGTCTTTGGCCGAACTGCGTAAAATTGAAGAAAAGGGAGTTACTTTTCGGTCGCCAATCGACGGTAGTAAGAAATTCCTTGGTCCGGAAGAAGCGATTGAAATCCAGCGCAAGCTAGGCTCGGATATCGTAATGATTTTTGATGAATGCACCCCGTATCCGGCGACTGAACAAGAAGCGCGCGATTCAATGCAGCTTTCTATGCGCTGGGCAAAGCGCTCCAAACAAGCGCACGGCGATAGTGAGTCTGCATTATTTGGCATTATCCAAGGTGGTATGTTTGAACATTTACGTGATGAATCGCTTGCTGGGCTTAAGGATATTGGCTTTGACGGATATGCGATCGGAGGTTTATCTGTTGGTGAGCCGAAAGAAGAGATGTATAAGGTACTTAAACACCTGACGTCTAGCATGCCTGAAAACGCACCTCGCTACCTCATGGGGGTGGGGACGCCAGAAAACCTTGTCACGGCTGTTCACTATGGTATCGACATGTTTGATTGTGTGCTGCCCACGAGAAATGCACGTAACGGCTGGTTGTACACTGAGACTGGAGTAGTGAAAATCCGAAATGCCAAATATGAGATGGATACACTGCCAATTGATGACGCGTGCGGATGCAGCACTTGTAAACAGTTTTCGCGTTCCTATATAAAACACTTATTGAAGACAAATGAGATTTTGGGCGCGCGTTTAGCCACTGTCCATAATCTGCATTTCTTTTTGAATTTGATGCAGCAAATGAGAGACGCTATAGAGACTAAGCAATTTGCTGAATTCAGAGGAAAATTCTTTGAGATGCGCGGTCAAGTTGACCCAACTGTGGCATAATTCGCGCTTGATTTTTTGATGTCGTGCTTTTTTGGTAAATGATATCAATTTAGACTAAACAACGATAAAAATTTTAAAGGTAACCTCGCATGAACGATTTATTGACATTCTTTATTTCTGACGCCGCAGCTCAGTCTGCGGGTTCCGGCGGCGCTGGCGGCATTATGAGCTTCTTACCAATGATCGCTCTATTTGTTATTTTTTATTTTTTGTTGATACGTCCTCAGCAAAAACGCCAAAAAGAGCATAAGAACATGGTTACAGGCTTAGCTAAAGGCGACGAAATCGTCACTATGGGCGGTGTACTTGGGAAAATTATCGCGGTTGACGACAATTTCATCACCGTAGAAGTCGCCAAGGGCACTGAAATTAAAGTTCAGCGCATGTCCGTTCAAGCGATGATGCCAAAAGGCACCATTTAGAACGCCACTTATTAGGCTAGCAAGCCAACACGAAGCAGGCTCGTTTTCTTATGAACCAGAATCCCACTTGGAAGTATCTACTGTTACTACTGATCCTCGCGTTTGGCGTCATTTATGCAACTCCAAATTTATACCAAGCCGAACCCGGTGTACAAGTTATCGGCGCCCGTAATGCGGTTGTTGATACTGGTGTACTAGAGCGTGCGAAACGGGCCCTTGAGTCTTCAAATATTGAAGTAAAGCAGATCACTCTTGAAAATGGCAGAATTCGAGCTCGACTGACCAGTGAAGAAGATCAGAATACCGCGCGAGATGTGCTTCGAGCGAAACTGGGTAAAGATTATCCAGTAGCCGCCGCTGATTTACCGACCACACCGGATTGGTTGGCGAGTCTGGGAGGCGCGCCAATGTACCTAGGTCTAGATTTGCGTGGTGGAGTTCACTTTTTAATGCAAGTCGATATGGTGGCAGCAGAGAAGAAAGCGAATGATAATTATTATGAAGACATTCGTAAATTATTAAGAGAAGAGGGCATCCGTTACTCCGGTATTAACCGTCAAGCAAATGGCGCGATTTTCTTAAGGTTCAAAACTGAAGAACTTAGAGATCAGGCTCGCGCTACGGTAACAATAGAAAATCCTGAATTACTTGGGACTACTCGAGAGGACAACGGTTCGTTTACCCTATCTTTGCAATTGACCGAAATTGCGGTATCCGAGATTAAAAAGGCAGCATTAAAGAAAAATATGCTAGCGCTGCGCAATCGAATTGATCAATTGGGCGTATCAGAGCCAGTTATTCAACAACAAGGTTTAGACCGCATAGTCGTGCAATTACCTGGTGTTAAAGACCCATCAGTTGCGAAAGATATTTTAGGTAAAACTGCGACTCTGCAAGTTCATTTAGTTGATGAAGACAACACCGCCTCAACAGAGTCTGGTCGAGTACCGTCTGGTTCAAAGCGTTTTTTCTTTCGCGACGGTCGGCCGATATTATTGCAAAAACGAATTCTTTATTCAGGTGAGAACATAATAGATGCCAGTGTTGCTATTGATCAAAATGGTGGTCCTGCGGTTGGAATTACCCTAGATTCAAAAGGTTCTAATATTAATTCAGATGTAACCGGAGATAATATTGGCAAGCGTATGGCCGTTGTATATGTTGAAACTCTTGGTGAAACTAAAATTGACTCTAAAGGCAACGCAAAACTTGTGACCCGAGAGATCAAAGAAGTTATTACCGCGCCGGTTATTCGCGACCAACTTGGTAAAAGCTTCCAAATCACTGGTTTGGATAGTCAAAAAGAAGCAAAAGATATTGCATTGCTGTTGCGCGCAGGCTCACTAGCAGCGCCACTATTTATAATTGAAGAGAGAACCGTCGGTCCAAGTTTAGGCGCTGATAATATTGAAAAAGGCTTTACCTCAGTACTGTATGGATTTTTGCTAGTACTGTTATTTATGATCGTGTTCTACCGAGTATTTGGTGTGGTTGCTAGTTTCGCGCTAGTTCTCAATCTAGTGATCATAGTGGCCGTGCTGTCCTTGTTGCAAGCAACCTTAACCCTGCCAGGTGTCGCTGGAATGGTCCTGACCGTTGGTATGGCGGTAGATGCGAATGTATTGATTTTTGAACGTATTCGAGAGGAGATACAATCTGGTTCAGCCCCTCAAATGTCAATACACAGAGGCTATGATAATGCCTTTTCGACCATTATTGACGCGAATCTAACCACATTGATTGCCGCGCTTGTGCTGTTTAATTTTGGAACCGGCCCAATTCAAGGTTTTGCAATTACGCTTAGTATTGGTATCGCGACTTCAATGGTTACTGCCATTTTTGTATCTCGAATTTTAGTTAACCTGTTCTACGGCGGTCGTCGCTTAGACTCACTCTCCATTTAGAATAGGGAAGGTCAAACATGCAATTATTTAAAAAGTTAACCACGATAAACTTTATTGGTGCTCGTAAAGTTGCACTGGTGTTCTCAATCGCTCTAATCGCCACTTGTGCCTATTCCTTATCAACTCAAGGCCTGAATTACGGAATTGATTTCTCAGGCGGCACCAAGCTTGAATTAGCTTACCAAGAGGATGTCTCGGTGCTCGATATGCGAGAAACTCTTGCCTCAAATGGTTACTCTGAAGCCGTTGTTCAACACTTCGGCAGTAATCGAGATGTATTAGTTCGCATACCTTTATCAACTGAGAATAGTGACGATAAAGTTAGTGATGACGTGGTTAAAATCTTAGCGGCGTCAGAAGTCGGCCCTGGCGAAGTTCGTTCAGTAGAATTCGTAGGCCCAACGTTTGGTAAGGAGTTATTCGAGAAAGGTATTTTGGCCTTAGTCTATGCACTCATCGGCGTAATGATCTACGTTGCGTTTCGCTTTGAGTGGAAGTTTTCACTAGGCTCAGTCATTGCCTTGATACACGACGTTATTATTACGATCGGTCTTTTTTCGCTATTACAATTGGAGTTCACTTTACCGGTGCTAGCCGCGTTGCTGGCGGTTATCGGTTACTCTCTGAACGATACGATTGTTGTATTTGATCGAATTCGTGAAAATTTTCGCAAGCTTCGTGACACTGAAACCGAAGAAACAATGAATGTGTCTATTAACCAGACTTTGCCGAGAACCATTCTAACCTCGTTAACCACGTTATTAGTGTTGATCGCACTCTATTTTTATGGGGGCGATGCACTTAATGGTTTTGCTGCGACTCTGATCATTGGTGTTTTGATTGGTACCTATTCGTCGATCTTTGTCGCTAGCCCATCAGTGCTTGCCTTAGGTGCGAAGGCAGAAGATCTGCTTGTAGAAGTCGTCGAAAAAGAAGGCGCAGACCAGCCAGAACAACCTTATATGCCTTAAATTGATGATGCTTAATATTTTATTGGGCCATTTATTTAGAAGAGCGACAGAATTCTAAAATTTTTCACGGAGTAATCCTCTCATGTTCAAAAAAAGCGACACTATAGCGAATGTAGACCCCGATATTTGGAGTGCCATTGTTGACGAGAACACACGACAAGAAGAGCACATTGAATTAATTGCATCGGAAAACTATGCCAGTGCAGCGGTAATGCAAGCGCAAGGCACTAAACTTACCAATAAATATGCAGAAGGCTACCCTGGAAAACGTTATTACGGCGGTTGTGCGTATGTCGATGTTGCAGAAAATTTAGCAATCGCACGACTTAAAGAGTTATTCGGCGCAGATTATGCCAATGTTCAACCGCATTCTGGTTCATCAGCCAATATTGCTGTGTATCAAGCGGTTTTAAATCCTGGCGATACAGTGTTGGGTATGAGTTTAGATCACGGTGGCCATTTAACACATGGAGCTAAGGTTAATTTTTCTGGACGTCTGTATAATTCCGTGCAATATGGCTTGGTCGAATCAACCGGCGAAATCGACTACGACCAGGTCGAAGCTCTTGCACTTGAACATAAACCTAAAATGATTGTTGCGGGTTTCAGTGCTTACTCCCGTGTTGTCGATTGGCAACGTTTTCGTGACATATCGGACAAAGTTGGCGCTGTGATGATGTGTGATATTGCCCATGTCGCTGGTTTGATTGCGGTCGGTTTATACCCGAGCCCGATACAAATTGCTGATGTATGTACTACCACAACACATAAAACATTGCGCGGCCCGCGCGGTGGTGTGATTATGGCAAAAGCTAACCCTGAGTTAGAGAAAGCGTTTAATTCGCGTGTTTTTCCAGGGTGTCAAGGCGGGCCCTTAATGCATGTTATTGCTTCAAAGGCGATTGCTTTTAAAGAAGCCCTAGAACCAGAGTTTAAAGAATATCAGCAGCGTACGCTGGACAACTCACGCGCACTCGCAGCAGGTTTGATGTCGCGTGGGTACACACCTGTATCTGGTGGCACAGATAATCATCTGAGTTTGATCAGTTTGATCGACAAAGGCATCACTGGAAAAGCCGCTGAAGCCGCCTTAGGCGCCGCCAACATTACGGTAAACAAAAACAGTGTGCCAGGCGACCCGCAAAGCCCATTTGTTACCAGCGGCATTCGTATTGGCACTCCAGCAATTACCACGCGTGGTTTTGGCATTGCAGAAATGGCTACATTAGCGAACTGGATGGCAGACGTAATGGACTCAGTTCAACAAGACGGTAGCTTCGATTCTAGTGTCACCGACCATATTAAGGCTGACGTTGTGGCGCTCTGTAATCGCTTCCCAGTATACGATTTTTCAGATTAATGATTGAGCCGTAATCACTATGAGCAAGCGTCACTAAATGCGTTGTCCGTTTTGTCAAAATGATGATACGCGAGTTATTGACTCGCGTTTAACCGAAGACCGCGATGCGGTGCGACGACGGCGTTCGTGTGAAGCCTGTGGTGAGCGGTTTAGCACGTTAGAGCAAGCAAGCCTTAAGCTTCCTTACATCGTTAAATCTAATGGTGACCGAGAACATTATGACGAATCTAAATTAGCACGTGGATTAGAGCGTGCCTTGGAAAAACGCCCAGTTGATTCTGATCAGATAGAGCATATTCTTCACCGTATCAAGCATCAGTTGTTAACCAGTGGTGAACGTGAAGTTAACGCTCTAAGAATCGGCGAATTGGTGATGAATGAGTTGCGAGAAGTCGATCAAGTTGCCTATGTCCGTTTTGCCTCAGTGTATCGTTCGTTTCAGGATGTTGACGCGTTTAGTGATGAAATTAAACGCCTGCAACAACAGACCTTACATGGCCGAAGGGCTAAGCGCGAAAAAGCACAGGCCGACGTAAACAACGGCAAATCCCTTAAACGTTGAACAATTTAGTAATGAGCAACCCTCTAGATTTCCCCTCTCGCACCGAGCACAGTAAAGACGATCTCACTTATATGCAGCGAGTCCTAGACTTAGCGTCTAATGGCGAAAAGTCAACACAGCCTAACCCTATGGTTGGCTGTGTGATCGTAAACGAAGGTGACGTTGTCGGTGAAGGTTTTCATATTAAAGCCGGTGAACTGCATGCGGAACGATTGGCGCTACAAGAAGCCGGCGAGCGGGCGCGCGGCGCAACCGCCTACGTTAATTTAGAGCCGTGTTGCCATCAAGGCAGAACCCCTCCGTGCACTGATGGTTTGATTGATGCTGGCATTACCCGTGTGGTGGCAGCAATGCGTGACCCGAACCCCTTGGTTGAAGGAGGTGGCTTTGAATTACTTCAAGGCGCAGGAATTGAAGTTGACTCTGGGGTGTTGGAAGACCAAGCTCGCTGGTTAAATCGTGGTTTTGTAAGTCGCATGGTCAGACAAAGACCTTGGGTTATGCTTAAGTCAGCCGCAACCTTGGACGGTCGTACCGCGGCCTACGATGGTGAAAGCAAGTGGATAACCAGTGCGCAAGCAAGGCAATCAGTTCAGGCGCTGCGGGCGTCTTGCTCCGCTGTAATTACCGGCATCGATACAGTCTTGGCCGACGATCCGCAAATGAATGTGCGTTCGGATGACGTGAATTCTAATACGCAAGAACGACAGCCGTTTCGTGTTGTGCTCGATAGTCAACTTAGAACACCGCTCGAGGCGCGAATAATCGGCTCGGATCAAAAGTTGATTATATTTACCTTATCAAGCGATCTAGAAAAAACTGGCGCGCTAATTGAGGCAGGTGCTGAAGTTATTCAACTTAAAGATACCTACTCTGGGCGACTCGATCTTGCTAAAGTTTTAGAAGAGTTGGCGAATTGGCAATGCAATGAAGTGTTTATTGAAGCGGGTCAGACGCTGAGTGGCGCGTTTGTACAGGCTGGTTTAGTAGATGAACTTATACTGTTTTATGCCGGTAGTGTGCTGGGCGATCATGGCAAAAGTATGTTCAAATTCGACACGCCAATGTCATTTCAAAATAAATCGCATTTTCAGGTTAGCAGTACCGAAATGGTCGGCGATGATGTTAGGGTAAATGCGGTCAATGCAAATAGCTTAGTTGAACTTAAGTAAGCTGATTAAATAGTACGAGACATTAAAGAGAAAAGTATGTTTACTGGAATAATCGAAACGATTGGGACTGTGAAATCAACGTCTAGCATTGGTGGCGATGTAAGAATTACAATCAGCGCTCAAGATTTCGATAATCGAGAAGTCAATTTAGGGGACAGTATTGCTGTCAATGGCGTTTGCCTAACGGTTGTCGAGCACTCGGGTATCGACTTTGCGTTTGACGTGTCTGTGGAGTCCATAAACCATAGCCTAATTGGCGACTGGCAAGTTGGTGTTAAGGTTAATTTGGAAATGGCCTTATTGCCGACCACTCGCTTAGGAGGGCATTTAGTGTCCGGTCACGTTGATGGCCTAGCGACACTTAAAAGCTCAAACGAAGATGCACGTTCATGGCGTATGGAATTCGAAGTACCGAGTAACTTGAAAAAGTACATCGCAAAGAAAGGTTCGATAACGATTAATGGAACCAGTCTAACGGTTAACTCGGTAAGTGATAACCTGTTTGATATCAATGTTATACCGCATACATTTGAAGTAACAACTCTCGGTGAATTAAAGATAGGTGATCAAGTTCACATCGAAGTTGACTTGATTGCACGATACTTGGAGCGTTTACTGTCGGGCAATGCAGAGCCTAAAAGCCAGAACCTAAGTCAAGCCTTTTTAGCCGATCACGGTTTTAACTAA
>CAZFVP010000009.1:0-10368 GCA_964522345.1 uncultured Gammaproteobacteria bacterium | reverse complement strand
TCTTTACTATTAATGTGGTTTATCGAGACTCTAACCTTATCCGCAAACGAAGTTTTTTGGTTAGGTTCCGTTTTGCTTATTGCCAGAGTTGCACATGCCTTTGGTATTTTCTACCCTCGTCAACTCATGGTACTGCGACAACTCGGCGTATTAGCGACTTTTGCCGTTGTTATTAAGGCTAGTATTTCAATATTGTTGCACTACATGCCGTTGTCGATTTAACAATTGTTCTTGAATTTATTCTGAAGAACCTCCGTATTTAAAAACGCACACAGACTGTTTGTTTATAGAAGGAACCAGTATGCCTCATAGTAGCATTGAAGAAATTCTAGAAGATTATCGTAATGGTAAGATGGTTATCATTACGGATGACGAAGATCGCGAAAACGAAGGTGACCTAATGATGGCCGCCGATTATGTGACCGCTGAAGATATTAATTTTATGGCTCGTTACGGGCGCGGTTTGATTTGTTTGACACTGACTGAAGACCGTTGTGAAAAAATTGGTTTGCCGCTGATGGTTGGCGACAATAACGGCGCACGTTTTTCAACTAACTTCACTATGTCGATAGAAGCGGCTGAAGGCGTTACTACGGGTATTTCAGCGGCCGATAGAGCGCGAACCGTGCAAGCAGCAGTCGCCGCCGACGCGAAACCTTCTGATATTGTAATGCCGGGTCATATTTTTCCAATTATGGCTCAACCTGGCGGGGTAATGAGTCGAGCAGGGCATACTGAGGCGGGTGTCGACTTCGCACGTTTAGCCGGTCGTGACCCCTCAAGTGTCATTTGTGAGATATTAAACGAAGATGGCACCATGGCACGTATGCCTGACTTAGAAGTGTTTGCTGAAGAGCATAATCTTAAAATTTGTTCTATCGCTGAGTTGATTCGTTATCGCTTAGAAAAAGAACCAACGGTTGTGCCCGTCAAAGACAAGGTGTTGCAGACCAATCGTGGTCCTTTGCGCTCGGTTGTATTTCAAGACACAGAACGAGCTGAAACCCATGTCGCATTTGTTTGCGGAGAAGTTGATGCACAAACGCCCATTCCTGTGCGAATTCACGTAGAATCCGACTTCTTAAATGTTCTCAAAGGCTTAAACAGTCAGCCGACGTTTCCTGCAAGAGACGCAGTTGACTATATATTAGAGGCTGGCTCGGGTATTGTAGTGATTCTACGTTATGCACAGAGCGCAGAAGAGGTAAACTTTGATATAGAACAGTTTCAAGATAATAAGCGTCCCGGTGGCCAAGGCCACCTGCGTTTGCTTGGTTCTGGTAGCCAAATTTTATCTAGCCTTGGAGCTGGAAAGATTCAAGTTATGGGTAAGAAACGTAAAACTCATGGTTTGTCGGGCTTTGGTATTGAAATCGTTGATTACATTGATAGTTAAGCGAATACAGAGCTAAACGAATGCTCATTGTTTAAACAAACTGGTAGCCACTACTTATAATTTATATGACACACACAACACTTTCCGGCGAACTGCACGGTCAAAATCAAAACCTAGGCATAGTACTAGGTCGTTTTAATAGCTTTATAGGTGATGCATTGCTCAACGGCGCGATTGACGTCTTAGAGCGCCATGGCGTCGACGCTGGTAGTATTACCGTAGTCAATGTGCCGGGTGCATTTGAGATTCCCTTAGCCGTAAAGAAAATGGCCGAGAGTGGTAAATACGATGGTGTTATCGCATTAGGAGCCGTTATTCGTGGTTCTACTCCCCACTTTGATTTTGTTGCTGGTGAATGTGCTAAAGGCCTAAATAAGGTACAACTAGACACTGGGGTACCCGTTGGTTTTGGGGTTTTGACGGTAGATACTATCGAGCAAGCAATAGAGAGAGCCGGCACTAAGGCGGGCAATAAAGGCGCAGAAGCTGCGATGACCGTTGTTGAAATGGTTAACGTATTAGCGAAACTTTAGTTATGTCATCTACTCGCCATAATGCACGCAAAGCCGCTGTGCAAGCTCTGTATCAATGGGATATCACCAAACAAGACGCTCAAGATATCGAGAAGCACTTTAGTCAGATACACGATATGCAAAACGTTGATAAAAAGTATTTGCGTGAAATTATGGTTGAACTACCAAAAGTAGAGGAACAACTCGAAGCATCAATAGTCCCATTTATAGGTCGAGAGTTCAGTGCTCTAGACCCTGTTGAGAAAGCTATTTTGCGCCTTGGTGCCTATGAGCTTTCATATAAAGCCGACGTGCCAACACGTGTTGTAATCAATGAAATGATTGAATTAGCAAAAGTGTTCGGCTCCGATCATAGCTACAAGTTCGTCAACGGTGTTATCGACAAACTTGCCAAAGAATTGCGCAAAGCTAGCTAGCGCTTTTGGTCAGACCCCACGATTAATGAGATAAGTCCACATGGCTGAATTTTCAATTATTGAAGAGTTCTGTCATGGCATAGGCCCGGATCACACTGAAACGAAATTAAGCGTAGGCGACGATGCCGCTATTGTTGCTGTGCCAGATGGAATGGAACTCGCGATTAGCGTAGACACTATGGTGTCAGGTGTGCATTTTTTTCCAGATGTAAGTCCTGCGAAGCTTGCACATAAAATTCTTGCGGTAAATTTGAGCGATATGGCGGCAATGGGTGCTGAGCCTAAATGGGCCACGTTGGCCTTGAGTATTTCGACATTTAATAATAGCTGGTTGACCGCCTTCTCAAGCGCTCTTAGGGCGACAGCTCAACGTTATAATATTCAAATAATTGGCGGTGATACGACTCAAGGCCCGTTGAATTTAAGTATAACAATCATGGGGTTATTGCCAACTTCTAAAAGGTTGGACAGAGCGAGTGCGGAAATTGGCAATGATGTGTATGTCTCGAACTATTTAGGCGATGCGGCATTAGGTTTAGCCGCGCTTCAAGGTAGAGTTCAATTACAAAGCAGTCATCGTGACCAAGTTATCTCCGCGTTAGAGACTCCAGAGCCACGGGTAAGTTTGGGCCAATCTTTATTATCCGTCGCCAATTCGTGTTTAGATATTTCCGATGGTCTGGTAGGTGACTTGAGTCATATATGTAAGAAGAGTGATGTTTCAATTAAAGTAGACGCTGAGAAGGTCCCGTTATCTGACGCTTATAAATCCTTTATAGAGAACGGTGGGAGTTTAGATCTTGCTCTTAATGGTGGAGATGACTATGAATTGGCATTTACTGTTAACCCAAGTCGGCGACAGCAAATCGAAGCGTTATCGAATAAATTGGATATTTCGCTCACCAGAATCGGTCAAGTGATTCCCAAAGGCGATGAGGCGGTAACCGTGAACTTAAACGGTGTAAAGTACCCTATAACAAATAGCTACGAACACTTTTCTTAAACGTTAAAAAACTCATGACACAAAGCGTGCAATTCACATTATCCAACCCAATTCATTTTTTAGCTCTTGGGTTTGGCGCGGGCCTTCTTAAACCGGCTCCAGGAACGTGGGGAACCCTTGTTGCAATTCCGCTGTACCTTTTAGCGATGCAAGTTATAAGCCCAAGTTCTATGGTTTACCTAGGGTTGATAATCGTTAGCTTTATCGCTGGTGTTTATATTTGCGGCAAAACAGCAATCGACGCAGGCGTGCACGACCACGGTTCAATCGTATGGGACGAAATTGTTGGCTTTTGGATTACTATGCTATTTGTCCCTGTTACTTGGCAAAATATTGCTCTGGGCTTTGCGTTATTTAGGGTCTTCGATATTGTCAAACCGTGGCCTATAAAGTTGCTTGATAAGCATGTGCACGGAGGCTTTGGCATTATGATTGATGACGTATTAGCGGGTATTTTCGCTTGGGTCTTATTATACTTAGCGCAACCCTATATTAGCTAAAATGAAGTGTAATCCTGATTCCGGTATCGTAGATACGGCGACTTTTATCGAGTCTCCGAATTGCGATGAGCGAGAGAACCATATTAACCCCGAAGTTATTATTGTCCACTGTATAAGCTTGCCTCCAGGAGAATACGGGCAGGGTGCAATACAACGGTTTTTTCAAAACAAGTTAAGCCCAGACGAGCATCCATATTATCGAGGTATGGCTCATTTAACCGTCTCCTCGCATTTCCTAATTGAACGCAGCGGTAAGCTAATTCAATTTGTTCCGGTATCTAAGCGAGCATGGCATGCTGGTGAATCTGTTTGTTTGGGCAAATCAAAGGTGAATGATTTTTCTATCGGCATTGAACTCGAAGGTTTAGATACAGATCCAGAAGGGTTTACTGAACAGCAATATAGCGTTCTAAATCAACTGCTTAAGTTATTAAAGTCATGTTATCCATCAATACTTTCAGATAATATATTTGCTCATAGTGATATCGCACCCGGTAGAAAGCCTGACCCAGGCCCATATTTTGATTGGCAGCGGATGAATTTCAGTCGTTAGTTAGAGTTATGCTGACAATATTGCTTTGACGTTCGTCTATTAGTAAAGCGCCAAACTATTGATAATTTGTTAGTATCTATCTCTGATCTGCAATACACCTTCTTAAGGAGAAACCCATGACTAAAGCTTCTGAACGCGTCGCCGTCATAGCTGGCGCAAGAACGCCTTTTTTAAAGATAGCCACCGGCTATAGCACTACGCCAGCTCGCTTGCTTAGCGCACATTTAGTTGCCGAATTAGTCGAACGAGCTGATATCGATAAAAAGCACATCGAAAAATTAGTATTTGGGCAAGTGGTCATGTCACCGGACGCGCCGAATATAGCGCGAGAAGTTGTGTTGGGCGCTAACCTACCGGTTGAGACAGATGCATACAGCGTGTCGCGAGCTTGTGCATCGAGCTACCAATCTGCTGCGGATATTGCAATGAATATTCAAGCGGGCGTGATCGATGTTGGTGTTGCAGGCGGTTGCGATGTTATGTCACAGCCACCAATCAGTTTTAACAAAAAGATGACCGAGGCCATGGTTCGGTCGACTTACCATAAGGGCTCAAAACTAAAAGCATTTAAAGGTATTGGTTTGAAAGACTTAGTGCCTACCCAGCCTGCAATTAAAGAACCGTCATCGGAGCTAACCATGGGACAAGCCGCGGAGAAAATGGCAAAAGAAAATGGTATCTCACGCGAGGACCAAGATGCGCTGGCCCATCGCTCGCATACTAACTCAGCTAAGGCATGGGAAGAGGGTTGGTTTGATGAGCAAGTAATGAGTGTCATCATGGGACCTGACTACCAATCAATATCAAAAGATAATTTGGTGCGTTCTGGTTCAGAACTTTCTAAGTACGCCAGCTTAAAACCAGTATTTGACCGTGACAACGGTTCCGTTACGGCTGCGAATAGTTCACCGCTGACAGACGGTGCTTCAGCGGTAATATTGATGAGTGAGTCTAAGGCCAAAGCGCTTGGCTACATACCGTTAGGCTATATTAAAAGTTTCGCTTTTGCGGCAATCGACCCGAATTGGCAAATGTTAATGGGGCCATCATTTGCATCACCTAAGGCTTTAGACAGCGCTGGCCTTAGCCTCAAAGATATGGACTTAATCGATATGCACGAAGCCTTTGCTGCGCAAGTTTTGTCGAATACTCAGGCCTTTGCGTCAAAGAAGTTTGCTCAAGAGCGTTTAAATCGCAATAAAGCGATTGGGGAAATTGATTTTGATAAATTTAATGTCTCGGGTAGTTCGATATCACTAGGCCACCCGTTTGCTGCAACCGGCACCCGGCAGTTAACACAAATGTTGTACGATTTGAAACGTACTGGCGGGCAACACGGTTTAATCACAGCCTGTGCGGCTGGCGGTTTGGGTGCTGCAATGGTGTTAGAGGCTGCGTAGTGAAAGGTTGCATTTGGTTTTAAGTTAAACGCTAGCAAAAAGAACACAGGAAAACACATGAGTACATTTACTATTGAAAAAAATGATGGCCTAGCGATCATTACTATGGACATAGACGGGCTACCGCAAAACGTATTAAATGAAAGCGTTGGTCACGAATTTGAAGAGGTTTTTGACGATATCGAAAAAGATAGTTCGCTAAAGGCAATGGTTTTTCAGTCTGGAAAACCAGGTTGTTTTGTTGCCGGTGCAGATATCAGTATGTTGCAAGGAATTGAAAGCGAGGAACAAGCACGCGAATCGTGTAAGTTGTTGCACACTTTGTTCCAGCGTGTGGCGGATCTAAAAATCACCACGGTTGCCGCGATTGACGGCGTTTGCTTAGGCGGTGGCTTAGAACTTGCACTGGTGTTTGATTACCGGGTGGCGAGCTCATCAAAAACGACAAAAATCGGAGTGCCAGAAGTACAACTAGGCGTGCTCCCCGGTGGGGGAGGAACTACTCGCCTTCCTCGAATGATAGCGCTGCCGACTGCGTTGGACATGATTCTCACTGGCAAGCAATTGAACGCCAAGCGAGCTAAAAATGCTGGCCTAGTTGATAAAGTGGTTTTGCCCGAAGTGTTGCTATCTACCGCAGTTGAATACAGTAAAAAATCTAAGCCTAATCGTAAACAGAGCTTTATTGATGGTGTAATGAAATTTGGACCAATCAGGAGTTTTGTGATTTCGAAAGCGCGCGCGAAAACACTCAAAGCGACTAAGGGTAAATACCCAGCGCCAATGAAAATTTTGGACGTAATCGATAATGGGCTAGGGGCTAGCATGGAAGAGGCATTAGACCTAGAGGCCAAAGGTTTTGCCGAGTTATTGATGACGCCTGAGTCAAAGCAGTTGGTGAATATTTTCTTTGCAGTTACAGATCTAAAAAAAGATACAGGTGTGGACTCTGATGAGAAGGCTCGTGACATCAATGACGTTGGTGTATTGGGTGCAGGGCTGATGGGCGCAGGGATTAGCTACGTCAACATAGATAAAGCTAAAGTGACTACTAGACTTAAAGATATTAATTATCAAGGTTTAGCCAAAGGTATTGAGTACGTCGGTAATATCATTGATAAAAAGCTTGCTCGTAAACGAATTAACTCTATAACGCGCCAATCAACAATGGCTCGGTTAACCGGGTCGATCGACTATCGGGGTTTTAAGAACAGCGATGTGGTAATAGAGGCCGTGTTCGAAAGCCTTGATTTAAAACGCAAAATGGTCGCTGATATTGAAGCTCTTGATAGCGAAACAGAGACCATTTTCGCGAGCAATACATCCGCGATTCCGATTGACGATATTGCCGCTAACGCACAGTTTCCCGAACGAGTAGTGGGTATGCATTATTTTTCACCGGTTGAGAAGATGCCGTTATTGGAAGTGGTTCGAGGGAGTAAAACCGCGGATTGGGCTACTGCTACGGCGGTGGAGCTGGGTAAGAAGCAAGGTAAAACAGTTATAGTAGTTAATGACGGGCCTGGTTTTTATACAACTCGAATATTAGTGCCTTATAGCATGGAAGCTGTGCGCCTATTATTAGAAGGTGTTTCAATTGAAGAAGTTGATGCGGCATTAGAAGCGTTTGGTATGCCTGTTGGGCCGATTAAATTGATGGATGAAGTTGGTATTGATGTTGGCGCACACATTGTTGTGACACTCAATGATGCGTTTGGTGACCGCATACCTTTGATTGAAGGTGTTGATAAAGTATTAAATGATGATCGACAGGGTAAGAAAAATGGGCGTGGCTTTTATGATTACAGCGATAGCTCTAAAGGTAAAAACGTTGATAGTAGTATCTATGACGTCATGGGAGTACATAACGCGGGTCGTACAGAGCTGAGCCGTATTGAGATTACAGAGCGAATCGTATTAACCATGCTCAACGAAGCGGCGTATTGCTTAGGCGAAGACGTATTACGAAGTGCTCGTGACGGTGATATAGGCGCGATATTTGGGCTTGGTTTTCCTCCATTTTTAGGAGGCCCGTTCCGATATATGGACACTCTAGGGGCGTCAGAAGTGGTGAAAAAACTAGAGGCTCTTAAGGCATCACACGGAGAGCGTTTTACTCCGGCCCCGTTATTATTAGAAGTCGCAAAAGCAAGCAAAGGTTTTTATTCCTAGCTAATTCACGTGAAAACAACGAGATGTGCTTGTACCGATGAATCTAATATTATACGCAATACCCTTTTTCTTTATCTTAATATGTATCGAAGTTGCGTACGGTAGAGTAATGGGGTTCGATTATTATCGGGTAAATGATGCGTTAACAAGTTTAGCCACTGGTTCTATTAATCAGCTTGTAACGCTATCTAAAGCGCTCATCCCGTTTACGGTTTATATTGCAGTCTATCAATATTGGGCAATATTTGAAGTAGGCAGCTCTCCACTTATTTGGGTTGTAGCGTTTGTTGTCTATGACTTTTGCTATTACTGGAATCATCGCTTTGGGCATGAGATGAATATCTTGTGGGCGGCACATGTTATTCATCATTCAAGTGAAGAGTACAACCTGACTACCGCTCTTCGTCAAACTGGCAGTGGCTTTTTGTCGTTTGTGTTTTATCTACCACTAGCGATTATTGGCTTTGACCCTTTGATGATTATTTCAGTCGGCGCACTTAACCTAATCTATCAGTTTTGGGTGCACACTCGCCACGTTGGCAAACTGGGTTGGTTTGAATGGTTTTTCGTAACGCCGTCAAACCACCGCGGCCATCATGCGCAAAATACAGTCTATATTGATAAGAATTACGGCGGCGTATTTATTATTTGGGATCGAATGTTTGGGACATACCAAGAAGAGCTCGATGATGACCAACCAGTATTTGGTATTCGTGGCGCGGTCAAAAGTTGGAACCCGATCTGGGTTAACTTTCAGGTGTATCAGCAACTTTTTCACGACGCGCTGCACACTCAGCATTGGTGGTATAAATTAACACTTTGGTTTAGAAGAACCGGTTGGAGACCTCCCGACGTTATCGACGCTTACCCATTAGAAAAAAATGATGATCTTACTAAATTTAAAAAGTACGATACTGACGTACCCAACGCGCTCAAGGCACATTGCCTAATACAATATGCGTCAACTGCCGCGATAGGACTAGGCTTATCATTGTATTTTGCCAACATGAATATAAATGAATACTTTGCCATCGCAGCATTTGCCATTCTAAGCAGTTTTTCAATTGGAGCTTTAATGGAAAATCGGCATTACGCTGGTGTGCTTGAGTGGTTGCGCTTGTCGTCATTAGTGATCGTTGCTACGCTGTTTCCTATCCCACCCGGTTTATCGTTGTTTCTTTTAGCTTGTTCGTTGGTGTGTATGCCTCTTCTTTGGGTGGGGCGTCGCCAAGCTCTGCAGCTGCATACAAGTTCCCCAGCGTAAATAAAGTGCCACTGCGTAAAGTAAATGAAAAAGTGCTAGTAATCTTGAGTTTGCTCAATCGTTATTAAGTGATAGCATCGCGCGCATGAATGTTTCAGATTTTTTTTATGAGCTCCCTGACGAGCTAATCGCTCAATTTCCTCCGGCAAATAGAGCCGATAGCCGCCTTCTCAAAGTTATGCAAGGCCGATCGTTTGAAGAGAGTAGGTTTGCCTCTATTGTTGATGAATTCAGAGACGGAGATTTGCTTGTATTAAATGATACCAAAGTCATTCCAGCGCGCGTTTATGCTAAGAAAGACACCGGCGGAAAGTTAGAGATATTGCTCGAGCGAATTACCGGTGAACACTCATTTCTGGCACAAATTCGCTCGAGTAAATCACCCAAGATTGGTCAAACGATTATTGCCGACCAAGACAATATCACCTATATAAAAGTTATTGGGCGGCAAGATCAGTTTTTTGAGTTAGAGGTCAAACAAGACGGCAGCCTGTTTGATTGGTTTGAGCGAGTAGGGCATATGCCATTGCCGCCGTATATAGAACGCGCCGACGAAGGCTCAGATCAAGACCGTTATCAAACGGTATTTGCGCAACAGCAAGGTGCCGTCGCTGCACCAACGGCGGGGCTACATTACGATGAAGACTTACTTGATCTAATTCGACAAAAAGGGGTGAAAATTGAAACCATTACCTTACACGTTGGTGCCGGAACCTATCAACCAGTTAGAGTTGATGATGTTAATGATCATCAAATGCACTCTGAGTACGTCGAGGTGTCTGAGAGGGTATGCGCCGAGATCATTAAGACTAAGAGAGATGGAGGGCGTGTAATAGCGGTCGGCACTACCGTAGTACGATCACTTGAGACCGCAGCTAAAGAATCAAAAAGCGATTTAATTCAAAGGTTTAGTGGAGATACCGAGATTTTCATTTATCCAGGTTTTGAGTTTAAAATTGTCGATTTATTACAAACCAATTTTCATTTATCGGAATCGACCTTGCTGATGTTGGTATCTGCGTTCGCCGGTTACGAGAAAATAATGTCAGCGTATCAGTACGCGATAGACGAACGTTTCCGCTTCTTCAGTTACGGCGATGCGATGTTACTTGAGCGAGCTTGAGTCGATCA
>CAZFVP010000008.1:22894-27452 GCA_964522345.1 uncultured Gammaproteobacteria bacterium | reverse complement strand
ACTTGCTCATCATCTCGCCCCGTGAGTTTAAGGTAATCGATGGTATTTTGATCTATGTAAAACATAGCTGCAGTGGCGCCGAATTCGGGAGTCATATTAGAGATTGTCGCGCGATCTCCTAAGGTTAAGTTAGCGGCACCTTCTCCAAAGAATTCTAAATACGATGAGACGACACGTTCATTACGTAGAAACTCAGTAATCGCTAACACGATATCTGTTGCGGTGATTCCAGGTTGGCGCCTACCAACGAGCTCAACACCGATAATGTCAGGTAAACGCATATAGGACGGGCGACCTAACATGACCGTCTCAGCTTCTAGACCACCTACTCCCAATGCAATAACACCAAGTGCATCTACATGTGGCGTGTGAGAGTCTGTTCCAACTAAGGTATCAGGAAAGGCAACACCATCCCGCGCATGAATAACGGGCGACATCTTCTCTAAGTTGATTTGATGCATGATGCCGTTACCTGGCTGAATAACATCGACGTTCTTAAACGCTTTTTTGCACCAATTGATAAAATGGAATCTGTCATCATTACGGCGATTTTCAATCTCGCGATTTTTCTCAAACGCGTCTTTTTCAAAACCAGCGTGTTCTACCGCTAAAGAATGATCAACAATTAGCTGAGTCGGTACCACTGGATTAACTTGTGACGGATCTCCGCCTTTCTCGGCGATCGCATCACGCAGGCCTGATAAGTCTACTAATGCGGTTTGCCCCAAAATATCATGGCATACTACTCGCGCCGGATACCAAGGAAAATCTAGATCGCGCTTGCGCTGAATGATCTGCAAAAGCGATGCGGTTAATGACTCTGGAGGACAACGGCGTACTAAATTTTCAGCTAATACTCTGGATGTATATGGCAACTTATCGTAAGAACCTGCTTCAATCGCTTCAACCGCTTCTCGCGTGTCAAAGAAATCCAGTTCAGTTCCAGGGAGTGACTTACGGAATTCGCTATTCATTACTTAAAAACCTAATTGAGTGACGTTATTTTGGTGATTTGTTAAACCCCTCAAGTGCCGAGACACCTTGGGTACATGCCTAATATAGAAACCTTAAATTGTTTACAATAAAAACAAATATACTGATTATTAAGCATAAAAAGATAACTAAATCGCCATATTGTTGACAATATAGTATCACACCTTACTTATCATGTAGGCCAAAATCGCAAAGCAATCGACTATATATGAGTTAATAGCTGCCGCTTTTTGTAACTAAAAGTTCTAAACTAATAATATATTCTTTTAAGTAACAATTTATTACATTTAGTATAACCAAAAGGAATATCTAATATGAGATTTAACCATTTTTAAAATGCGTACAAGAAGGGCATATTAACGTTGTCGGCGCGGCAGACCCGCTCCGCAACTAACCAATAACCAATTTACTTTTTAACAATTTACAGGATTAATTATGGGAATCATGACAATCATCACTCTTGTACTACTTGGATTAGTTGCTTTTAACGAGCTAACTGACCACTAGTAATAAGAAAATAAAACTCGTGAAGTTTCACGCTTTCTGTTTACCAAAGCTCAGGTTACGCGCACTAACCTCACTCCTGACTTAGCTAGACTCAACTTACACTCAAGACCTTGTCGTCTATGTTTAATACCCTAGTCGACAAGGCTCTTTAACAAAACGGTGGCGTAAGTCTTACATTGTCTTCAAAAGGGATAGTTTCTAGAAGTTATTTCAAGTAGGTCCTGATGAACACCATTAGGAGCTGCGACGATATGGCCGTTGTTTAAATAGGCATTGCTTCCTTGTAAATCCGAAACTATTCCACCTGCTTCTCTAACCAAAAGAGCTCCCCCGGCAATATCCCAAATTTTAAGCTTTGCCTCCCAGTACCCGTCATAACGCCCGGCCGCTACATAAGCGAGATCCAAAGCAGCAGACCCCAGGCGACGAATACCACTAGTATGACAATCCAATAGATCTGCCATTGTGTTTGTAAAACAATCCACTCTCTGCAAGTTATCACCGCTAAATGGCACACCCGTTGCAAATAACCCTCCTCGAAGAGTTCTCGCTGAACTGACTTCAATTAAAGAACCGTTTAGGGTTGCACCCTGACCTTTAGAGGCACAAAACATTTCATTCTTTACAGGGTCATAAACAACGGCATGCTCTAGTTGACCCTCCATCAACACTCCGATAGAGACGGCATAGTGAGGAATTCCTCTGAGAAAATTAGTGGTTCCATCTAAAGGGTCGATAACCCATTGCACCTCAGCACCGCCACCCACTTGACCATACTCTTCACCAAGTATTTGATGATCTGGAAAGCAATCCAAAATAGTTTGGGAAATAGATTTTTCAGAGTTTCGGTCTACCTCTGATACGTAATCGTGAAGTGTTTTTTGTTCAACATTTAGTTGGCTTAAATCTTCGGCCCCAGCATTGATAACGTCTCCGCCCATTCGAGCAGCGCATTTTGCAACTTCTATTAGTGATTCCATAAATGCAATTATCGGCTACCCAAAGTCATAGCGCAAAATACATTTTAAATTTATTTATATATTTTTCCGTCTAATGAAGGTCCACGCCCTCAGGACGTGGTTTTCTCTTACCAATAAAAAGGCGCTCGATGTAACATCGGCGCCCTTGCATAGCTAATTCAACTTAGAGAACTAATATGGTTTAGCAATATACCCATCTAAACCATGGGGAATGAGTCGACCAATCTGACGTGCAACTGACGAAATATCTTTCATCGAGGTCTCGTCAATTAACCAACCTTGAACTGTTCCGATAATACCTCCAGCATAAAAATCAGAGATTGTATCTAGCTGCCTCGCATTAAAATTATGATTAAATTGAAATAAAATTCGGTCTGATATGAGCCTCGAAATAAGTGTCTTTAACAATGACAAACACTGTATCCCCGCTTGACCAGTAAAGGCCGCACGCATCAGGGTGCGTTCTTTATCGCATTCTTCCAAAAGATTGCGAACGCTAACCTCCACGAATTCTTCGCGCCCGATTTCTGCATTTTGAATAAGAACCTCAGTTTTTGCCCACGCCTTCTCAAAAAGAGATTCAATGCGAGAAAGTAAAATAGATTGCTTACTATCAAAGTTAGAATAAAATGTTTGTCGACTTACTCCGGCGGTTTTAGTTAACTCGCCAATAGTAATTTCATCGATGGTTTTACTTTGTAAATGTTGTGCTAGTGCCAGCTGAAGTTTTTCCTGGCTACGTCGTTTCCTTAGATCCACAATATACCCCTATAGTGCGTTCAAAAATATAATTGGTAACCAAGTTATAAGTCTAAGAGTGTCTATAACTTGATTGGACTAAATGCCTAAATCGATACTTGGTTACCCAACTTAAACGAACTGAACAATATCCATAGTTCAAACCGAAAGCTGAGTAAGCACCGTTACGGCATGCTAATTAGACAATGTTCTAGGCATATTTCCAACACTTGTTGCACATATATTACTAAACTTTACAGGTTGATCGTCAATTAACATTAATGTTAGACAATGTGATGAACTAAAATAGACTCTAAGCCTCTTATAGTATCGCCTAAATGGTCAATATTGACCTTAAAATTAGCCTATTATTATAACATCAAGATAATTTCTAAATAATAATTACAGCACTCAAAAGTGCCCACGCCATGCAAAAAACCTTTCAAAACTTTTCGGTAATTCTAATTCTACTAACACTTGTCGGTTGTAATACACTTACTACAGCTTCAAAATGGCCCGATGATGTGCCTGAAAGGCAAATTTTCGTTGATAAATACCTCTCTAATCGCAATATCAAAAGTTCTTCCGCGAACGAACGCGATATTGAAGCTCATTTAGTTTGGATTATTCGTTTTTATAAGGGAACAGTTTTATACCCAAATGGATGGAACCGAGTTTCGGAACGCTTTCTTGATTCTGTTAATGTTGAAGAAGATAAGAAAAAATTAGCGACCCGAATTAAGTCACTTGGGGTTTTAATCTCTAACGAGTGGGCACAAGATAATACGGTTCGTCGTATCAATAGTACTAATATCGCCGTGTGGGGTAGTGCACTTAGAACGTCCGCTGAACGAAATGACCAAATAAACTACATTTCAAAAGTAGAAAATGACGTTAACGCTCTTATTGAAGGTACATTAAATTCAAACGAGATCACCTATGAGAGATACTATCAAGCCGAGGATTATGATGATTTTTAAAACCGCCACAGTGCTACAGCCGATTAAAACATAGGCAAAGATTATGCTAGCTATCCGAGCAATACTCAGCGATTAGCAAAAAAAAAGCTCTCCAAAAATGGAGAGCTTTTTAGTTTAGCACTTATTCGATCGTCATAAATTTCCCTACAAAATCTCTTATCGAATATATAAATTCAACTTCAACAAAAAGGATTTTCCTTACCCAAAACGTATTTTACTGTTGAAGCTAATTTACATGCCTTACCTAACCACTTAAAGATTCTACGGCAACCGATCAGGCATAACTATGGGCCTAAGTAATTAATAATTCAGACTAAAGTCTTAAACGCTACATATAACATACGCTTACAATTATGATTC
>CAZFVP010000008.1:19618-22794 GCA_964522345.1 uncultured Gammaproteobacteria bacterium | reverse complement strand
ATTCGACTAAATTCGAGACTGCTTTCCCATCTCGTAGGCTTTAATCGCAGCCTGCACTCGGTTACTAACATGCAGTTTATGCATAATGTTAGTCATATAATGTTTCACCGTTTTTTCGCTTAGATGAATATCATCGGCGATTTCTCGGTTACTAAGCCCAATTGCAAGCTTTTCTAAAATCTGTCGCTCGCGGTCATTTAAATCAAAATCATCGGGCGTATCTTTATGCGCATCTTCAGTACTTCTCATTAATAAATTAACGGCCAAATTAGGAGAAATATAAGAATCACCTCGGCTAATATCTTGCAATATATTGACTAAGTCATCGGAGGCAACACCCTTAAGCACATAACCACGCGCCTGTGCTTTCAAAGCAGCTTGAACATCGTGTTCTTGTTCAGAGACAGTAAGCATAATCACTTTAACGATGGGCACTCTATTTGCAATTTCATGTGCGGTCTCTATTCCGCCACCAGGCATAGAAACATCTAAAAGCATCAAATCAGGCAAATGCTTCTCCGCCTGAATAATGGCGTCTTCTTTGTTGCCAGCCTGCGCAACAACATCAAACTTACCGCTCTCAACTAAGGTTGTTACAACCCCCTCACGAAACAAAGGGTGATCATCAACAACAATTATGGAAATTAAATCGGACATTATTTTCGCAACACCTTGGGTTATTTAAGACTTTCTCCCTATAGAAAATTTTATATTTCAAAGACTTATAAAACACTCTATTCTCGAATGTTATAGTAATCTAATAACTCAGTGTTGGCTAACATTGATCAAGTAGATTCCATGAATTGAGTTGTTTTAGATAACCACTAATGCTCATCAGCCAAATTGATGACCACTTTCAATGCCGTTCCGGTCCCGAGTTCGCTATTGATGCTAAATACCCCACCAAGGCTTTCAACCCTATCCTTTAGGCCAACTAAACCTAAGTGGGTTCCGCCTTCGAGTAACTTCGACTTTCTAAAACCAACTCCATTATCTTTAAGAGAAATGACCAAATCCTTGTCTTTTACATACGCTGACAACCGACATTTTTTCGCGCTTCCATGTCGGTGAGCATTATTAAGCCCTTCTTGGATAAAGCGGTAAGCACATATCTTAATTGGCAAAGGGATATTCTTGGGTAATTCTTGATAGTATTGTTCAACTGGCACTTTAGATTTTGCTCCATGTAAGGTTACAACTTTGCGTAGACATTCCTCTAAGCTCATTGCCTCCAATTCAGGTAATACCAAACCAGACGAGATACCTCGAATTTCTTCTAAAGATTCGTCCAACGCTTCTCTAACCGCGTGAAATTCATGGCCAAACATTTTGGCCGCTTCCTGCTTTGACACTTGATTTAGCCTCAAAACGGCAAAGCCAATCATCTGAGCAGGCCCATCATGCAAGTCTGCACCAACTCTTCGTAAGAACTGCTCGTTTAGCTCAACCGCTCGCGAACTGGCGGTTTTCATACTTTTCTGCATGTCTTTGTTTGTCGCGAGTAAATTGGAGAGGCGAGTGATTTGCTGCGTTAGTCTGTCTTCCTGACGTTCAATTGTCTTGATACCTCGGCGAAAAGTATAATACAGAGATAAAAATAGAATCACCGAACATAAAAAGGCAAACAGAAAAACTCTGAATCCAAAATGACGCGCATAATTTAGCGAACCCTCAAAATTATAATCGAGCCTGGTAACCGAAAATACCTTTCCCGAAGAGTCCTTAAGCTTCACGAACACCGGCAACGTTTCTGATTTCCCAATCAGGCCGTCTACCCACGTACTGAATAGCGTAAAACCTAAATCTATGACACTAGCGTCTTTGCTGTTATCAGCTAAGAGTGTTTGAACGGCGATTCGTTCCTCGCTACTAAGCTTATCAGCAGTCTTACTAGGCCATACTGGATTAAGGTCAATATTGAAGATCGTAACGTTTGTAACACCGTTTAAATACTTAAAAGAGTCGCCAATTTCAATTAGGTGCCGCAGCTCAACTCGCTTGGTTTCATCGAGCAGAATATCGACTACTTCAGAGACTTTGACACCTACACGATTTGTCTCGTTTTCAACTCCACTAGAACGCAAAACATAGTAACCGCGCATTGACATTCCAACGACGATTAAAATTGTGGAAATTACTCCTGTAGCAATAAATCGAGTAGTCAGATTATTTTGTTGCGCATCTACAGTTTCGCTGAGAGTGATATCGTTCATTCAGTTGTATTTAAGGTTTCGGTGCAACTTTTATTGATGTAAAACACGAGTATTGCTAAAACTTAGCTTGAAAATCAATATGCAGCCAACAAAACTAAATCGCACAAGTCACGCCAGTGCCACCAATACCGCAATAGCCATTAGGATTCTTAGCTAGATACTGTTGGTGATATTGTTCGGCATAATAAAATGTCGGCGCAGCTATGATTTCAGTGGTAATTGAACCCATATTCGCATCGTTCAACGCACGTTGGTAACTGTCACGGGCTTGTTCCGCTGCCGCTTTTTGCTCATCAGTATAGAAGTAAATGCCTGAACGATACTGAGTGCCTTTATCGTTGCCTTGGCGCATACCTTGGGTGGGGTTATGTGATTCGAAAAAAACTTTCAGCAAATCATTAATGCTCAATAGACTTGGGTCGTAGACAACTAACACTAGCTCGTTATGGGCTGTTCTGCCGGAGCATACTTCTTCGTAGCTAGGGTTAGGCGTAACACCGGCACCGTAACCCACTGCTGTGGTGTATACTCCCGGAGTATTCCAAAATTTTCTCTCTGCCCCCCAAAAACACCCCATACCGATGAGTATTTCTTGCAGCTGTGAATCATCATCGCTATAGGGCGCAATTAGTGGCCGACCATTAAAATAATGCTCATTGTGTAGTGGCATTGCCTCGTCACGACCAGGCAGCAATTGTTCGGCAGTAGGGAGTGATAACTTATCTATTAACACGGTCTTCTCTCATAGTAGGTATGCTCTAAAACATGAGCATATCATCTAATCTAAACACAGTAACATTCTGGCTCTAAATTAATGGAACCTCAAAATATGAAAAAACTATTTTCGCTATTCGCACTTACTGGAATTTTGTCTTTTGCTTATCTAAGCTATTCCCAAGCGCAAGCAGACAACGAAACGCCGGTAAATACGGATGCAAACTCTACAAAAACAGCCATCTTTGC
>CAZFVP010000008.1:8243-19518 GCA_964522345.1 uncultured Gammaproteobacteria bacterium | reverse complement strand
GCATCGTCGGTTTTTAAATCAACGAAATTAAACACATCACGATCTAGCAAGTGTGATGGAGTAAGTCGGGACATTGACTTAAACACGTTCATTACTCGGCCGGGTTGCTGCTGATCCCATTCGGATAGCATCTGTTTTATTTTTTTACGCTGCAAATTCTCTTGAGAGCCACATAAGTTACAAGGAATAATTGGAAAACCTTGAATAGTCGCGAACTGCTCTAAGTCTCCTTCTCGACAATAGGCAAGCGGGCGAATCACCATATGTTTTTTGTCGTCGCTGACTAATTTTGGCGGCATACTTTTTAATCTCGCTCCGTGAAACATATTTAAAAACATAGTTTCTACCATATCGTCCATATGGTGACCTAAGGCGATCTTTGTTGCCCCTAGTTCAGTGGCAGTTCGATAGAGTATTCCGCGACGTAAACGAGAACATAAAGAACAGGTTGTTTTGCCAGTCGGAATTTTATCGGTCACGATACTGTAAGTATCTTCTTCCACAATTCGATATTCGACCCCGAGCTGATCTAAATAAGCTGGTAATACATGTTCAGGAAAACCAGGTTGTTTTTGATCAAGGTTTACTGCAATTAATGTAAAGTCAATCGGCGCTCGACGTTGCAAAGCAATCAAAATATTTAGCATCGCGTAGCTGTCTTTACCACCCGATAGGCAGACCATAATACGATCTCCGTCTTCAATCATATTGAAATCGCCGATAGCTTGTCCAACATTTCTCTGAAGGCGCTTGATTAGCTTATTATTATCATACTCTTGTTTTCGCGGATCTGTCATAAGGCTCTCACTAAGCCCTAGGAAACTGTTAATCATGTAACAGTGAAGTAGGCCAGCTAATAAATTTGTCGGTATTCTACGCGAGTCAAACAGGAAACTTAAGGCATCTACACCATTAGAGACATGAAATTAGTCACAATTTGTACTTGAATTAGCTATTGCGGCATCGTGTCACGAGCTTGTAATATAACCGCGATGTAATGTGACAGCTAAGCAATACCGCTTTAATTTTACACCGTGGGAAATTCAGTGAGCGCACATATATTAATAGTAGATGACGAAGCCGCCATTCGCGATATGGTACGCATGGCCTTGGAAATCGAAGGCTTTGAAGTATCCGATGCAAGCAATGCACACCAAGCCGTAAAAAAATTAGAACAAGAAGATATTGATCTAATATTATTAGACTGGATGATGCCTGGTGTTTCTGGCATTGATTTTGCCACTAGAATTCGTCGCGAAGGAAACCATCACGTAGGCATTATTATGGTCACAGCTAAAGATAATGAAGACGATTTAATTCGTGGCTTAGATGTAGGTGCCGATGATTACATTAAGAAACCGTTTTCAACTAAAGAGCTTATTTCTAGAATGAAGGCAGTGCTACGCAGGTTATCTGATAAAAGTATCATCAACGACGTTGTTAGCGCCGGCAAAATTACAATAGACACCACACAGCATCGCGTGGCTATCGACTCAAATAACGTCGACTTCAGCCCTACTGAGTTCCGCCTCCTCCACTTCCTATTGTCACATCCGGATAGAGTGTTTGGTCGAGATCAATTGCTCGATAACGTTTGGGGCGATCAAGTTTATGTTGAAGATCGTACCGTAGACGTGCATATTCGACGTTTACGTAAGGTGTTAGAGCCTCATAATTGCGACACTTACATCCATACAGTGCGTGGCGTCGGTTATCGATTTTCACTACAGAAAAACTAATTAGGTTAGGCCACTGCCCTTATGCAACAGGATATTTGGAAATTTGCTAGTTTAATACTCATTGCGGCATTGTTAGGTTTCACTATTGGCGACACTATGGCGCCAATGCTACTAATGTCTATTGGCATTATCGCGTGGCAAATCTACCGACTTAAAACACTCTCCGAGTGGGTTGAAAACCCCAAGCACAACCCTATGCCCGAAGTCAGTGGCCAACTCTATACCTTATACCGTGCAATCAATCGTAAAAACACCAAAAACTCCAAGCGCAAGCGCCAGTTAAGCGCCTATTTAACCCAGTTTAGAAAAGCGGTTAGCGCGTTACCAGACGCGGTTATATTGATTGATGACAATGGCAAAATTGAATGGGCCAATAAAAATGCGAATAAAGTATTAGGAATTCGCTGGCCGGAAGACAGTAATGTGCGTTTTGGAGACTTAATTCGATACCCTGAAGTCGCCAATTTGTTAAAACAAGCTAATTCTAAGAAAAAACCACCAGCACAAGGAGTGGTGGTGAATTCAATTTCTAACAGTGAACAAACTATCAGCTTCAAATGTGTACGCTACTCAGATGAAGTTCGTATGATCATCGCTCGTGATGTTAGTCGACTGATTAAGGTCAATCAAATGCACTCAGACTTCGTCGCTAATGTTTCGCACGAACTTAAAACGCCGCTAACAGTACTCAAAGGTTACGTCGAAATACTAACAGACAACCCCGAACTCCCAGAAAAATTTGCGAAACCATTATCACAAATGAATTTGCAGAGTATACGGATGGAATTAATCGTTGGTGATTTGCTCTATCTTGCGAAGTTAGAAGACACCGCCAATGTCAAACCACACGAGAATGTTGATGTAACTAATTTGATTAACACTATTGTGGAGTCTGTGGGGCCCTTGATATATGAAAAGCATCACAAGTTGGAATTAGACATAGATTACTCACTTTCTCTCGCTGGAGCGCAAACTGAGCTCCACAGTGCATTTTCCAACCTAATTGCGAATGCTATTAACTACACCCCGGAACACGGCGCTATTAAAGTTAGATGGAGTGATAGCCCCGATGGCGCGATATTTTCAGTTAAGGACAATGGCCTTGGCATAGCAGCTCACCACATCGAACGCCTAACACAACGTTTCTATCGAGTAGATACTGATAGATCCAGAGAGGGCGGTGGGACAGGCTTAGGTTTAGCTATCGTTAAGCATGTTCTGCAACGCCACGGAGCCGAGCTCGAGATACGCAGTGAGGAAGGCGAAGGCAGTACTTTCAGATGTCTATTTCCTAAAAAACAACAAACAAACCCTAAAGCATCAAAGCAAATCAGATAAAGAAAGTAGTATATAAAACTCCTCGGGACCAAAGGTAGGCGTTTTTAGGCCGGCCACACAGAATTTAATTCTCGTGCACAATTAAATAACATCTATTGAGATGTATAACTTTACAACTTTATTTTAGCGATCACATACGCGTGATCACTAGGCTTATCGCTTTGCTCACCGGGAGTGACACCGATTAGTTCGTTGCCATGGAGAATTTCATATTCAGCTCGACCAGAGGCTGCAAGTTGACTAGATACAATACCATGCATCAATACCTGAAGCTTACCTCGATGGTTGTAATCATAACGCTCATCAACGGGTAATTGCATCACTAAGTTAACTGCATCGTCGCTACACAAAACCTCCAGTGTTCGACTAAATTCAGAGTCGTTAAAGTCGCCAGTAATATAATACTCATTACCTCGCCTGAGTACTTTGTTGGCCTCGTTGCGAATCACCTGTGCTTGCTCAACTCTGACCCCCAATTTACCGTCTACTCCTGGTTCTGTCGGGGCAAAGATACTTTCTTGGTGACGCTTGGATGCTAAGTGCACATTAATAACGGTTAGGCGTTCACCAGACTCTTTTTCGATGAAGTCACACACCAATGGTTTACGGGAATCATCGTAAGCCCAGTTACCTTTACCAATGACACGTAGAGACTCCATATCAACGTTAACTGTATTTGGGTTATAAAGAAAACCATTGCGAATATTACCACCTGGTTGGCCGCCATCCGCGCCTAACTCGGGGTTTATATCTACCCATTGGTACTCTATACCACTCAACTGTTTAATAGTTAGAACCAATAATCGATAGGTCTCCGTTGCATCAACAATGGGAGTCAGCTCCGCGCCGTCACTGTCTTGAATTTCTTGCAGTGCAACAATATCTGGCGTGTTCGCTTGCAAAACTACCGCTTGGGCTAAGGTGTGAAAGCGCCCTTCTCCCCAATCGTCATCAACGTCTTGCCGCGGATTTTGAACTCGTGTAGGCGCTTCGATATTAGGGTCTAGGTTAAAGCAGTTGAGAGTCATTATTGTTATAGCACCAGCACTAGGGTGAAGGCTAGATTTAGTAAGCTCTATAAAACTTTCTTCTAGTTCAAAAGGATCACTGACCGACATCTGATACGAGTCTACTCGATAGTTTAGCGGGCCTTGAATTCGACTCATGAGTTTTGCGCCAACATTGAGGCGGCGAGCATGATTATAGTTAGTGATTCGAAAACCAGGTAACCAGCGTAACTCATTTTGATGATCACCAATGAAGCCATTATGACTGGTACGCGGAGCAGATTGGTCCTGTGCAGGAGAGTCTAAAGCAACAACATAGTCGCCGTAATTATTGCTTGGCGCTACAAACGTTTGACCCGATTCAACCGCAACCAACATCGCCTCGAGGCTATTTAATAACACCGCTAATTCAAGGCTATCGGGCGGTAAAAACTCCTGTGTTAAGGTAATCGCTTCCACACCATCGGCATCAGTATTAACAATTTTAGCCGATTCAAAACGCAACTGCGTTACCGGCTTGGCCGTATCATGTTTAATATAATCTACGCACATACCGGTTAGCTCCAGCTCAGCCCCCAAAAGAGCGTTCCATTCTCGACTATAGACAAAAATAGCATCAGAACCTTTACCATCCCATGGTTTGTTTGGCGTTTGTAAAAAGAAACCGCGGCGCACAACACCTGTTACGACTCCGCTAGTGGTAACTTGTTGGCCCGCAAACGGGGATTTGAGGCCTTCTCCTTGAAGGTCTCTTATAGGTGTAATTGGCACGAACTAACTCATCAGTAAATGGCTTTAACTGAGTATAACTAAAAATGGCCAACTGACGAACGTCGATTGGCCACTTTTGATTTAGACTTGTTTAGGTCTCTATGATAATTGCTGATGAATATCCTCGAGTTTTGAATGTCGTACATCCTGCCCCTCAACAAGATAGATCACATTTTCACAAATATTGATGCAGTGATCGCCAATGCGCTCAAGCGAGCGAGCAGCCCACATTACATCGAGCGCATCTGAGATATTATCAGGGTCTTTCTTCATGTAATTCACCAAGCGCACAACAACACGAGAATATTCTTCATCAATATCTTGGTCTTTACGTATATTTTTCACCGCCGAGCGAGTTTGCATACGCGCATAGGTATCTAGGGTATTATTCAGCAGTTCTTTAACATGCTCACCCAACGATAATAAACCTTTGAACGCCTTTATCGAAGCATCATTATCAAATGCGTGGCGCACCATGTTTGCCACTCGTTCGGCCTCATCGCCGATCCGCTCCAGGTCCCGAACCGATTTCGTCGTCGCTATAATCATACGCAAATCACCCGCGGCTGGCTGTCTCTTGGCCAAAATTTGAGTGCACTCTTCATCAATTTGCATCTCCAAGGCATTCACTTTGCGGTCGAGTTTCTCGACATCCACGATCGCTTCTGCATCGCCCTCTCTCAATGACTCAAGGGCTTTATCTAGTTGGGCTTCAACTAAACCACCCATTTTAAGTACACGTGACCGAATTTCATCTAGTTCGAGGTCGAACTGACGGGAGATATGCCCGCCAACCATTACTTCTTCATTCATAATTTCTCCGTCTATCAAACGCTTAGCAATACGCTAACCTATTCGTCCAGTAATGTATTCTTCCGTTAACTGATGTTCAGGGTTTGTGAATACCTGCGAAGTATCATTAACTTCAATTAGCTTTCCAAGATGAAAATACGCTGTACGCTGCGATACACGTGCCGCCTGTTGCATAGAGTGGGTAACGATGCAAATGGTGAAATTTTCACTCAACTCGTGGATCAGCTCTTCTACCGTCGCGGTTGCAATCGGATCAAGAGCCGAACATGGTTCATCCATCAATATCACTTCGGGGTTTACCGCAATCGCTCTGGCAATGCATAAACGTTGCTGTTGACCACCCGATAATCCCGTTGCCGGTTCATCCAAACGGTCTTTTACTTCCGTCCACAACCCACACCGTATCAGGCTTGTTTCAACTAATTCATCAAGCTGTACCTTATTGTCCGTCAAACCATGAATGCGGGCACCATAGGCGACGTTCTCATAAATAGACTTGGGAAATGGATTCGGCTTTTGAAATACCATTCCAACCCGAGCTCGCAGTTCAACTACATCAATTTTTTTATCGTAAATATCTTGATCTTCAAGTAATAACTCGCCGTGTACTCGACAAATATCAATCGTGTCATTCATACGGTTCAAACACCGTAAGAAGGTAGATTTGCCACAGCCAGAGGGGCCTATCATCGAGATAACTTGGTTCTTACCTATGTCCAAATTAACGTCGAAAATAGCCTGCTTTTCACCGTAAAAAACATTGGCGTTTCGTACGCGCATTTTTGGATCTTCCAGTAACGGCAGACCTGAGGTTTGATAAGTTTCTTTCACTATTTCGGCCATGGTGTGTTGTGCTGTGTTCATATGAATACTTCTTCGTTTTATTTTTTCAGAAATTTGCTCGCTCTACAAATATATGCGTTGTCTAATTCCTCGATTACCAACGACGCTCTAAGCGTTTTCGAAGCCAAACTGCAAAGCTGTTCATGCAAATTAGAAAAGTCAGTAAGACCATAATAGCCGCGGAGGTCTTTTCGACAAATGCCCGTTCAGGGCTGTCTGACCATAAGAAAATTTGAACCGGCAAGACAGTCGCAGGATCGGTGATACCTGTAGGGGTATCAACGATAAAAGCCACCATACCAATCATTAACAATGGCGCTGTCTCACCTAATGCTTGTGCCATTCCGATAATCGTACCAGTGAGCATGCCTGGCATCGCCAGTGGCAGCACATGGTGTACTACCGTTTGCATCTTTGACGCTCCCATTCCAAGCGCGGCTTCTCTGATTGAAGGTGGCACGGCTTTTATCGCTGCACGACTTGAAATGATGATGGTTGGCAAGGTCATTAATGTAAGAACGAATCCACCTACAAGTGGCACCGAGCGTGGCAAGCCAAAGAAATTAATAAATATGGCGAGACCCAGCAAGCCAAAAATAACCGATGGAACCGCTGCGAGATTATTAATATTTACTTCAATAAAATCGGTTAGGCGATTAGTCGGCGCAAACTCTTCTAAATAGATCGCGGTTGCAACCGCGATTGGGAATGACAAGGCTAGGGTTACAAGCAGAGTCAAAATTGATCCGACAATTGCTCCTTTAATACCCGCTAGCTCAGGTTCCCTTGAATCTGAATTGGAAAATAAAATTGAATTAAACTTAGTGATAACAGCGCCGGATTTTACCAGCGAGTCAACTAGGCCTTCTTGCATATCACTAAGACGACTAATCTCTTCGCCCTCTTCCAAGTCTTTACCATAACTGTGTTTATAATAGGTGTCAAAGTCATCATCTGCGATCATAATCACTTCTTGACTTGTACCCAAAATAGCTGGGTCGGCTAACACCATGTCTCTTAAAACCAGAGGCATATCGCTGGTAAACATGGCATAGAGTTCGCGTTTTTCTTTGCGCCCTTTAATGTCTGGGTATTTTTCTCGGAGAGACTTCTTAAAAAACGAGCCAAAGCTTGCCGCCTTTATCTCTGCCTCTGAGCTCTGTGGCGTTAAACCGAGTTTTTCTTGATCAAACGTTATTTCAACTTTGACATAGGTTTGAGTAAACGCACCAATGCCTTTGCTTATTATATCGGTAAACAAAAATAACACGCAGGCGATACCGAAACCGATTGATAGTCGGCCAGCCCATTGAAATCGCTTTTCAGCTTTGTTTCGACGCTTGAGTGCGGCGGTACGTTTTTTGGCTAATAACGCCCTATCTTCGAATGGCTTGTTCACGGCTTGACTTGCTTCAGCTTTGGTAGAATCAATCATATTGCTCTCGGTATTTTTTGACTACTTTTAATGCGATAACATTCAATGCAAGCGTGATCACAAAAAGAAATAAGCCTAAGGCGAAAGCGGCCAGAGTTTTAGCACTGTCAAATTCTTGATCGCCTACTAAAAGTGTTACGATTTGCACGGTAACGGTGGTAACTGCCTCAAGCGGGTTAACCGTTAGATTGGCGGCGAGGCCGGCCGCCATCACAACAATCATGGTTTCTCCTATTGCTCTTGATGCAGCCAACAGTATGCCTCCCACAATACCGGGTAAGGCCGCTGGGAAGATAACCTTTTTAATTGTCTCAGATTGAGTCGCTCCTAACCCATAGGACCCATCTCTCAAACTTTGAGGGACAGCGTTAATCACATCATCAGAAATGGAAGATACAAATGGAATGATCATAACCCCCATAACAATTCCCGCCGCTAGGGCACTTTCCGATGACACTGCTAAATTTGCCAGAAACTCAATATCTCGTTCAGCGCCCCAATCTCTAAGTTGGTCACCATAACGACGAATCGCTGGCGCTACGGTCAGCGCCGCGAAAAAACCATAAACGACGGTAGGAACGCCAGCAAGAATCTCCAAGGCGGGTTTGACAATTCCACGAACTCGAGAGCTGGCGTACTCGGACAGATAGATCGCCGACATCAGGCCAACCGGAACGGCGATAAGCAAAGCAATAAATGAGATTAATAATGTACCAACAATCAACGGTATCACGCCGAACGAACCAGAAGCACCCGTTTGATCGGCTCTAATGGCGATCTGAGGACTCCAATGGGTTCCAAATAAGAAGTCGAAAAAGGGAACTTTCTGGAAAAAACTAAGCGACTCAAACAACACCGAAAATACGATGCCAAAAGTGGTAAAGATCGCAATACTTGAACAAACGAACAGCATTACATTGAAAATTTTCTCTACCGCATAGCGGGCATTATGATCAGATCTAACGGCTCTAAACCCGAGTAACGCACCTATAATTAGCACACAGATCGTTAATAAGGGCATGGCCTGTTTGCTAATACCGCGCAGCGATGTCAATCGATCTACTGCAGGCGCATATTCCTGACCTAGCGTATCCAGAGAACCTATTCCTGACGCAACATTGGAAACCTGGCTCATCAACAAGCCAAGGTTTTCATCGCTCAACTGTTTAGCTTCTGTTGGTAAGGAACTCTTTACCAGAGACGTGATCACAGACCCATCAAGAACGGACCAGAAAAACATCAATATAAGCGCTGGAATTAACGCCCACAGGCTCATCATACTTGCATAGTACGACGGCAAGGTGGCCAGGTAGCGAACGCCGCCAATGGGTTTAGCAATCTGTTGAGATCGGGTGTAGCCAATAAAATAAGCTACAGCGGAGCCCGCAAGAATAATTAATAATAGGGTTGATAGGTTCATCTTACCTTTCTTACATGTCGCTCAATAATCACTCGAAAAGCTAACTACTTGGCGGATAAATGCGTTATTGCAATACTCGAAGTTCAATGTGGGCACAGCCCAGTGAACCGACGTCAAGAATAGTAATCAAATTTCATTACGATTCTGCGTCAGAATGACGACTTCTTTATGATTTCGAGCCCGAATAATACCCGAAATCGAAACAAAAAAAATGGCGGGTAAGACATAAGACTTACCCGCCGGAGAGAATATGGTTTTACTAGCGATAGCATTATGGCTAGTGCGACCCATTCGAGAGGAGGAGACCTCTTTTTTAGTAACTCTATAGAGCTAAATTGTTCAACGCTTTGGCGCCGCCAGACATTTCTAAATACTGTTCATCACCAAGAGGAATCAAACCTTTATCGACCAAGTAGCCGTCTGGACCAATTGTATCTTCAGAAACAAAGGTATTTAGATACTCTTGGATCCCTGGAACGGTACCGATGTGAGCTTTCTTAACGTAGAAATAAAGCGGACGACTTACTTTATAGTCACCAGAAGCAATTGCTTCAAATGTTGGCGCGTTTCCATCAATGATAGAGCCTTGCACTTTGTCAGAGTTTTGATCTAAGAAACTAAAGCCAAAAATGCCAAGCGCGTTCGGGTTAGCAACAAGCTTGTTTACGATAAGGTTATCGTTTTCACCCGCTTCAATATAAGCACCATCTTCACGTACTGAACGGCCGATGATCTTTACAACATCTTTACCTTTTGCTTTGGCGCCCTTCTTCTCAACGGCAGCAGCCCATGCTGCTTCGATTCCTAATTTACCAACCATTGCTTTGATTTCGTCAACTTGGTTAGCTTTCATTTTACGAAGAGCTTTAATATCAGCAACTTTCTTAGCGCCGCCTTCTAGAGCGAGCTCAACGAATGCGTCTCGAGTTCCAGACGTTGGTGGTGGGCCTAACACTTCAATCTTTGTCGCAGGAAGAGCCGCATTAACGTCCTTCCATGTCTTGTTAGGGTTTTCAATCAACTTACCATCTGGCCCAGGCACTAATTTAGCCAGAGCTAGATATATGTCTTTACGAGTTAGTTCCATTGGCGCTGCGCCTTTAGCATTAGCTAAAACAATGCCGTCATAACCGATAAGAACTTCAACAACCTCTTTAACGCCATTTTTCTGGCATTTCTCGAATTCGCTAGATTTGATGCGACGAGATGCATTAGTGATATCAGGCGTCGCTACACCAACACCCTTACAAAACAACTTCAAACCACCGCCAGAACCCGTAGATTCCACTTTTGGTGCTCTAAAGTCGGTTGATTTACCAAAGCGTTCCGCTACAACCGTAGCAAACGGGTATACAGTCGACGAACCGACAATACTAATAGAGTCACGCGCGGCAGCGGTTGAGACGTTAGTAACTGTTGCTGCTGCAGCAAGGCTAAGTAAAAGTTTTTTCACAGTTTTCTCCCTTGTTATAAGGTCGTGGGGTTGTATTAAGAACTGGAGGCATCCTAATTCCGATGTGTGACAGTAATATTACAAAGTTGGCTCGAAAAATCGGCAAGTCCGCCGCTTTAGTAAGCCTTAATCAAGGCCTAATTTTTTTGCTCTTGCACCAAAACATACGGTGCAACTACAACAGTCCATAGCTCAATGTCATTAGTATACCAAGCTCTCGCCTGATCATTGCTCGGCGGCGCAATAGCCTGAGAGTCGATATGTTCGGCTAATTCAGTCGCTGCGTCCTCTGCAAACGACGCAGCCGTTTTAACTAAATTTAACGATTCCTGAACATACAACACTTTCCCCTGCGCGAAAAAGCGTTGCAAATCAGTCCAATGCATTAACGCAGTTTCACTGTGTAGTTTCTCTAAAATTGTCGGTTTTGATTTGCTCATAACTTACCGTATCAAT
>CAZFVP010000008.1:4819-8143 GCA_964522345.1 uncultured Gammaproteobacteria bacterium | reverse complement strand
TATGCATTGCATCGCCGGCCATTTCCTTACCCTTTTCCATGGCATCACCTGCCATCTCTTTGCCTTTCTCCATAGCTTCACCTGCTACTTCTTTACCTGCGTCCATAGCAGCTTTACTCATTTCAGCGGTTTTATCTACAGCATCGCTTGCCATTTCTTTAGCACCATCAACAGCGTTAGACGCGGCATTACTTGTGGCATCTACTGCGTTAGAAGCAGCGTTTTTTGTTGCATCAATAGCATTGCCTACAGCAGACTTTTCACCATTATCACCACAAGCGCTAACAGTCAGAGCAAGTGCTAATGCAATTGCAGTTTTATTTAATGTGTTCATAGTATTTCCAGTTTTATTTTAATTTGTGGTTCACGTTAGATATTCACGTCAATATCGCAACATCCTAACAATTTCTAGCTTACAGTATATATCTACAATCATTGCAATTAACAAAAAATATCAATGTAATTGAGCGGTCATAAACTATTTCCCATAAACTAGCCTACATGAAACTAAAAGCCAAGACTTGAGCTTAGCTTAAATTTGTTTAATTAATATATTCGGCATTAACACTGCAGTGTGTATTGATTATGACTCTAGTTTGTAGTAAAAATGCCTGCTAAATTTTCGAGCGCATAAATAAATCGCCATTTCCCCAATAAAAACTAAATCGACGCAATAGCGCGACGACACACAAACATTGATTAGACATAGATATAATTACTTGCGTTAACACGCAGGAAAGCAGTGTCGAGACACACAAGAGAATTATTTCATGGCAACGAAGAAAGCCACAAAAAAAGCGACAGTAGATACCGTAAATCCAGATCAATTGATTCACGGAGTCGCGCCGTATAAAGAAAAAGCCCGCGAAAAATATATGAACCCAAATCATGTTGATCATTTTCGCGATATATTGATTGCTTGGAAAACCAACCTTTTGGATGAAGTCTCTCGCACTATTAACTTAATGCAAGATGAAAATATAAACCATCCCGACCCAAATGACCGTGCTAGTCAAGAGACAGATATGTCTTTAGAGCTCCGAAATCGTGATCGTGAGCGAAAGCTTCTAAAGAAAATCGACCAAACAATCGCGAGAGTAGATAGTGATGACTACGGATGGTGTGACCGCTGTGGAATAGAAATCGGTATTCGTCGCTTAGAAGCCCGCCCTACTGCTGAATTGTGCGTTGATTGCAAGACATTAAACGAAATCAAAGAACGACAAATGATCTAGGAAGCCTCTGAATTAATTCATACTTTTTGTATAATAAAGCCCGCTCAATCACCTGATTAAGCGGGCTTTATTTGTTGATTGTCGTCAAGCTAATTATATCACCGGCTCTGACGGCGCCGTTACATGTTCGACGTAAGCGCCTTCAAGTAACTCCCTAACCCATTGCCCAAATTCCCGTTCAGCTCGTTGACGGCGTAAAGTATTTTCGGCACGTGCTCTCGCAATTTGCTCAGTAACATTTTTCTTTCTGCGTTCCTCGACTTTAAGGATGTGCATCCCGAACTGCGTATCTATAGGTTCGCTTACTTGATTTAGAGGAATCTGATTAAACGCCTCCTCAAACGGCTGAACCATCTCTCCTGGAGAGACCCAACCTAAACTGCCACCTGTTGCCGCCGAGCCTGTATCATCCGAATAAATACGTGCGAGAGTGTCAAAGTCTTCACCGTCTAGAATTCGCTGCCTCAACTCAAACAATCTCTTAGATGCTTGTGATTTCGCGACTTTAGATTCAGCTTTAATTAATATATGACTAACTTGAGTTTGCACAATCTCAGTTTTCTCACCCGTTCGATCCAATAGTTTCAAAATGTGAAGCGCATTTTCGCCGACGATCACGTCTGATACTTGACCAACCTCCATATTCTTTAACGGATCTTTCCAAATTTCAGGTAAATCTTTCGCAAGGCGCATAGGAATCACACCACCTGTACTCGCATCGGGTGCTTCGGAGTAACTCAATACCGCTTGTTGAAAGCTTAGGCCACCCTCAATTTCATCACGAACTTGCTGTGCGAGATCAGCATTTACATCAGGGCTCTTAATCAAAATACGAGCAAACTCGTACCCCGAATCATCTTCGTTAATATTGTTCACCTCTAACCAACCTTCAATTTCATAGCCTGGAACGACCACACGGCTTCTAGCGTAGAACTCTTTAAATCGAGAAATAGTTAACGTATCACGCACCGACTCAGTGAATTTTTCAAATGGTTGACCTTGTGCTTCAAACGACGCTTGTAATTGAGCGACAGTCGCGTTCTGCTGAGCTGCAAACCGCCCAATAGCTTGTGACAACTCTTGATTACCAACTTCAATACCGCGCCTGTTTGCTTCTTGAACTTGTAAACGTTCGCTTACCATACTATCGAGAATTTGCTTGTTCAAGTTTGGAGGCCTTTGGCCAGCGTCTTTGATATCTTGCTCAATGGTTTTCAAACGATAGTCGAACTCCGACTGAGTTATTACGTCTTCATTGACTATGACCAATACTCGATCCATAAACGCCGAGGTTTGCTGAGCTACCGCCGAAGCACTAACTGCAATGATAACAATTGCTACCGTATTAATAATAAATGTCTTCATAATATGCTTAGTTTGGCCCCAATTTGCGCCAATACCTATGCCTCCTTCTGGGTCTACAAACCAGTTCGTATACGCCCTAAAGCGGTAAGTTCAAGTTCAACAAAGAATGCAGTACGTTTGTCATCATCGCCGGCACTGCTAAGCCTACGCAAGCGTGTATCCACCCGATCAGTACCAATGAATCGTAACTTCCAGCAGCAACCGTTGTATTCAAAACCGACACGTGTCTCGAGACTTTCAGAGTCTTCAATTGAATAGCGTTCAGAGCCAAAAAACTGCCAACGATCAGAAATTGGCCAATTAGCATTGACGGTAAGTTGGTCCACTACCAACGAACGCAAATTTGAACGATAGTAACCTATTTGAATATTTTTACGGTTATCACTTTTGGGTTCATAACCAACAGCAAATCTGGCGGTTCGAATTTCGTCTTCTTCGTGATCGTATTGTAGAAAGCTGTAAGTCGTCCAAGGGCCATTCGACTCAGTTCGAACTTCAGCCAGCAAATCTCCCAAACCACTTTCAATTACGGTTGACGCATTCAAATTTTGCTCAAGATCATCTAATAGATACAACTGACCAATACTAGCGGTAAGTTTTTGGTCGCCAGTTTCATTGTCGATGACACGAGTGGTCAAGCCCAAGGTCACCTGATTCGTATCGCCGACCCGGTCTTGACCAAAAAAACGATTAGCGCGAAAAATATTACTAAAATTATTGAGGT
>CAZFVP010000008.1:1893-4719 GCA_964522345.1 uncultured Gammaproteobacteria bacterium | reverse complement strand
CCATAACGAGCCCCATAAGGGCCCTCTGGTAAATTGGTGCTGAAGGTCAAAGACGGTAGGCGTTCAAATGGTGCATTTGCGGCGGTGAGACGGTCATCAATAATTTGATACTCGTTCGCACGTGCTCGTATCCTAAAAAAGTCATTGGTATAATTTAACTGGATATCTCGAGGTACAAAGGAGGTACTAAACGATTGGATATCACTTCGTAAATCATTAAAGTAATCAATATCTGATACATCGTTATAATTAATACGCGCAGATAGGTTTTTCGTAATTTGCTGCGAATGTTGGATGCTCAATAAATCACGATCATCGCCAAATAAATCATCATCAGGTAGTACTTCTGCATTGATCAGAGTAGAAGAGTTCTGAGTTATTGAACGATATTCACCCGCCAATTGAAATCCGCGATCAGTGAAAAAGCGAGGAGTAATGGTTGCATCTTGATTCTTCGCAATATTCCAATACCACGGAAATTCAAAAACGTTTCCTGACTCTTCATCAGACCCAAAACCAGGGGTTAAAAAGCCAGTTTTGCGCTGATCATTAAGAGGGAAAGAAATATAAGGCGCATAAAATATTGGCACACCCTTAAAACGAATAGTTGCACCGCGAGCTCGGCCCACGCCACCAATACGATCAAGCTCAATGCTACGTGCACCGATAAGAACGCTTTCATTCCCCTCTGGACACGTCGAATAATCCGCGTTTTCTAACCTTACAAAGCCTTGACCTTCTAAATCGACTATTTCTGCGGAACCTCTGGACTCGATTTGAACCGTATCAATTCCATCGGCACTACTAATTCCTCTCGCTAATTTAAATTGAGAATTTTTCAACGTTCCAATTTGGGTTGGAACATGGACATCAATTGAATCACTCGAAAGATAATCTCCGTTAAGAGATATCATTTCGACACCGCCTTCGGCAACTACGCGTTCACTTTCTCTGTAATACTGAAGTTTATCAGCGACCACCGTTCGACGCCCTTGGGCCACGACAGCGTCCCCCGTTAGCGTAACAACATCATCACCTTCAGACTCAATATTATCCGCATCTAACGAAATCGAATATTCGCCATCTTCATCAGGACCTAAAACAGGTGATGCAAATTGAATTTCTGAGGGTATACAAACACAATCAATTCCTTTACAAGCTGCCGATGCGGTACTCGTCATCAACAGCAAAGCTAGCCCGCTTAACGTTAACCCTAACTTCCGCCCGGTATTAACCGACATATCTCTTACAAGAGCGTTAGTTAGCGTTGCGTCTTCATTCATTGTTAGGTCATTTTCATCAAGCTGTTTAAACTGCTTAATCATAAAGCCAATCCACCTTTGGTATATTCATTGTTGTTTTATTTTAACCAACCTTAAAACTTACACATAAAAAGCCTTAAATTCGGTCTAATTATCAATACCAATCACGCTCACCTTAAAGATTTATAGGTTTTAACGCCCCATGTAGGCAATTAAAAATCTGTAGGCACTCGAGACTGACGTTTTCTGTATACTTAAGACTACTATTATAAAGCAATAAGTCGCCCACTGCTAAGGCACGATTCATACCTTTTTAAGTTTTGTTTTGACAATACTTTCAAACACAAGCATGCACGCAGTGTGGCTCAGTCTTCAATCAGCTAATTTAACCAGACCTCTTGACCGTGGATCAAAGAAAAAACAAACTCCATCAATGGCTCAGTCAAAGCCTTGATTACCGTATCGATTGTCTAAAACCCGCTTCTGCTGATGCAAGTTTTCGCCGTTATTTCCGAGTTGTAAGCGATAAAGGGGTTTTCATTGCAATGGATGCACCACCTGAGCAAGAGAACTGTCAATCGTTTATCGACTCAGCAGGCGCATTATCAGCCTTGGGCGTTCACACACCCGACATTATTGCGAAAGATTTAGACGAAGGCTTTATCTTGCTGGAAGACTTAGGAACACGAGTTTACTTAGACGAATTGCGGCAAAACAGTGAATCGCTTTATAGCGATGCAATAGATGCTCTTATTAAAATACAATCCGGCTCCCTCAAAAACCCAAATGAGGTTCTGCCAGATTATAGTGGAGCAAAACTGATCGATGAAATGTCGTTATTTGACCGTTGGTTTATCAACAGACATTTAGGAAAGAGTATGCAGGAGCCAAGCGTCGCTGTTTGGCTTCATACCCAAAAAATATTGGTGGCCGAGTGCATAAACCAACCTCAGGTATGGGTGCATCGGGATTACCACTCTCGCAACTTAATGATTACGGATGAAAATTCGCCAGGAGTCATCGACTTTCAAGATATGGTTGTCGGCCCAATTGGCTACGATTTAGCCTCAATATTTAAAGACTGTTATATCGAATGGCCGCGTTCAAAGCAGCTTCAATGGCTCGAGGAATATCTTGTCAAAGCCAATTCAGAGCTAGACCTTCCTGGGTTTTCGTTCGAGACACTAACTCGATGGTTTGATTTTGCAGGTCTACAGCGACACTTAAAAGTACTGGGTATATTTTGCCGTCTAAATTATCGCGATGGGAAACCAGCTTATCTAGATGACCTTCCATTGGCGGCAAAGTACACTCTCGAGGTGCTAGAGATATACCCAGAATTGAAACCGTTTAAGCAACATTTCGAAGACCACATTCAAATAGTGTTATGAAGAACAATGCAAAAACGCCGATCGCCAATGAAACAAGCGTGATTATCTTAGCTGCTGGCCACGGCACGCGCATGAAACCATTGACCAATAACACACCTAAGCCGCTATTAAAAATAGGTGCGTGTAGCTTAATAGAACATCACATAAATAACTTAGCCGCTTCGGGCTTTAAA
>CAZFVP010000008.1:0-1793 GCA_964522345.1 uncultured Gammaproteobacteria bacterium | reverse complement strand
AAACAAGGTTGTATAGTTCTAGTACCAAACCCACAGCATAATCCGTCAGGAGACTTTGGTGTTAACCAAGAAGGTATGCTCGACATGAAGAGCACCTCGACAATGACGTTTAGCGGGATCTCATTATATCGCAAGGAAATGTTCAAGCTAATACCTGAGGGAAAGTTAGCTCTTGGCCCAATACTCAAACAACTCGCCAACAAGGGCAAGCTCGACATTCTGCCTTATAGCGGAAATTGGACCGATGTTGGCACGCCTGAACGTTTAGCTCAACTCAACGAGCGTTAAACGCACCCTCAAATTGCGCCTATAGCAACCCGACGAATTTATTTACTAGTAAGTTTGCGACATCGTCAAACTCTACTTTCTCAGGCGTATGATCAACAATATTGCAGACTTTTAAGCCTTGGTAACCGCACGGGTCTATATTGCTAAACGGAGATAAGTCCATATCTACATTTAAACTAAGCCCATGATAACTTGTACCGCGTCGAATCCGTAAGCCCAATGCTCCGATCTTGTCGCCATTAACATAGACACCAGGAGCGTCTTCTCGACGCCGAGCCTCGACACCTAACTCACTCAAAGTATCAATCATACTTTGTTCTAATTTATAAACTAACGATCTGACGCCAATGCCATGATGTTTTAGTGCAAGCATTGGGTAGATTACGATCTGCCCCGGGCCATGATAGGTAATTTGCCCTCCTCGGTCTGTTTTAACAGTTGGAATATCACTGGGTAAGAATGCCGTTAGGCTACAAGCAGTCCCTTGAGTATAAACTCGAGAATGTTGTAGAACCCATATTTGATCAGAGTCTTGCTCTTGCCGTTGGTTAGCAAAACGGGCCATGGCCTCATACGATTGCTGGTAAGGAACCAGGCCATCGAACAGTGAGACGGATATATCACGACCTTTCTCAGTTGTTAAACTGAACTGTTTACTTGGTTTGATCATAAAACGAGCCTAAAACGTATGTTAAGACTCTAACACCTTAAAGTGTCATTACCACTCGCGGAGACTGAGAAATCAATTTATATATCGACTCTAGCTCATCGCGGCTATTAATACGAACTACTGCTGTAACCGATTCAAATTTTCCGGTACGGCTGCTATTGCTCGTTAAATCGAGCAAGGTAGCGTCGTTCAACATCGGAGCAATAAGGCCTCTAATATAATCTATCGATGGACTGTCTTCTTGGGCTCGACACATCGCTTTAAAGTTATAATCCACAGGGTACTCAATTAAGTCAAAACCGTCTTGAGGTTCGTCCGAAGCGGGTTTTTTATTATCATTCATATTGTTTACAAGCGCATTGATAAAAAAGCTCAATATCCACTAACATCTATTCGTCCCAAAATTGTTTGGCGCGCAGCTTAATCGAATCCATCGCGCGTTTCCACCAACCCGCCAGTTTAATTTCACTGGTGGCAACTAATGGTACTTCTAGAATAGTTTTGCCATCTAAGGTTAATTGTACGAGCCCCATAGATTGCCCTACTTCGATTGGCGCTTCAAAATATGGACTATGATGCAAAGTAACTTCAACGTCCTCCTTTCGACCTTTAGGAACCACAATATTGGCGGGTTTCGTGGCTTGCAATAAGACTTGATCAACCCCGCCACCATACACTCTAACTGACGTTAGCCCACCTTGCTGATTTAACTGTTCTACTGCATCGTAATAGTTGAAGCCGTAGTTAAGTAATTCAAGTACAGCTGCCTCGCGCGCTTGCACACTTTTAGCGCCTAATACAACCGCAATCCATCGCTGCTTACCTCGAATAGCGC
>CAZFVP010000007.1:12397-27691 GCA_964522345.1 uncultured Gammaproteobacteria bacterium | reverse complement strand
AAAAAAGACAAGTAAGCGCAAGCCAACAACCCGTTAGCGGAGCGGTAAAATATCGAATTATTTTGGTTGTGAACATATCGGCAGTTAGCTATCAAATTTAAGTACGATTAACCTAACGGCCCTGCGTTAGACTAAAGACTGTGCGCCCAATATCTAAGACAACTATATCACTAGAGGCCGAAATGCCGAATTTTGGCAGTCGTTTTTCTACGCCTAAGCAATAGAAAACAATGGTATTGCTAGATTTAAGCCGTTTTGGCGCCAATTCGCGTATAGGTTTTGCCTCTTGAAAGGTTTCTTTAGGAGGTCTAAGGCGCTCGTTCTCTGTCTATAAGGCAAACTTTGAACTCGTTATAAGTTAGCGAAACGTCCAGTTTATCCAGTTAGGACTTAGATGGCTTGATGACCTATAAACATCGCAACCAAGGCGACATCGGCCCTTGGGCATTAATTATGCACTTTTTACTGCATTTTGATTTCCAACTGCTAGACTGCAACACTATTGGATTCTGAAAACAAATTGCGTAAACCCGCACAAACGCAGAATTTTCGTTTATGTAAACTACCCAATTAGACTACTCTACCCACGATAGGAAACATCATGACACATCATAAAAGCCTTAAAAGCTCATTAGCCATTGCTATTTTAGCGCTAGGTACTGCCTGCGCAACCGTCGGCTCTCAAGAAGCTGCTCCTGTAGTAGAAGAAAACCTAGCTCTCAAAGCGGCGCTCTCACAACAAGATGAGACCAACAAAGAACGTTTCTCTTCTCGCAACCCAGAGCAAACCCTTGATTTCTTCGGTATTCAACCTGGTATGACAGTTGTTGAAATATTACCTGGCGGCGGTTGGTATTCAAAAATTCTAATTCCGTATTTGGGTTCCAATGGCCAACTTATTGGAGCCGATTACTCACAAAAACTATGGTCCAATTTTGGTTTTATGACACCTGAACGAATCGAAGCTAAAAAGACATGGGTTAGCACTTGGACAGCGCAAGCGCAAGAATGGCGAAGCGACGATAGCGCTTCAATTGCGGCATTTCAATTTGACGAAATGCCAAGCTCAATGGCCGGCACTGCCGACGCAGTTTTGTATATACGCGCATTACACAACCTCGCTCGCTTCGAACCTAAAGAGGCTTCTTTGAGCAATGCATTTAAAGAAACCTATACGGTTCTCAAACCCGGCGGCATCGTTGGCATTGTTCAACATCAAGCACGCGAAGACCGTCCCGATGATTGGGCGAACGGCGACAATGGCTACCTTAAAAAGAGCTTTCTAGTATCCAAAATGCAAGATGCTGGTTTTGAGTTTGTTGGTGAGAGTAATATCAACGAAAACCCTAGAGACCAAGCAACGGTTGGCGATATCGTTTGGAGGCTACCTCCAAGCCTTAGCGGAGCGCGAGACGACGCTGAAAAACAAGCTGCGATGACAGCGATTGGCGAATCAAACCGTATGACATTGAAGTTCAGAAAGCCACTTTAGGCTTGATATTTTGCACTAACAAACGTAAGCCTTGAGAGTAGAACTCTATGTCTAAATTTTTCAGAAGTATTGCAGGACTGATTATTGCTGCGTTAGTAACGTCGGTAATCGGATCACTGTTTTCCACACAATCAGTGATCGCGAGCTTGCAATCACTTGATGTTGAGGTGCCGTTGACTACACGCCTCTCTATGACGATTAACGACTTAGGCATTCTCCCCGCTCTGATGCCTATCACCGCGATTTGTTTTATTGTTGGCTTTTTAGTCGCGGCGATAGGATTACGTTTTATTGGTGGTAACCGCATAGCTTGGCATATTGTCGCGGGCGCTTCGGCTCTGATATGCACCCTTATTGTGATGAAGACGGTCTTGCTTGTCACCCCTATTGCTGGAACAAGGACATTACTCGGACTTGCTAGCTTCGGACTTGCTGGCGCAATCGGCGGTTGGGTATACGCCAAAATAACCAATCCTGCGGAGACAGCATCATGAAGAATGTAACCTTATATAGGTGGTGTCTAGCGATGGCTTTAGTCGCGGGCATATTAAGCGCCGAAGTCAATGCACAAGATACCATCCAAAATACACCTCATCGCACAGATGATTACTACACGACAATTGTCGCTAGTGGCTTCACTCAAGCTTGGGCGCATGAGTTTCTGCCCAATGGGGACATACTCGTCACAGAGCGCATAGGCAATATTAAAATTGTGCGTAATGGCGAAATACTCGCCTCGAATGTAAATAACGTTCCTGAAGTATATTTTGCAGGACAAGGCGGTTTACTCGACATTATGCTTGATGACGATTTTGCCAATAATGCAACTCTCTACCTGAGCTATGCATATGGTTCAGCTAAAGGGAATGCGACACGCCTAGTGTCAGCGACACTAAATCAAAGTGGCGACACTTATCAGCTCGATAATATAAAAAATATTTTTACCGCATCACCGCTAAAAGATACGCCACAACACTATTCAGGCCGTATTGAGCAAATGCCCGACGGGACCTTGCTTCTCGGAATTGGTGACGGTTTTGACTATCGAGAGCAAGCACAAAAACTCGATAGCCACCTAGGCAAAATCATCCGAGTTAATCGCGATGGTAGTGTGCCTGCCGACAACCCTTTTGTTTCACGAGACGGGGCCTTGCCTGAGATATGGTCCTATGGCCACCGAAACCACCAAAGTTTGGCAATCGCCAATGGCGTCGTTTACCAAAATGAGCATGGCCCCAAAGGCGGCGACGAAGTAAATATCATTCGCCCGGGGATCAATTATGGCTGGCCTGTAATCACCTACGGGCGAGATTATAACGGCGCTCAAGTTACACCCTACACCGACTACCCGGGGATGCAGCAACCCTCTGTTGATTGGACGCCTTCGATCGCGCCGTCATCAATGGTGTTTCATCGCAACCAGTTATTCGTAACTACACTGGCAGAGCAATCTATCAGAGCGTTAAGTATTAGTGGCGACAAAGTAAGCGATCTAGGCATCGTGTTTTCCGGCATCAAAGGCCGAATTCGTGATATATCCGTTGGGCCCGATTACAATTTATATGTGTTAACTGATGGTGACCAATCTCAGCTAATTAGGATAACCGAAACGCTCTTAAGGTAGATGTTAAAAGTTGTTAGTGCTCCTCTTACTGGAGTTGTTATTGAAGTAGCCGCGAACGCTCAGCAAGTCGTAAAAAAAGGCGATTTGCTTGTGCTAATGGAATCGATGAAGGTACAGCTAAGAGTAGAAGCAGAGCACTCTGGGACAGTAACTTCGGTGTCGGCTAATGTTGGCGACACCATTCAACGCGACGCCCATTTAGTGAGCATTGAAGTATCAACAGCCCACCGGCCGAGTGACGAAACTCAAGAGAGTGGATTCAGCGAACACCCTCATTCATTAATTCAAGAATTCAAAGACCGCCAAGCTTTAAGCTTAGATTCGCATAGAACCAAAGCGGCGAATAAACGCCATGCTAAGGGCAACCGAACCGCAAGAGAAAACCTGGCCAGTCTTTGTGCCCTCGATACTTTTCAGGAATATGGGCAATTTGCAGTTGCCGCTCAGCGCCAACGTCATGACTACGAAACACTGAAAACCACCAGCGCTGGCGATGGCATTATCACCGGCATTGGCCAGATTAATGATCATGCCGTGGCGCTTGTGGTTAACGACTACTCAGTAATGGCAGGCACTCAAGGTTTCTTTCACCACCAAAAACTAGATCGTATTTTAGAAATTGCTCGTGATAAACAGTTACCTGTCATCATGTACACCGAAGGCGGCGGTGGGCGACCTGGGGATACTGATGTCGGAATCGTGAACTCCGGTTTACAATGTAGCTCGTTCGGAACATGGGCAGGCTTAAGCGGTTTAGTGCCTAGAATTAGCGTCGCCAACGGTTATAACTTCGCAGGTAATGCGGCTTTATTTGGCGCTGCCGATATCACTATCGCTACCAAACGATCTTGGATTGGCATGGCGGGGCCAGCGATGATTGAAGGAGGTGGGCTTGGTACGTTTAAGCCGACTGACATTGGCCCCATAGAAGTTCAGACGGCCAATGGCACAGTGGATATTGTCGTTGATAACGAAATAGAAGCAGCCAAAACTGCAATAAAAGTATTAGGCTATTTTCAAGGCTCACGACCAAACTGGCAAGCCGAAGATCAGGCCGTTCTGCAAACTTCGCTACCTGAAAACCGTAGGCAAACATACAATGTGCGAGATATTATCGAGCAATTATGCGACAACGGTTCAACAATCGAATTGAGAAAAGATTATGGCACCTCAATTGTTACTTGCTTAAGCCGAATTGAAGGGAAGCCGATTGGCATTATGGCAAATGATTGCACATCACTAGGTGGCGCAATAGACGTGCACGCAGGCGAAAAAGCATCCAATTTTATGCAGCTATGCGATCAATTCAAACTACCTATTGTTTCGCTATGCGACACACCTGGTTTTATGGTCGGGCCTGATCACGAAACGAAAGGTGCGGTCAGGCGACTAGCTGACATGTTTCGCGTTGGCGCTCAGCTAACAACTCCATTCTATGCGGTAGTGCTACGCAAATGTTACGGCCTCGGCGCGCAAGCAATGCTTGGCGGCAGTACGCAACGACCGCTTTACACCTTGTCATGGCCTACAGGGGAATTTGGACCAATGGGCTTAGAAGGAGCGGTACGTCTAGGTTTTAGCAAAGAACTGGCAGCAATTACGAACCCTGAAGAACAAAAAGCCTTATTTGAGAAGTTGCTCGCGCAACAATATGAACGAGGCCAGGCAACCGAGGTCGCCAGCGTGTTGGAGATCGATGCAGTGATAGACCCTGCAGATACGCGGTCGGCATTAGCTACTTTGCTGGGCTAGAAAATACTTGCTATCTCATCAAATGGTTTGCGTTCGATATCTGGTACAGTCACACCTTCGCTTGGATAACCCGCCACAATCAACATGAATGGTTTTTCATTGCTTGGCCGCTCTAAAATTTGATTTAGAAATTTCATTGGACTTGGTGTATGAGTTAGAGTTGCTAAGCCAGACACATGTAGCGCCGTAATCAACATGCCCGTGGCTATACCGACCGACTCCGGCATGTAGTAGTTCTTATGCTTAACGCCCTCTTTGTCTATCGAGTTACGCTCTAAAAACACCGCAATTAAATACGGTGCGGTTTCTAAAAACGGCTTGTGCTCGTTCGTTTCGAATACTTTAAGATCATCTAACCACGCCTGTGGAGCTCGTCCATTATAAAACTCTTGTTCTTCAGCTTCGGCAGCTTTTCGAATTAGTGCTTTGATTTCGCGGCTCTCAACGATGGCAAAATGCCAAGGCTGCTTATTTGCTCCACTAGGCGCAGAACCAGCTGAACGAACCGCGTTTTCAATCACTTCTCGATCAACAGGTCGATCAGAAAAATCACGGACACTACGTCGGCGCGAAATAGTCGAGTTGAATTCGCGCGATGTCTCTAGCATCTCAGTCGGAGACAATTCGATAAAGTTAAGAGGTTTTCTAGACATAAATTAAACTTCTCGCCACAAGCGGCGGGGTATATTTTTGCAAGATAAGGTTTATTCCTTGGCAAACCACAAAAACGTTAACCCTGGTTGACAGTTAAACTGTCTATGGGTCGCTAAGAGCAATCGCTATTTTACGCGGTTTTGTCACATTTAGGCGACCACAACAAGTACAAATATACTCTGAGACCGTTGCGATAAACCTCTTTTGCTCAAATACAGCGTTAAAATTGCGCTCAAATCTCATTTGCACGACGTAAACTCCTCTTTTGCGCGCGATTTCGGCTTGCCTTCGAACGCCAAGTACTGGGGAATAAGCCAAATTTAGGATATATTCGCACACAATAATTGATGTTGTGTTTCATTCAACACAATCAGATCCATTACCTATTATACGAGCAGTTTACTATGACCACATTGATAATGACCGCAATCTTGCTTTTCTGTGCAGGATCTATGGCCTATGCCTACGCTTATCGTGGGCAAGCTCGGTGGAATGGTTTTGGTGAGTATATTCGCAAAGGCTGGCCTATTTTTACGCCTTTTAATTGCTTACTTTATCTCTTCACTGTACCCAAAGCTCGCCCTGCGATAATGGATATGAGTCAATTTCCTGAGCTAAAAGAACTAGAAGACAATTGGGAGATGATCCGCAAAGAAGCGCTTGAGCTAATGGCCGAAGGTGGGTTTGACCAAATCACCGATAAAGACTCAGCATCGTATTACGATATTGGATTTCGTACCTTCTACAAATATGGTTGGACTAAATTCTATGTCAATTGGTACGGTTATACACACGAATCAGCAAAACGCACTTGCCCGAAAACCGTCGAGCTATTAAGCAAAATTCCGCAGGTCAACGGAGCTATGTTTTCAGTACTGCCGCCCGGAGGTCAACTTACTCGCCACCTAGATCCCGTAGCATGTTCGCTGCGCTACCACCTGGGCCTGGATACACCAAACGACGACAAATGCTACATCAGTGTAGACGATCAAAAATATTCTTGGCGCGATGGTGAACCGCTATTATTCGACGTGACATTTTTACACTTCGCGCACAATGATGCACACAAACCTCGATTAATCTTGATGTGCGATATCGAACGTCCGATGTCCCCAATTGGCCGAGCTCTCAACTGGCCATACAAGTTATTAATGCGCGCTACGGTCGTTCCAAACACGGATGAAGACAAACGCGGCTTCGCCAATAAAACATTTAGCACTCTGGTTCCTCTACTTGATAAATCCAAACGCTTAAAGGAAACAAACCTACCCGCCTATAAGGCCTTGAAATACACTGTTAACGGCACCTTGATGTTAGTCGTCGCTGGTCTTGTTTGGTTAATCTTAAAGTTTTTTATCTGGCTATTTTAATACGCGATTTGTAAAAATAGTCGCCCCTGATAATCGAAAAACTCAAATTACATGACCAATAATCCTAAACCAGGCCTCTCGGAAGAAACGCTTCACGAACAATTGACCGACAGTAGCAAGTCAGCCTTCTCAAGGTACCAAGACCTTGCACTTGGTTCGAACAGTATTTGGTATTTAATCAAGTATGAACTCATTATGTTGTTTACCTCTTGGGTTCCAGGAGCATTAGGCCTTGTACTACGTAAGGCTCTTTATCCAAGCATTCTGGGTAAGGTCGGTGGAAATGTCGTGTTTGGTCAGGGCGTGGTAATTCGCCATGGGCAAAAAATTACCATAGGAGATGGTGTCATTATCGACGACAGCGCGGTCTTAGATGCTAAAGGGTCTAGCAATACCGGAATCGTTATTGGCGACAATACTATTATTAGTCGAAACGCGGTTTTGTCATGCAAGAATGGTGATATTTCAATTGGGGCTGGCTGCACGATTGGAATGAACACCCTCATTCACGCGATGGAGGGCAGCAATGTTGCGATGGGGGACTACGTATTGATCGGGGCTTTTTGCTATTTTATTGGTAGTGGCCCTTACGGTACGCAAAGCCTAGAACAGCCGTTTAAAAAACAAGGTATGATTCCTCAAGGAGGAATTTCGATATCCGATAACGTTTGGTTCGGAAGCCATGTACAAATACTTGATGGTGTTAGTATTTTATCAGGGTCAATTATCGGAGCTAGCACAGTTGTAAATAAAGATATCGCTGAGTTTGATGTCGTAGCCGGTGTCCCTATGAAAATATTAAAGAATAGAAAAGACAATGGTTGAATTGGAGCCCTAAGCACGGAAGCTAATAAATGATTAAATTTATTTTTCTGACACTGATAGATTTTTACCAACGATTCTTATCGCCAGTAAAAGGGTTTACATGTGCACATCACAGCTTGTATAGAGGTGATACGTGTTCAAATGCGATCAAAAAAATAATTCAAAACAACTCACTAAGAGACGTTCCTCGGCTTTCGAAGGCGCGCTTTAGAGAGTGTAAAGATGCATCTAGCAAACTCGCACAACGGCGAGCACATACATTCGAACGCTCGGATTTACCCTGCGATGTAAGCTGTGTTGGCGATATCGGGTGCTTCGACAGCACACCTGGCTCTAACTGCTTTAACGCTGAAGATACATGCAGCTTGCCATGTGACGCATGTTTAGAATTTAAACAACTAAAACGGCGAACTAAGATTATATTGCTGTGTATGGCGGCGATTATATTACTCGCTGCACTGTATTATTACGGCAGCCAGACCACTAAGCTCGAAGTCACTCAACTGTCTAACTCACAACGCAGTGATAGCATTTTTGAAAAATTTATCACGCGCGATATGCCCTCGCTTAGAGCGAAAATAACAACACTGAACAACACCTACTATTCAGATACAGTAGATAGCTCAATTCTTGAGAACGGAGGCAGCGTACAGTTAAATTTCTCTAATGCATTCTCACTAGGCAATTTACGTCACCTAGAACTGCAAGATGCACGTTTCTCCGTAGCGCAAGATATAATCGTCGTTGGTCAAACAATTGAGTCGATTGAGCAACCTAAATTATTAGGAAATGGTAAACGATTTAAATATGAATTTAAGTCTCGCTGGGGGTTTTAAACGCCTAAGGATTCTCAGATAAATTACTTTTTATCTAGGCGATATTCCGCTGAGCGGGCATGGCCGGTAAGCGACTCACCTCGAGCTAATGTCGACGCATGAGTGCCAATAGTCTGAGCACCCTCTCTGGACACTTTTATCATGCTTGTACGCTTTTGAAAATCGTAAACACCCAGTGGCGAGGAAAAACGGGCTGCACCCGCCGTAGGCAATACGTGATTTGGGCCTGCACAATAATCGCCTAATGACTCAGAGCTGTATGGGCCTATAAAAATCGCACCTGCGTTGCTTACCTCGTCAGCTAAGTCGTCAGCATCTTCGGTGAAAATTTCTAAATGCTCGGCGGCTATTTCATCTGCAATATCAATAATAGCTTTACGGTTTTCAGCAATTATTACTGCACCGTTTCGTTTGAGCGATTGTTGAATAATTTCAGCACGTTCCATTGTAGGCAAAAGTTTATCAATTGATTGCTGAACTCGCTCAGCTACTAACTGACTTTGAGTCAATAATATCGATTGTGCAATTTCATCGTGCTCAGCTTGCGCAAATAAGTCCATAGCCACCCAATCAGGGTTAACCGATTCATCAGCAACCACTAATACTTCGGACGGCCCCGCGATCATGTCGATACCAACTCTACCAAACACTTGCTTCTTGGCAGTCGCCACATAGATATTGCCAGGGCCGGTTATTTTATCGACCGCAGGTATGGTATCGGTGCCATATGCCAACGCGGCAATAGCTTGAGCGCCACCAACTCTAAACACTCGATCAACGCCCGACATTAGCGCTGCGGCCAGCACCATGTCGTTAAACTCACCGTTAGGTGTTGGCGATGCCATAATCAATTCTTTAACACCTGCCACCTTCGCAGGTATGGCGTTCATAATTACAGAAGACGGATATGTCGCCTTGCCACCAGGCACGTATATCCCAACTCGCTTCATTGCCGTAATTTTTTGACCAAGTTGAGTACCATCGGCTTCGGTATAACTCCAAGATTCAGCGTGCTGATTCTCGTGATAGCTTCGTACGCGGTCGACGGCGTACTGCAGAGACTCGCGCTGTTGAGGGTGAATATTCTCTAGCGCTTGCTCTAAACGTGCGTGGCGTACTTCGATGCCACGTGCCTCAACGTCGAAGTGATCAAACTGTTGGGTATATGAAAACAACGCGCTATCGCCATGTTTAGCAACATCTCCAACTACCTTGGCAACAGTATCCTCAACACCTGATTCTAAGGTTTCACTTCGATTCAATAATGAGTTCAATTCTGACGCGAAGTTAGCGTCAGACGAATTGAGTTTCTTCATCAACACGTTCATGGCCTCTTACCTAATCAACTTCGATAACAGATGACAGTCGAGTAACCAAATCCGAAATCGCGGCATGTTGAACCCGCATTGAGGCCGCATTGGCAATCAGTCGGCAAGAACTATGTGCAACAACTTCTTTAGCAACCAAATTGTTGGCCTTTAAAGTACTGCCAGTTTCAACAAGGTCAACGATTTCGTCAGCCAAACCCACCAGCGGCGCCAATTCCATTGCTCCGTAGAGTTTAATGATTTCGGCTTGAATGCCTTGAGATTGATAGTACTTTTTAGCTGATTTAACGTATTTGGTCGCGACCTTTAAACGCTTTTGCGACTTGGGTCGGTCAACATCTTCAGCGCGAACCGCCGTCATTAAACGACACTTTGAATATTGCAGATCGAGCAATTCACATAGGCCTTCGCCACCATGCTCTAACAAACCATCTTTACCAACAATACCGGCGTCAGCGGCACCAAACTGTACATAGGTTGGCACATCGGTCGCACGAATAACCACACACTGTAGATCATCATGGTTAGTTGAAAATATCAATTTCCGACTTGTGAAGGGATCATCGTTTAAGGTTATGCCAATTTGCTCAAGCAAGGGCAATGTCTGTTTCAGAATGCGGCCTTTAGAAAGCGCTAGCGTAATCATGACGTACTCAGGTTTTATGTGTTTATTTAACGAGCTCTTGTAGTGCTAAATCTTTTTCCCAAACGTGACCAGGCACGCGTCGAATATTAGCACCTAAACGTGACAACTTTTCTTCAATACTCTCGTAGCCTCGATCAATATGGTAGATACGATCAATCACCGTTGGCTTATCGGCCATAAGAGCGGCTAAAACCAAACTAGCTGAGGCCCGCAAATCGGTTGCCATAACTGGCGCGCCACGAAGCTTATTACGGCCGGTGACAAAGGCGGTGTTTCCTTCGAGATCGATTTGTGCGCCCATGCGTTGCAACTCTTGTACGTGCATAAACCGGTTTTCGAAAATATTCTCAACTACTTTACTGGTTCCATCGGCAAGCGAGTTCATAGTAACAAATTGAGCTTGCATATCCGTTGGGAAAGCCGGATGCGGCGCAGTATGAATATCAACGGCCTTAGGTTGCTTACCGTGCATATTCAGCTCAATAGTATCAGCATCTATAGAGATTTCAGCGCCCGCTTCTACTAACTTATCTAATACCGCATCAAGGTAAGTTGCATCAGTCGCGCGGGCCTTAACTCGGCCTCGGGTAACCGCACCTGCAACGAGGTAAGTACCAGTCTCAATTCTATCTGCAATCACGGTGTGGTTAGCATCATGTAACGAATCCACGCCTTCGATGACTAACTCTGAGGTTCCGGCGCCGGATACTTTGCCACCCATTGCGTTCAAACAGTTTGCTAAATCAACAATTTCAGGTTCGCGTGCGGCGTTCTCTATAATGGTTGTACCCTGTGCTAGGGCGGCGGCCATCATGAGGTTTTCAGTGCCAGTGACTGACACCATATCCATGAAGATACGAGCACCTTGTAGGCGATCACAGGTGGCTTTGATGTAACCATCTTCGATTACAACTTTGGCGCCCATCGCCTCTAAGCCTTTGATATGCAAATTTACGGGACGAGAACCAATCGCACAACCGCCAGGCAATGAGACTTCAGCATGTCCCAAACGTGCAACCAATGGGCCTAATACCAAAATAGATGCGCGCATGGTTTTTACTAAATCGTAAGGTGCACGACTTTGATTCAAACCACTGGCATCAGCGCAAATTTTCATGCGCTCGTCGATTTCCATTTCCACTCCGAGATATGAGAGCAAGCTCATCGTAGTAGTAATGTCTTGCAGGTGCGGCACATTGCTTAAGGTCAATTTACCATCAACCAATAACGACGAAATAAGAATCGGTAGAGCGGCATTTTTTGCACCCGAAATAATAACTTCGCCGTCGAGTGGACCCGCGCCGGTTACAATTAATTTATCCATGTGTTTGGAGTTCCAGCAGTAATAACGCCTTACGCGTAGAAAAATTAATTAGGCGTTTAGGGTATCTTTAAGTTCACCCGCTTCATACATCTCGGTCATGATATCACTACCTCCAACAAACTCACCGTTGATGTAAAGTTGGGGAATGGTTGGCCAATTCGAATACTGCTTTACGCCTTCGCGCACTTGATCATTACTTAGTACATCAACAGTTACAAATTCGGCGTCTAAGGCTGTTAGTATTTGCACAGCCTTACCTGAGAATCCACACTGTGGAAAATTAGCATTACCTTTCATAAAAAGGACTACTTTGTTATCAGTTACAGTTTGCTTGATTTGATCTTGCATTGTTGTTTGTTCAGTCATTTTGATTGCCTCTTTAATAGAGTTAAATATTCAGTTTAGCGGCGCGCGCGTATAAATTACGATTGAAATCTAGGCCTCAGACAGCCTTAAATTTCAGATGGAGTTAGGGTCTTCATAGACAAAGCGTGGACCTCGGCCTTCATTTTATCGCCTAAGGCTGCATACACCAACTGATGGCGTTGAATACGAGACTTACCTTCAAATTCATTAGCAACGATAGTCGCCTCAAAATGATGACCATCGCCTTCCACCGTAACTTGTGCGCTGTCAAAGCCTGTTTCAATCCAATTTTTTAGTTGTTCTGGAGTAACCATAGTTTGTTTTTCTCAAGTCGAACGATTAATGGGCGCTAGAATACCCGAAAGCCAGTATTCGAGCCAGTTCCAGCGACTAATTGTGGAATTAATCTTTGCTTATATTTTAAGCGATTAACTAAGGCTTTTTGATAATCCATTTTCGGTTAAGTTTATGACCAAAGTATCGACATATCCGGCTATAAGCCTGCTTAAGCATCACGCAGTTTGTAACCACTTTTAAGCATCGTGACACAAGTAATAGTCAGAACCCCAGTAGCACTCAACATTATTACTAAACTTAATAATACAGGCTGATCAGATTGCCCAAAAAAGCCATATCGAAAACCGTCAATCATATAGAAAAATGGGTTTGCTTTAGAGAGCTGATACCAGAACTGCGGCAATGATTGTATCGAGTAAAATACGCCACTCAAAAATGTTAATGGCACAATCAAAAAACTCTGAAATGCCGCTATTTGATCGAATTTCTCAGCCCACATGCCAGCGATTAAACCCAGTGCTGCCATTACGTAGCTGCCCAATATTGCAAAGGTAATGATCACAAAAAAGTTTTCAACCGGTACTTGAACATAAAAAATCGCTAATAAGAAAACACCGATACCCACGGCCAACCCTCTAAGCACGGCGGCACCAATATAAGCGAGGAACATCTCCAAGGCCGAAAATGGCGGCAAAAGAATAAATATAATACTTCCCATCACCTTGGACTGAATTAAGCTCGACGATGTATTGGCAAAAGCATTTTGAATGACCGACATCATCAACAAACCCGGAATAAGAAATGCGGTGTAACTCACGCCCGGAAACACTTCTACGCGACCTTCTAAAACATGGCCAAACACCAACAAATACAGCAGCGAAGTAACCGCCGGCGCTAATACAGTTTGCATCCAAACTTTTCGCCAACGCGTTACTTCCTTCAAGAGTAACGTATAAGTTGCAACCCAATTCATGAGCTCGCCTCCTGCTGTTTGGCGGTCATTCGAACGAACACGTCTTCCAAGCTATCACTGAGGACTGAGACGTATTCAATACTAATTGACGCAGCTCTTAAACGGTCTAATATCTCCATAACAGAATCACTCTCGCGATGGATTGTCAGCTCTAGCTCATTCCCTTCTAACCGGGCTATACGGCCTTGATACTCAATCGGCACGGTATCAATGCTATGCGTAGCACGCACTAGCAACTTACTTCCGAGCCCACGAGCTAATAAATCTTCTTTGGTTTCCAACGCTAATAACTGGCCCTTATTAATGATGGCAATACGGTCACACAGCTCTTCCGCTTCTTCTAAATAATGGGTGGTTAATACGATAGTGTGCCCTTCTTTATGTAAGCGACGAACAAAACGCCACATCGATTGACGCAACTCAACGTCAACACCCGCAGTGGGTTCGTCTAACACAAGAACTGGAGGTTTATGCACTAGCGCTTGAGCGATAAGCACACGACGCTTCATTCCCCCCGATAATTTGCGCATATTTGAGTCAGCCTTGTCGCTCAAGCCCAGTTGCTCTAATAACTCGTCGATCCACTGGGCGTTGTTAGATAAGCCAAAGTAACCCGATTGAAACTGCAATGTTTCTCTAACCGTAAAAAATGGGTCCATCACAATCTCTTGAGGAACTACGCCTAAGTTCATGCGCGCCTGACGATAATTATTTTCTACATCGGCTCCGAGTATTGAGATATCGCCGCTATTAACTTTAAGCAAGCCGGCAATAGCACTAATCAATGTTGACTTACCCGCTCCATTTGGACCCAACAGGCCAAAAAATTCGCCTTGTTTGATATCAAAACTTATATTGTCGAGTGCTTGCAAATCAGCGTAGCGCTTACTCACCTTACGCAGTGATATTGCTGGCAAATTTTCGGTAACGGGGTGCATTTCTTGAGTCACGATTATTCTCAGAATGTTTCAAACGCGACAACGCGCCAATAAAAAAGCTATAACAAACAAAAAAAGGCGAGCAATGCTCGCCTTTCGAGATTAGGTCAATAAGTATAACCTCTAGCGCGCGTTTTTTCCGCGAAGGTCGGCGATTAAACCATCAATGCCTTTCTCTTTAAGTGTTAATGCGAAGCTTGACCGGTAAGTACGAATAAAATCGATACCAGCAATATCCAAATTGTAGGCACGCCAGCTTGTATCTTTACGATTACTCATCGACAACACGATCGGAAATTTTTCACCAGAGGCAGAGATAAGCTTCGCCTTGATCTTCACCTTATCGGCACCCGATGCTAAATTAACTGGCTCATAAACTACTTGCTCCTCACCGGTAGCATTAAGCAAGCCGGTTGCATAACTTTGCAATAAAAACGTTTTAAATTCAGCTACAAATGCGCCTTTTTGCTCATCAGTTGCTGCGCTAGAGACTTTTTTACCCAAGATCAAATCAGCCATCCGCGGAACATGCAACGCCGGCAACAATGTTTCATCGAGCATATCGTACAACGCCTGATTATCAGCTTGATACAATGCTCTATTCGCTTGAAGCTTAGCGACCATCGAATCAACCGTTTGCTTCACAACCTCTTGTGGGCTTTGCATCGCTTGCGCCTGACTGTTAAGCATAAACAATGCAACAAGCAATAAAGGCAAATGTCTAATAGATTTTTTTATCAATTTCATGGTGCTCTCCCAACGAAAGTAATTTAACACGCCAAGCATATCTAGTGCCTGCGCTTTTAATAAGTATGAGGTTAACAAATTTAACTGAACCTCAGATTAATCAATTGTCACAGATTGTGTCG
>CAZFVP010000007.1:0-12297 GCA_964522345.1 uncultured Gammaproteobacteria bacterium | reverse complement strand
ACTGCCTCAAACAGGCCAAAAAAACCATTTGAGAAAAAGTGTACTAACGCGGTCCACGCTACAGCTAACAAACCCAGCCAATATAAGGTCTGAATAAGAACCGGTGTTAACATATCATCAAAAAATAAAATTTTGCGCGGCAAAGGCTCCTTTAAAAAGTCATTAAGCTTGTTTGACATCAACTGCCTCCTATAATTATTTTCGTTTTGATCACCTAAAGTATAACGCGAATACGGCGTAACAATGACTTCTCATACATTAAAATATCATTGATTTAATCGCTAGCGAAAGTTAAATTCCTCGTGGCTCGCCTAATGCATCTACGCTTGATGCGACAGGGAGCTTCATTCTAATTTTAACTTTTTGTAAATTCACCTCAGATCACATCAGTTATAGTTGCAATTGCACCACGAAAACACCACACTAATAATATATACGTAACGCTCAAGTTGCTCAGAGACTCTTTTTAATGCAAATCGAATACGCTGTGGCCCTCGTTTTAGCGGGCTTCTTTCTGCTCATATGGAGTGCTGACTTATTGGTCGATAATGCATCAGAGTTAGCAGGAAACATTGGCATATCAACCTTTTTAGTGGGCATCATCGTTGTTGGCTTTGGCACTTCAGCACCTGAGCTGTTCGTGTCGGCAATGGCCGCTCTCGACGGCAAAGGAAATCTCGCTTTAGGTAATGCACTAGGCTCAAACATAACAAACATAGGCATGGTTTTAGGCTGTGCCGCTCTGGTCAGAGTACTGCCGGTTAACCGTTCGACTGCGACTAGCGATTTGCCAATCGTATTATTTACCAGCGCACTTGCTATTTTGGTCGTTCTTGATGGCCTACTTTCACTTCTCGATGGTCTATTTCTCCTTGCTGTTTTGATTGCTTACCTAATATGGTCGTCTAGATCTCAAAAACACCTCGACCCTGAGTCAACAACAACCGATCGCGCGGACGAAAAAAAGACGACAGCCATTTACGCGATTTGGACAGTGTTCAGCATCATCGTACTAATGGCTGCCTCCAAAATGTTAGTCAGCGGCGCGATAAGCATTGCTGAATACTTTGGCGTAGGGGAACTGGTTATTGGCCTGACCATTGTTGCAATAGGCACTAGTTTGCCAGAGCTCGCAGCTGCGATAGCAGCCGCACGTAAAGGTGTTCACGATATGATTATCGGCAACATTATTGGCTCCAACGTGTTCAATATATTAGGCGTGCTTGGGCTTACCGGCGCGCTCAAAGCAACTCAAATCGACACTAGCGCATTATGGCGAGACTTCCCCGTAATGTTCGCGTTCACCTTATTCATGCTTATTTTTGCAATAACCAAGAGACGGTTTGGCAAGCTTGAAGGCGGGATAATGCTGAGTGGTTATATTGTCTATATTGGATATTTAATCATGGTCTCGGTTTGATCTTTTGTCGCTGCGGCGATACCCTTCGACCATGAAAAAAACTGCATTTCTCGAGTCAGCTAAAAAAGTATTGAGCATTGAAGCTGATGCAATCACTCGCCAACTAAGCCAACTTGATAGTACTTTTGAAGACGCCTGCCAACACATTCTCGACTGTGAAGGCCGAATCGTGGTTACTGGTATGGGAAAATCCGGGCATATCGCTAATAAAATTGCCGCCACGTTAGCCAGTACCGGCACCCCAGCATTTTTTGTACACCCCGGCGAAGCGAGCCACGGCGACTTGGGCATGATCACACCAAAAGACCTGGTGTTAGCCATTTCAAATTCTGGTGAAACATCTGAAGTGCTCTCGATATTACCGATCATTAAACGCATGGGTGTTGATTTGATAGGTTTGGCGAGTGTTCCTAGTTCTACCTTAGCCAACCTCGCCGATGTGTACGTGAACATACCTGTAGAGCAAGAAGCCTGCCCTATGAATTTAGCACCAACGGCCAGCACCACCGCAACGTTAGCGGTTGGCGATGCTCTGGCTATCGCCGTATTAAATGCACGTGATTTCGATGAACGTGACTTCGCCCGATCTCACCCTGGAGGTTCGCTTGGGCGTCGCTTACTCCTTTATGTAGAAGATATTATGCATAAAGGAGAGGAAATACCATTAGTAAATGAAACCGCATTATTGTCTGACGCCTTAGTTGAAATGTCGAGCAAGAGCCTAGGAATGACCGGAGTCGTGGACGAAAATAAAGTCTTACTTGGCATCTACACGGATGGCGACCTGCGACGTACTTTATCGGAGCGCATCAGCATTGACACTCCTATTTCAGACGTTATGACCGCCAATCCAACAACCGCCGAGCCAGATATGTTAGCCGCGGAATTAATCAGTTTGATGAAACAAAAGAGCATAAACAGTTTGCTCGTCACCAATAATTCAAAGGTTGTTGGGGCATTAAACATGCAGGACCTACTCCGAGCAGGTATCTTATGAGACAACTACCACCATTACCGTACATTGTTTCAGATGAGGTGATGAACAAAGCATCGAAAGTCAAACTTGCGCTATTTGACGTGGATGGTGTGCTTACCGACGGCAGATTACATTACACTGCCGATGGAGAACAAATGAAGGTATTTCACGCCTTGGACGGGCACGGCTTGAAAATGCTTAAATCGGCAGGTATCGATGTTGGCGTTATCTCAGCGCGAAAGTCCCAAGCACTGCAAACTCGGCTCAATGATTTAGGCGTTAAGCATTGCCACTTAGGCGTTAATGATAAGCGCGCAGTATTTGAACAATTGCTTGACGAATTGGATCTTACCGGCGGAGACTGCTGTTTTGTCGGCGACGATGTTATTGATCTGCCTGTAATGACCCAATGTGGTTTAAAAATCTCGGTCAACAATGGGCACTTTATTGTAAGAGATATGGCCGATTGGGTCTCTCCATTAACAGGTGGACAGGGAGCGGTGCGAGCGATCTGCGATGTATTACTCTATAGCCAAAATAGCTATCCTCTCGGTATTGGTGGCGCACAGTAGCAATTAATTAGCCATAGAAGTCCGAAAACAGCATAAAACCTAGGCAACGCGACAACGATAACGTGAAACAACTAGAAACACTATTGTACATTTCTATACTTGGCCTAATCGGTTTAGGCGGTATTTACCTACAAACCGCACTGGTTGAGGACGAACCTGAACTACAGGACTTTGAAAACCGTCATGACCCAGACTACTATATCGAAAATTTCGTTGCCACCGGGCTAGACAAAAATGGTCAACGCCGTTTTGTGATCAAAGCCAGTCGTATGGCGCACTTCCCTGATGATGACACTGCGCTATTTGATTACCCTCATATTGTGCAATATCAAGAAGGTCTGGCCCCTAGACACACCTATGCTGATTCGGGGTGGATGAATTCGACTGGCGACGAAGTTTTAATGACAGGTAACGTCAAAATCGTAGTCGAAGCAGATTCAACGGGGCCTGGTGGTGAACATAGCACCAAACGCATGCGAGTTTTGTTGGACAAGAACACGAGCAAAGAGTTATTTTAGCCCACCCTGTTCATCTCTCGGTCAGCTTGTGTGGTATATTTTGCAGGCTAAACAACAATAAATAAATGAATCGATTGCCAATCAAGACTACTAGTAATTAATGGCCCAACAACGAGCCTATATTGTAATAGTTCAAAACAACGCAGTCCGAGAGTTATTGGCAAACACGTTATTGATAAATAACAAGGGCAGAAAAATGAAAACATACTTATTGATTGGTTTAAGTCTAATTTTAGGTCTCGCATACAGCACACAATCAACTGCTTTAAAGAGCGATCGCGATCAACCAGCTCAAATCGAAGCTGATGACACCGAAATTGATTTTCGAACTGGCGTCAGAACTCTGACTAATAACGTACTTGTAGTTCAAGGTACCCTCAGGTTAAAAGCCGATAAATTGGTCGCTACCTATAAAGGCAGCGAATTGGTTGAGGCCGTGGCTGATGGTTCACTTGCAAGGTTTAAGCAACGCCCTGATGGTAAACCTGACGATGTCGAAGGTTGGGCAAAACAGATTTTGGTCGATTACCCGACTAACACCATTACCCTTATCGGCAAGGCCGCCCTCAAACAAGGCGGAAATACGGCGAATGGTAATAAAATTGTCTACAACATGGCGACCGATAAGCTGCGTATCTTAGGTGGCTCAAATGTTGTTACTGCCGGCAAACCGGGTGCCGCTAAACCAAAGAGAAAAATTGAAGATCCGTTTAAAGGAGACTCGCAGGGACCCTCAACTCCGTCAAAGTCAGTAGCTACGGCGAAAAAGTCAAACACGGACAATAACAAGACAAGCGAAGAAATAGCAGAACAGACACAACCCGCTGTGGTTCCAGCTAAATCAGGCCGTTCACGCTTAATCATTAAACCAAAAAAGAAATAGCGAACAACTTGAACTCGTAAGGCGGCACTGTGATTAAATGCACGACGCTGCAAGACTAAATAGAGCCAGCCTCGCTTATAAGCAGCTAGACATTACAGACAGATCAAACTAAGTATGAGTATTCTCGAAACACGCGACCTATGCAAAAGTTATAAAGGTTTGCAAGTTGTTAAAAGCATCAACATTTCGGTCGAAAGTGGTCAAGTCGTTGGCCTTCTAGGGCCAAATGGCGCGGGTAAAACTACCAGCTTTTATATGGTCGTTGGCCTAATAAGAAGCAATAGTGGCCGTATCCTATTAAACGGTCAAGACATTAGCCATTTACCGATGCACTCACGCGCGAAACTTGGTATTGGCTATCTACCTCAAGAACCGTCTATTTTTCGTAAACTTAGCGTTGCTGAAAACTTAATGGCTGTTCTGGAGACCGACAAAACCATGTCACCACAACAGCGTAACCGCCGTGTTGAGCAATTACTTGAAGAATTTAACATTGGCCACAAACGCGATACTCTCGGCATATCACTTTCTGGCGGTGAACGGCGTCGCGCAGAAATCGCGCGCGCGATCGCATTAAAGCCGTATTTCATTCTACTTGATGAGCCCTTTGCTGGCATCGACCCTATATCCGTTGGCGATATTCAACAGATTATTGACTACCTACGCAACTCCGGGATCGGTATTATTATTACCGACCATAATGTTAGAGAAACGCTCGATATTTGCGATCACTCCTATATTTTAACCGAGGGGCGGGTGTTGACTGAAGGCACTGCTAAGCAAATATTAAGCCATCAAGGAGTTAGGGACGTTTACCTTGGATCTAAATTCAAAATTTAGAATTTGTCATTTTCGTTGGCAAAAAAGTGGCTATAGGTATAGACTGAAATCATGTACTTGAGCGTCATTACGTTTTGTTTGAGGGTCACACAACGCTGGTCAATGACACCCGAAGCTAGTAGTAAACTCGGTAGTAGATGAAACAAACCTTAAACTTAAAGCTATCTCAGCAACTCACACTCACTCCGCAACTCAAGCAGTCGCTTAAGCTGTTACAACTACCTTCTTTAGACCTTGAGCTGGAAATTCAACAAGCACTTGATTCAAACCCTTTGCTCGAACGAGTTGAGCAAGAAGTTGTAGCCGACCAGCAAATTTCAATTCGTGAGCAAGCGCAAGACAATGGTATACCACAACCGGTAGCAGAAGCGGCAGACCCGAGCTTTGAGATAGAGCAGACCGACCACTTAGCTCCTGAGCAAGATTTAGCCGCCAATTGGCAAGAATCATTTGAATCACATAGAGTTAATACCAATACATCAACCTCGTATACTAACGTTGATACTGAATTTACTCAGTATGCGATTAAACAAGAGACTTTGTTTGAACATCTAAATTGGCAAATTCAGATGACCAGCCTCAGCCAACAAGACAAGTTAATTGCACGAACATTAGTGCATTGTCTTGATGAAGATGGCTATCTAGTTACCAGTTTAAGCGATGTCGTTGCGATGCTCACCTGTGACATTGAAGTCGAAGAGAGTGAAGTCGCTGCGATGCTTAGCCTGGTAAAAAGTTTAGAACCAAGGGGGGTCGGTGCACGAAATTTGAGTGAACGCTTAAGCATGCTACTTGCTAACGAGCCCGCAGACTCAATTGGGCTCGATGCCGCGAAAGAAATTATAGAAAAACACCTGGATCTTGTAGGCGCGCATAACCTTGCGAAATTAAAGAAGAACCTTAATATTAGTGATCAAGGTTTATCAAACGCGTTGGGTTTAATAACCAAACTCAACCCCAGAATAGGCTCTCAATTTCAAAGTGATACCGAGAATCATATTATTCCTGATGTACATGTAAAAAAACTTACGGGCTCATGGGTTGCGCGACTTAACCCAGAAAATCAAACAAAATTACGAGTTAATACCACTTACTCTGACCTACTTAAATCTAGCGATGACAGCGTCTCGACGCTTGATAAGGAGGGGAGTGATTACATACAACATAACTTGATGGAAGCCAAAACGTTCATCAAAGGCTTAATGAGTCGCTACGACACTTTACTGCTAGTAACTGAAGCGATAGTCGAGCGCCAACAAGGCTTCTTCGAATACGGCGAACAAGCGATGCAGCCAATGGTTTTACAGGACGTCGCTGAAGCACTTGAGATGCATGAATCGACTATCTCACGCGCCACCTCAGGTAAATATCTACTCTGTTCACGCGGAGTCTTTGAATTGAAATTTTTCTTTTCTAGCGCACTCAGCACTACTGATGGCGCTGCCTCTAGCTCCACAGCTATTCGCTCGTTGATCAAAACAATGGTGGCCTCTGAAAGCAAGGCTAAACCTTTAAGCGACAGCAAAATTGCTAAACAGTTGGAGGAACAAGGGCATATCGTTGCCCGACGCACCGTGGCTAAATACCGCGAAAGTATGCATATCGCACCATCGAGTCAGCGTAAATCATTGGTTTAAAAATGACATAACGCAGATGGACTGGCTAGAATTTAACAGCCCGCAACTTTCGCTGTACTTTAATACCCACGGCTCGCTAAACGATATGCATGACAATCGGCGAGTTTAGTTAGGCTCGCTAAAAACTTAATAGGAGAATCATATGCAGTTAACTATCTCAGGTCATCAAATCGATTTAACCGATTCAATGAAACATTATATTGGTGAGAAAATGGAACGTATCGAGCGACACTTTGACCACTTGAATAGTATCGACGTGGTACTGCACGTAGAAAAAATTCATCATAAGGCCGAAGCTACGGTAAATGCTAAGGGCATTACCATGCATGCACATGCGGATTCAGATAACATGTACGCCACAATAGATGATTTAGCTGATAAACTAGATTCCCAGGTGCGCAAGCATAAAGAAAAGATAACCAATCATCACCGAAATGGCGGCGCCCTGAAGGATCAAGAATTCGAACCAATAGATTAACGTGACCTGTCTTAGAACTCTAAAACTAGATTAGAAAGCATTAAATTCACAAACATTTAACCTCAATACTCACAGACAACGGTCCACCGTGGCCACAGACAATTTGTTCGCTTGAATAAATAGTTTGTGACTTCGGTGGATTTTTACGACCTAATGATTTTTTTAAATGACAAGTACAACACCGCTGCAGCATAAGGTGCTACATAGCACTTTAGACTCAGACCTAATTTCAATTAATAAGTCAATAAGCAGCGCTAAAAAGCTTCTTGAAGAAATGGCACGCCTTTTAACCTCAGCACTCGATGACGAAGTTCGTGAAAAAGATATTTATCATCAACTGCTCGAACGTGAAAAGCTCGGCAATACTGGGGTCGGTAATGGGGTCGCCTTACCGCACTCAAGATGTGAATACGCGACGACTGCCGTAGTTGCAATTATCACTCTTGAGCAGCCTATCGATTATGACAGCATCGACAAGCAGGGTGTTGATTTAGCCTTCGGTTTACTGGTTCCAAAAGAGGCATCTCAAGAGCACCTAAACCTGCTAGCCGATATCGCTGGTTTGATGTCCGATGCAAATAAAAAACGTAAACTATGTGGCTCTAAATCGCCACAAGAAATAATCAGCTTGATCGGTTCATGGTCAATAAACGATTGATCTATGTCAAAAAGCATACCTAAATTTTTCATCATCAGCGGCACCTCAGGTTCGGGAAAAACCATTGCTTTACAAGTGCTAGAAGATTTAGGTTTTTACTGTATAGATAACCTTCCAGCATCGCTTGTTCCCGAAATGGCCGCTCGTGTTCTGGGCAACAATACTACTCATCACAATTGTGCAATCAGCATTGACTCAAGAAACCAAGACTTCATTGGAGACCTCAAAGGAAGTTTCGAAAGTTTGAAATCATTTCACATAGAGACACGCGTGATATTTGTTGATGCTGATGACGATACTCTGCTCAAGCGTTACAGCGAAACGCGCCGTAAACACCCTCTCTCAGATAAACATACTTCGCTGATCGAAGCAATTCACAAAGAACGGGCGTTACTCAAGCATTTATCGACAATTGCTGATCGTAAGATCGACACCTCAAAAACCACACCACATGAACTGCGTACGATCATTCGTGACGATAGTGAACAAGGCAGCGAACATTCACTGACACTGCTGTTTCAATCGTTTGGCTTTAAATATGGCAACCCCAGCGATGTCGACTTTATGTTTGATGTTCGATGCTTACCAAACCCGCATTGGCATCCCGAGTTAAAGCCATTAACGGGATTAGATAAACCGGTTCAAGACTTTCTATTTAGTAAGGCCCTTTGCACAGAAATGTATCAACAAATTCAAATTTTTGTAGAACACTGGCTACCACATTTCATAAGTGATAACCGCAATTACATTACGGTTGGTATCGGCTGTACTGGTGGTCAACATCGCTCAGTTTATCTAACCAACCTTTTACAACAACACTTCGCTAGCCATAACAATATCCAAACGCTAGTACGCCACCGGGAGCTGAGTCTGTAGCGCAAGCTCACTCATATTTAGACTATGCTTGAACAAGAAATTAAAATCATAAACAAACTCGGTCTACACGCCAGAGCATCAGCCAAACTCGTTAGCACCGCAGGGCGTTTTGCTAGCCAAATTGAAGTAGAATTTGGGCCACATACCGCTGATGCTAAAAGCATTATGTCAATTATGATGCTAGCCGCATCAGTTGGAAGCACAGTTGTCATAAGAGTTAGCGGCGACGACGAACAAGACGCCATGGACGCAATAACAAACTTGATCAATAACTATTTTGACGAGGATGAGTAAGCGCCTATGCTGAGTTTATTCGGGTCAGGTATCGGCCGAGGCATCGCCATAGGACCGGCCTACGTACTAAAAAATAGTGATATAGAGATACCTCATTTTACTCTCGAGAAAAATGAAATTTCGAGCGAGGTTAAGCGGTTTCGTTTAGCGATACAAACCACCGAAAAAGCCTACAAAACCTTACTAAAAAACCTCCCCAAAGACGCACCAAAAGAGAGTGCCGCATTTATTAGCGCACACATGTTAATGCTCCGTGACCCGACGATTACGAACGAATCTATCAAAATCATAAGCGAAGAAATGGTTAACGCTGAGTTCGCCTTACAAACTCAGGCTGATAGATTGATAAAGGTGTTCGAGCAGATGGAAGACGCCTACCTAAGAGCAAAAAAGGCCGATGTACAACACATCACTAACCGAGTCTTGAGGAACCTCTTAAATATTGTTTCCCACAGTCTTGATGAATTTAACGACGAAGACCTTGGCGGCAAGATCATTGTTGGTAAAGATCTTTCACCAGCTGAAACAATGTTTATTAAAGACCGAAAGGTCTCCTCGTTTGTAACTGACCTAGGGAGTCAGATCTCACATACCGCAATTATCGCTCGTAGCCTAAAAATGCCTGCAGTCGTTGGCTTGCACGGCAGTACTCGTTATATCAACGATAATGACGTATTGATCGTTGACGGCATGCGCGGAATCATCGTGGTTAACCCGAGCGCTAAAATATTGCGCGAGTATAAAGCTCGGAGAAGCAAAATTCGCAAACGTGAGCGCGAACTCAATACTCTCACCAACAAGCCGAGTAAAACAACCGACGGCAAACGCATACAATTGCTCGCAAATATCGAAACGGCCAAAGATGTAAAAACAGTCACCAAAGTAAACGCAGCCGGTGTCGGTCTCTATAGAACTGAATATTTGTTTATGAATCGTGACCAAGCTCCGAACGAAACTGAGCAGTTTCGAGAATATAAACGAATCGCTACTAGCGTCGGTAAACCGGTAATTATTCGCACATTGGATATAGGCGGCGATAAACGACTCGATTTCAATTACCCTAACAAGTTATCGAGTGAATCTCCGCTAGGCTTAAGAGCTGTTCGCTTGTGTTTAAATCACATTGAATTATTTAAGCCGCAGCTTCGTGCGATTCTTCGAGCATCCGCATTTGGTAAGGTTTCAATAATGATACCAATGGTGAGTAATTTTGACGAAATCAATCAAGTCTTAACCATCATTAAGCAGACTAAAGCCGAATTAAAAATACAAGGCGTCGCTTTCGATTCTCGCATTAAAATAGGAGGCATGGTTGAAGTTCCTGCCGCTGCTATCATGGCCGACCTCTTTGCGCAAAAATTAGATTTCCTTTCAATTGGCACTAATGATTTAATCCAATATACGCTCGCAATCGATCGTGTAGACGACGCCGTAAACTATCTCTATGACCCTCTACATCCCGCCGTTTTACATTTGATTCGACAAGTTATTCGTGCCGGAAAGAAAGCCGACATACCCGTCTCTCTTTGTGGGGAAATGGCGGGTAACGTGAGTTACACACGTTTACTATTAGGCCTCGGATTGAAAAACTTCAGTATGGACGCCAACTATCTACTCGACGTTAAAGGCCGAATACTGACGGCTGACACTAGCAAACTAAGATACTTAGTAGGTAAAATCATCAACGCCGACAACCCAAGTGAAGCTCGAGACCATTTAGCCACGCTAAACCAGCTTTAGTTATTTAGTGACCGAGCCTCTAACAACATTAGTGCGCTCATCGCTCGGGCTAGCTATAATACTCTTTATCAACAACTAATGGATAAAGGGGGCCACACGTGCATCAGACGACACCACAGATCACCAATGTTGTTGAACTATTAAACGCAAATGACACTGCAGCCGTGGCCGCACTGTTCGCGCAAGCTCACCCTGCAGACATAGCTGATTCGCTTGAACAACTTACCCCCGCCAATAGGCCGCTGGCTTGGGTTCATATCCCTAAAGAAGTAAAGGGCGACGTTCTCACAGAACTGAGCGAGGGTGTCTTCAAGAATCTAGCTCACGAACTCGATAATAAAGAACTCGTAAACGCGATTAAGGTTCTTGATATTGACGAACTCGCTGACCTTATTCCAGACCTTCCGGAAGCGTTACTGGCCGATGTATTATTCGAGGTAGATACAGAAACTCGCGCCAATTTAGGCGAAGTACTATCGTATCCTGAAGATAGCGCTGGCGGTCTAATGAACATAGATACTACAACGGTGAGAGATAATATTTCTCTAGACGTAGTCTTACACTACCTGAGATTAAAATCGGAGTTGCCTGAGCACACAGACACTATCTATTTGGTAGATCGTCAAAATCGTTTAACTGGTATCTTACCCATTCATCGCCTAATAACTCAGCCGGGTAATGACCCGGCGATTACTCATGCGGTTGAGACACCCGTAATCTTTCAATGTTTAGATGATGAAGAAGACGTTGCTAAAGCGTTCGCTGATTACGACCTTATCTCTGCGCCAGTAGTTGACGAAAATAAGGCGCTATTAGGTCGAATTACGATCGATGACGTAGTCGACGTAATTCGAGATCAAGCAGAGCACGACATCATGGCAGCAGCCGGCCTTAAAGAAGACGAAGACATCTTTGCGCCTGTTACTAAAACCTCGAGAGATCGTACTGTTTGGCTGGCCGTTAATTTAGTAACGGCGTTACTTGGGTCATGGGTAATCGGTCAATTTGAGGGATCAATACAACAATTAGTCGCTCTGGCGGTGCTAATGCCGATCGTAGCAAGTATGGGCGGCAATGCCGGAACACAAACACTGACAGTTGTCATTCGAGGAATGAGTCTAGGTACTATTTCTCGCGGTAATATGATAACTATTCTAAAGAAAGAGACGATGGTAGGTCTTTTGAATGGCCTAATATGGGCTGTTGTCATTGCATTAATAGCCACATTTTGGTTTCAAAACCTGCACCTAGGCTTGGTTATCGCCGCAGCAATGATCGCAAACTTAGTAATGGGCGCAATCGCTGGTGTCTGTATTCCTATCTTTCTTGATAGAATGGAGATAGACCCTGCACTCGCTGGTGGCGTCGCGTTAACCACCGTTACCGATGTCGTTGGTTACTTTTC
>CAZFVP010000006.1:21892-29018 GCA_964522345.1 uncultured Gammaproteobacteria bacterium | reverse complement strand
CTTTCTTCTTAGTCACTTTCTTTTTCTTAGCTTTTTTCTTGGACTTTTTTTTAGCCTTTTTCTTAACAACCTTAGTTCCTGTAACGACCCACTTTCCGCCTTCGTAAAAAGCTTTCCAGCCGGTTGCCTTACCCTCTTCTTCAGACTGAACATAAATCTCTTTAGTCTTTCTGCTATAGCGAATAACGGTCGGCAAACCATCATCATCAGCGACAGGGGCAGCAAATAAAAAATCATATTTATTATCGATTTCATCCTTATGTGGCAATATTTCAGCTACTAATGGAGCTCGAGTTTCGCGATTCTTAGGAAAACCACTCGCAGCCAAAAACATGCCTGCCGCCCCGTCACGAAGAACATAATGATCGTCTACCTTTAAACAACGAAGCTCAGGCATCTGCACTGGGTCCATTTTAGGCGGTGCTGCTTCGCCGTTACGTAGAAGCTTACGAGTATTCTTACAGTCGTCGCTGGTGCAGCCAAAATACTTTCCAAAACGGCCATTCTTGAGTTGCATATCATGCCCGCACTTGTCGCATTCGAGCACCGGGCCTTCATACCCCTTAATCTTATATGAACCCATTTCAACTTCGAAACCAGAACAATCGGGATTATTACCACAGATATGTAGTTTTCGACTCTCATCAAGTAGATAACTGTCCATCGCGGTATTACAAATCTTGCAATGATGCTTACTAATCAATAACTTTGCTTCTGCTTCGTCGTCTTCATCAACGTTAACCGCTTCGTCACCCGGTACAAGATTCATCGTTGACTTACAACGCTCTTTAGGAGGTAGCGAATAGCCGGAACAACCTAAGAACACTCCGGTACTACCCGTTCGGATCTGCATTGGGCGGCCACAAGTGCCACATTCGATGTCAGTTTCAGTCGGGCTATTTGGCCGCATACCACCGTCATCGTCATTCTGAGCCTTAAGCAAAGTAGACGAGAAGTCGGCATAAAAACGATCTAATAACTCACGCCACTGCATACGCCCTTTCGCCACATCATCGAGACGATCTTCCATTGTCGCAGTGAAACTATAATCCATCAGCTCAGTAAAACTCTCAACCAATCGTTCGGTAACAATGTCGCCCATCTTTTGGGCGTAAAAACGTCGTTTTTCGACCTGCACATAGCCACGATCTTGGATCGTCGAGATAATAGCCGCATAAGTCGACGGGCGACCGATGCCTCGCTTCTCGAGTTCTTTAACGAGACTAGCTTCCGTATAGCGTGCGGGAGGCTTTGTGAAATGCTGTGTCGGTATCAGCAACTCTAAACCCAACACCTCTCCTACCTTCATTGCAGGTAGAACGCCGTCATCATCTTTTCTCGCTTGAGGCGGCTGAACCTTTTGATAACCATCAAACACGATAACTCGGCCCCTCGTGCGAAGTTCATAATCACCCGCGTTTATCACGACACTAGTGCTTAAAAATTTGGCTGGCACCATCTGGCATGCAACAAATTGACGCCAAATCAAAGCATATAAGCGCTCTGCATCGCGGTCTACATTGGATATTTGTGTAGGCTTAACGTTTACGTCTGACGGCCTAATCGCCTCATGCGCTTCTTGGGCCCCATCTTTATTTGAATAAGATATTGAATTATCTGGAAGGTATTTCTTTCCATATTCGCTATCGATAAACCCACGGCAATCGGCAACTGCATCTTTACTCAGATTGGTAGAATCGGTACGCATGTAAGTGATGTAGCCCGCCTCGTATAAACGTTGAGCTAACATCATTGTTTTCTTAACACCAAAGCCCAAACGAGTACTCGCGGCTTGTTGCAAGGTCGAGGTAATATATGGCGCGGTTGGTTTAGTCGAGGTTGGCCGCTCATTAATTTCGGCAATCTTGTACTCAGCAGAATTGAGATGCGCGACTGCAATCTCAGTTTCATCTTCACTAACGGGCTTAAAGTTCTCGCCCTTATATTTACGAACTTCGAACTTAACCGCGTCTTTAGCCTTAGTTTTTAAATCAGCAAAAAGCTCCCAATACTCTTCGGGGATAAATGCGCGAATCTCACGTTCACGCTCGACCACTAAACGCAGAGCTACTGACTGAACTCTGCCAGCCGATAAACCTCGCGCAATCTTCGCCCATAATAATGGCGACACCATATAGCCAACGACTCTGTCTAAGAACCGACGAGCCTGCTGGGCTTGAACTCGTGCCATGTCTACCGGGCCTGGGCTTTCAAAAGCCGCTTGAATCGCGGTTTTGGTAATCTCGTTGAACACCACTCGACGATACCGTGAAGGGTCTCCGCCAATAGCTTCCTGTAGGTGCCAAGCGATTGCTTCTCCTTCTCTGTCCATATCAGTCGCGAGATATATGACATCAGCGTCTTTTGCAAGCTTAACCAGCTCGTCGACTACCTTTTCCTTGCCGGGTAATATTTCGTAGCGGGCTTCCCAGTTTTTCTCTGGGTTAATCCCCATTCGATTAATCAGCTGAATCTTACTTTTCTTCTGCCGATGAATAATTTTATCTTCTGGAGACAATTTACGAGTAATCGCCGCCTGACGCGCACGCTCCTTGGCATCGACTGGTTTCTTATCACCCCCACTGGTTGGCAAATCACGAATATGCCCCACACTCGATTTCACTATGTAATCGCTGCCAAGATATTTATTAATCGTTTTGGCCTTGGCTGGCGACTCGACTATGACTAAAGACTTGCCCATATTTATTGCTTAACTATGTTTTATTTCACGCTGCAAGCGAATCTCTCGCAGACAAATTTGACTTGATAAGTGTGCTGAGTATCCACAATATGCGACGCCTGAGCAAGGTTTAGTGTATTGCAGGCATTAAATCCTCACTCACAACAACTTCCGCCCACTCCGCTATTTCGTCGAAACCAGGCTGGTTACTCAAAACCAGTAACACCACCCACTTAATGTGGTCGAGAGTAACATCTTCCGAATCCAGTGCCATAACTCGATCAATAACGCTCTCACGCGAAAGTTGGTCTAACAAGCCAGCACTTACTAAGGCTGCTAATAAGGACTGACCGCCAGATTTCAAGCGCTCAAACTCTTCTGGAGTATAAAATCGAATAGAGCTGGGGGCTTGTGGCTGCCAAATCACTTCACTTGAATCGCGTTCACAAACGTCAAGCAAACCTTCAAGCCAAACAAAAGCCTTATTGACTTCGCCGTCTGAAAAACCTGCACCAACTAACTCCTTTGCCAACTCCTCTTGTCCAGGCTCGAACGAACTGCCATCAATAATGTAGTTTTCGAAGAGATAAATTAACACTTCGAGCATATCTTCTTTCATTCCCACCTCTCAACACACACATATGGCGCTCGATCATGATAGATTTACATACCCACCGTCACTAGCTATTGCCACAACCCCTTTAAGCTCCAGTTCAAGTAGCATGGATGAAACTTCAGCAGAGGTCAATTGACTACTCGAGATAATCTGATCCACCGATGTCGATTCAGTTGATATGTGCTGCAACAATAAATGCTTAACTCCGGCTTCCAAACCATTCGTAGCGTCGGCGTCAGACTGAATATCACGCAAAAAGCCTGACAAAGGTTCAGACAAAACATGAACCACATCGGACAATGTACTTACCAAGGCAGCCCCTTGCTTTATGAGATCATGCGAACCTCTATATTGGGAGCTCAACGCTGACCCAGGAACTACCATTACCTCTTTGTTTTGTTCTAATGCTAAGCGAGCGGTAACCAAGGTTCCGCTGCGCTCAGCCGCTTCGACAATAACCACACCGTGAGATAAACCGCTAATAATGCGATTACGCTGCGGAAAGGTATACCGACTGGGTTTTACGCCTAGTGGGTACTCTGAAACGATCAAGCCATTGGACGCTAACTGACTGAATAATTCTCGATTCCTAGACGGGTATACGGTATCTAAGCCATTACCCAACACCGCAACACTAGAACCTTGGTCACTAAGGGCCGCCTGATGAGCCGCGGCGTCTATTCCCAAAGCCATTCCACTGGTTACAACAATACCTAGACTTGCCAAGCCATTGCTTATATCTCGCGTTACTCTATCTCCTACAGGCGTCGGTCTACGTGAGCCGACAACAGCGACTTGAGGCTCATTTAATAAACCAATATCGCCAATTGCAAATAAGACTAACGGCGGGTCGGGTATTTCACGTAACAATGACGGATAATATACGCTATCAAGTGCTATCAAATGATGCCTATCACCAGCAAGCCAGTCTAAGTCAGCTTGGACACATTGTGCACTAAGCATTGATCTCGGGTTACGCGGCTTGCCAGTTATTACCTTTCTTATTTGCTCATGCGGAGCATTTAACACCGAAACTGGGTTCTCAAAAAAATTGATTAGCTCTCGCTTTTGCGATGCACTCCAACGTCGGTCACGAATCAGGCGAAGCCACCAAATAGCCAAATTATCGTTAGCACTACTCGCGCTATAAACAAAATCCTCTTGCATAACAATGACCCTCCTTGGCCATAAACATAATAAATCTTTGCAACCTTAACCAAAGGATAAGGCCTCGCTTAAACCTAAGAATTTCTAGTTAAAATAAACCTATTCGGCATTCGGGCTCACAAGAACATCTCCTGGAGTCACTTGGCGGTTAGAATCAGTAACAATTGCATAACTAACTTTTTCAAATGTTCTAAATACCAAAGCGAGGCCAATGTTTTCTTCAGGGATAAAATACCTCTTACCATTAAACGGGTCTTTTTTAGGCATTTTTTGACTTCGGATTCTAAGTACATCTCCTGATGCGATTCCCTCTCGTTCACCTAAGTTTATCGCAACTATTGACAACGCTCCTAGTTCAGCAGATTTGTTAACATCATCTAAAATAACGCCGCGAATCTTATCATTAGTAGGCGCCTTCGGTGCGAAGAAAGGCAACGCTTCTTCGACCAAAACTGGGCGGAGCCTATCGCGAATATTGATATCTTCATAGCTAGACGTAATCAACAATCTAGACGGATCTCCTTCTTTGCGCATAGATGCGTTGCCTAAATGAACGGCTTCCCAACCTAAGCTTTCACGACTAACAGGGTCAATAAAGTGACGTCCCGGCTTAAAAATACGAAATTTCTCAACCGTTTGGTCTTCAATGCCTCGCGCATAAAACTGATCGTTCTTACCGAGTATCAAACGATTATTAAACCCATCTACAACATAAGGAGCTTTTTTTATCTCATTTGTATCAGTCACCAATGGAGCATTGATATATGGCGTTATAGCTGCGGGATCAATCAACGGTATCGCATTACTATAACTAGTAGCTCTTGGGGAAGGCGATAATTTCACCGTTTCACGACGTAGCGCCTTCAATACTGGACGTCCGTCAACAAACGTTAATACTAGTACGTCACCAGGAAAAATAAGATCAGGATTCTCTACCTGTGGATTACCCTGCCAAACTTCGGGCCAACGCCATGGATCACGTAAAAATTTACCCGAAATATCCCAAAGCGTATCACCGTCGACCACGGTATAACGATCGGGGTAAGAGTTAGTCAATAACGACCCGCTTTGAGCATAGCTACTAACGCCTACACTTACTGTCAACAGCAATGCAATTAATGCCTGCAAAGAACGATGCGTCACTCTTCGAACAAAATCACTGACTCTAAAATTCACCGCAGCAATTATGGCCAGAGGGCGTTGTGTCTTAATATTTGATTTAATTATTGTCATTAGTATCTGCGCCTATCAATTATATAGGCTCGGCTGGTTAGGCTCTCATTCGTTTACTTAAGTTTTTATATATTTACACCAAAAGGCATATCCGGCAAAACAAATTCTACACTATGGTTTCTCATAGCATGTACGCTGCTATTCGAGCATAATACATACACTTAAATGGCAAGCCAATCAGCGAGCCGTTTTCTTACAATCTTATTTAACTGTATCACTTAACATTATTTAGCTATCGTTCTCTTTTGAGCACTTAATAAAGCATCTAATTCTAACTGGCGGCCTTTAAATACTAGGCTACCAAGTTTTAGTGTTTATTTTATGTACTTAAACTTGCACTTAGCGGTTACGAGATTTGCACTCATACCCACTAGACTAATTCTCAAACAAGCAATTAAGCAAGCCCAAAACACAAATAATATAGCTTATTTAGTATGTTACGCGAACATTGTAGAATACAGTTTACGTTATTTTTAACCTAAACTGTAAGCAAAATTCTGCTTTAGTGATTCAAACACTGGTATTGACAGCCCCAAAATGGCCATTTTAGAAATCTTAGTTTATCCAGACACTCGCCTCAGAACCGTTGCAAAGCCGGTAGAAACGGTTGATGACTCAATTCGCCAATTAGTCAAAGATATGACCGATACGATGTATGAGGCCAATGGCATTGGTCTTGCTGCGACTCAAGTTAATGTTCACCGGCAAGTTATCGTTATGGACTTATCTGAGGAACGCAACGAGCCAAGGGTATTGATAAACCCGAAAATCATAGAGCAAGATGGCGAGCAAACTTACGATGAAGGCTGCCTATCAGTGCCTGAATATTATGCGCCAGTAAAACGAGCCGAGAGTATTAAAATCACAGCTCTGGACGAGCAAGGTGAAATATACCAACTTGAGGCTGAGGGTTTACTTGCAGTATGCATTCAACACGAAATGGATCACCTTGCTGGTAAAGTCTTTGTCGACTATCTCTCGCGCTTAAAACAAGATCGCATAAAGAAAAAATTGATCAAACGAGCTCGTACTAGCGACTAACTCACCTGATATCCATGCCACTTAAACGAGTGTAAAACGCACACATTATTCATGAAAATCATCTTTGCTGGCACACCCGATTTTGCAGTCGCCCCCCTTAAAGCACTTGCACGAGAACACCAAATTGTCGCTATTTTCACGCAGCCTGACCGTAAAGCAGGTCGAGGCAAAAAATTAACCGCCCCTCCAGTAAAACAATATGCCTTGGAAATCGGCGCGCCTATATTTCAACCTTCGACACTAAAAGATCAAGCCGCTTTAATACGAAGTTTTGATGCAGAGATAATGGTGGTCGTCGCTTACGGCATGCTACTTCCTCAAGAAATTCTTGATATTCCACCGCTGGGCTGCTTAAACATTCATGCATCTCTATTGCCTCGCTGGCGCGG
>CAZFVP010000006.1:12435-21792 GCA_964522345.1 uncultured Gammaproteobacteria bacterium | reverse complement strand
CAAGAAACCCCTGGCACAGTGATAGAAAACAGTGATTCTGGCATTGATATTTGTTGCTCAAACGGGGTTTTACGAATAGAAAAATTACAACGCGATGGCAGTAAACCCATGAACTACCCCGAGTTTCGAAACGGTTATTCATTCGAGGTTGGCGACGTGCTCGGAAAAAATAGCAATGACTAAACGCCTTAACACACGAGCAGCTGCGGCGAAACTATCATGGCAAATCATTGACAAGGGCCAGTCACTCGATACGGCTATTTCTACTTTTTTTGAGTCCACGGATTATTCCCCTCAAGACCGAGGGTTTATTCAAGAGTTAGTCTATGGTGTATGCCGTTGGTTTGGTGAACTTGATGCCGTTGCAGCCACACTTTTACGCTCTCCAATTCGCAATAAAGACCGTATTATCCATTTTGTATTGTTGGTCGGGCTGTATCAACTGCGGCATCTCGAGACCGCTGAACACGCCGGTGTTGCCGAAACAGTTTCTGCGTGTAAACAACTAGACAAGCAATGGGCGAAAAACGTAATAAATGGTTGCCTACGCAATTATCTACGAGCCCCTAGTGACCTCAACACCGAGCGACACAAACTTAGTCATCCCGAATGGATGCAACAGGCCATTCAATTAGCATGGCCTCAGTATTCAGATACTATTTTGACGGCGAACAATCAACGGCCTCCAATGTGCTTACGAATTAACAGCATACAGAACAGCCGCGATGACTACCTGTCTCAGCTCAAAAGCGCCGGCATAGATGCAGTTGCGGACCACAATGCCCAAGACGGGATTATCTTAGCGACCCCTTGTGCGGTAAGTGCACTACCTGGCTTCGATCAAGGCAGCTGTTCGGTTCAAGACACGGCAGCACAAATTAGTGCTGACTTAATCGATGCTAAAGCAGGCATGTCGATATTAGACGCCTGCGCGGCTCCTGGTGGAAAGACTGCGCACATTCTTGAGCGGTGCGACAATGCAGTGGATATGCACGCGCTGGATATTTCCGAACACCGCTGCCACCAGCTTGCCTCAACCCTCTCGCGTCTTGAACTAAATGCCGAAATTATTAACTCCGATGCAAGCAAAACACCTGATTGGAAGATCCCTAATGATGGGTACGATCGTATTTTGATTGACGCTCCATGCAGTGGGCTTGGCGTTATACGCCGCCACCCTGACATAAAACATCATCGGCGCCTAAACGACATCGACGCTCTCGAAGCGATTCAGGCCTCGCTATTGGACAACCTTTGGCATCAACTTAAACCCGGCGGAATTATGCTATATATGACGTGCTCAATATTGCCACGTGAGAATGAGCTACAAATTGAGCGGTTTGTTACACGAACAAACGATGCTATGCTAAAAAACATACAACACCCAAGCGCCTTGAGTCTCAAACATGGAGCTCAAACATTACCAGGGGTCCATGATATGGATGGCTTTTACTATTGTGTATTGCAAAAAAATAAGCACTTTGCAGTTATTAAAAGGTCCTCAAACGCCTATTAAATTACGCAGCCTACACGATATGACACGTTTATTACTCATAGAATTACGCGTCAGAACCAAACGCTTTCTACTCCTACTAGCGTTGCTATTAATTGTGGGACAGTCTGCGAACGCTCAAAGCATTGACTATAATCGCTATGGCTTAAAGATAGAACTTTCTGATGATGTTCAACTAGCCATCGATAGCGGCATATCACTTACCTTTGAACATCAAATTTCTCGCACTGACAACTTGTTCTTTGTTCGTTGGCGCAGCCTACTCGTGCAACATGATTTTGTAATCACACGTCATACTTTATCTAATCGTTATCTAGTGCATGAAAGCAATAAACTCGAGCCTCGCATTTTCACATCAACGCGTGAGTCAATGGCGTATATAAGCGAGGCTTCTTTAGCGCGCTTCTCCGAATACAATTCAAAGCAGAATCGACCCTCTTCGATCCATAAAATGCGTTTGCGTTTAAGCAAAACAAAACTTCCTGGCCCCATACGTTTAACGGCGTTTATCGCAAACGATTGGGACTTAAATTCTGGCTGGAAATTATGGCAATCAGATCAATAATTAAAAAAATATCGTCGCCGCTGCCTGTAATCTCCGTTTGCACAGCATTGCTATTCATACTCAGTTACCTGATTGTTAAATCACTAAGCGATGACGCTTCGGGCGAACTTCAATTTTGGATAACACTGATTGGCGGCTTTGGCGTTGCGATGTTGGTTTTCTTCTTGATCAGCAATGGCTACTCTTTGTTTTTGCAGTATCGCCGCAACGAAATAGGCTCAAAATTAACCGCCAAGATGGTGGTGATTTTCTTCTTTCTTACCGTTATCCCCTTTTCGCTGATTTATTTTTTCTCAATCCAATTCCTCAATAAAGGTGTCGATAGTTGGTTTGATGTTCGCATCGAACAGACGATAAAAGACTCACTTCTCTTAAGTCAATCGGCTCTAGAGGGAATCAAAGAAGACGTTATAAGTGACGTCGAAAAAGTTGCCAACACACTTAGAACAAACCGTCGAGGTCTACCGCCTCCTGGAGAGTTGCTTGCTATTTTAAACGACGCTCGAGAAATCTATGGTTTCAGTGAGTTGTCACTCTATAGTGCTGATGGTCGCGTATTAGCATTTTCAAGCAGTAGCAATAGCGACCGAGAGTTAGGCTCTTTCAGCGTTGAACGTGCAAATATTCTACCTAACGCTCCGGATGACAAAATCTTCACTGAGCTAGGGTTAAATGAAACGATACGGTTCGATCAAACCTACACTTTACTCGAACCGATTTCATCGACCGTGCAACAATTTCGGGTTGTAGCACCATTACGAGGGAATCAACTTGATAACCAGCTTTTTGGCGTACAAGCAATTAAAGTATTGCCGCTACGCTATGCCACGTTGGCTAGCAGCGTCGAAACCGCGAGCAATCAATATGCGCAAATGGCCTTCGCTCGAGGCCCCTTGAAGTTTAGTTTAATAGTGACTTTGAGTCTTATTTCTCTTGCCAGTCTATTGTTTTCAATCCTAACAGCAGTGTACTTATCACGCAGATTAGTTGCCCCAATTTCTAATTTAGCATCTGGTACACAAAAAATTGCTGAAGGCGATTATGGTTCTCAGCTGCCTATTACAAGTTCTGACGAACTCGGCATCCTTACTCGATCATTTAACAATATGAGTAGTAAGATCAATAATGCTCAACAAATTGCATTAGCGAGTAAGACCGAGACGGAGCGGCAAAAAGCCTACCTTGAGGCAGTCCTCACTAACTTGTCTTCAGGAGTGTTCTCATTTGATGAGAATGCCTGCCTTCAAATTTGCAATAGCGCAGCGACCGACATCTTAAGCCTCGAACAGAATTCCTTGCTAGGAAAATCAGCGAAGGATTTGTGCACTCAAGATCACCATGCACAGCACTTCTTTGAACTCATACACACAGGCATTCAATCAAAGCAGAACAACTGGCAAGAAGAAATCACCTTACTCGGGGCGCATGGGCGCCAAATGCTGATTATTCGAGGCACTGTTTTACAACTCAGTAATGATCTACCCGACGAAACAGGAGAACTCTCTAAACCTCGAGAAAACTACGTTGTGGTGTTCGACGACGTTACAAACCTAATTCAAGCACAACGTGATGCAGCTTGGGGTGAAGTGGCGCGTAGGCTTGCACATGAAATTAAAAACCCGCTTACGCCAATTCAATTATCAGCCGAACGAATTAAACTTAAGTTGCATGATAAAGTAGACGACCAACTACAAGAAACACTTGAACGCAGCACTCGCACTATTGTTCAACAAGTCGAGTCGATGAAAGAAATGGTAAACGCTTTTTCAAGTTACGCGCAACCAGTAAGAGCCAAACTCGCACCACTCAATGTCAACCGTCTGCTTAAAGATGTTATCGAACTGCATACCTCTCATCTTCATGAGGTTGAGTTGAGCTTAGAGCTAAACCCCAATTTGCCCAATATCAAAGCAAACGCATCGGCGTTAAGGCAGGTCTTCAATAATTTAATTATCAATGCAAGCCATGCCCTAGAAGGAATAGCAAAACCAGAGATTCGTTTTAGTACTAATATGGCGGCTAAAGCTACTGGCGAATACATCGACGTAGTGGTAGAGGACAATGGTTCTGGTATTCCTGAAGATATACGAGAGTCCCTATTCGACCCTTATGTCAGTTCGAAAGCCAAAGGCTCCGGCCTCGGTTTAGCAATTGTGAAGCGCATTGTAGAAGAACACAGCGGCTCAGTATGGACTCGAGAAAACTCCACAGGCGGCACAGCGATGCATTTACGGCTGCCAATCAACGCAATGCAAACCTACCGTGGCAATCGACGCCAAAATAGTTTACATTCGAACGACTCTAGTGACATCGACTAAGCTCTTATATAACACGCAAACCTAGAATATCAAACGCTCAATATGTTACGCAAAAGCGCCAATTCTATACATGCAGAGACCAAGTCAAGATTACCTACGAACTCGATAGTTAAATAGATGAACACTGATCGCCAACATATATTAGTCGTTGATGACGAGCCCGATATTCGTAATATTTTGAAAGACATATTGCAAGATGAGGGTTATGACGTTAGCGTGGCCGAAAACGCAGATCAAGCTAGAGTACGGTTTAGGGAAAACCAACCCAATCTAGTTCTGCTCGATATTTGGATGCCCAAAGAAGACGGCATTTCAGTGCTTAAAAACTGGGTTGAGAGCCAAGTTCTTGGCGATACTCCAGTAGTAATGATTTCTGGTCACGGCACTGTAGAAAATGCCGTAGAAGCTGTAAAGCTAGGTGCTTACGATTTTTTAGAAAAACCATTATCAACTGGAAAACTCTTATTGAGCGTAGAGCGCGCCTTAGAAAATGCATCGCTACGCCAAGAAAATAAGAAATTGAAATCGCGCTTAAAGTACGACTCGCCTATGATTTCAAATAGCGATTCAAGCCGAGAATTATTGCGCCATATTCAGTTACTCGGCCCAACTGACAGTTGGGTTTTTATCACAGGAGAATCTGGTACTGGCAAACATTTGGTTGCCCAAAAAGTTCATGATAATAGCCCTCGCTCAAGCGCGATGTTTGTTGAATTAAATTTAGCAGCAATGCCAAGTGACGCCGTCGCACAAGCTTTGTTCGGCAGTGAAACGGATGGCAAGGTCGTTCTTGGGCGGTTTGAAGAAGCCAAAGGTGGTACCTTCTTCATTAATGAAGTGCTGGGCCTCAACTTAGCGACTCAAAACATGCTGCTGAGCGCACTACAAGAACGCCAGTTCTTGCGCCTCGGAGGCAGCGAATATATTGAACTCGATGTTCGAGTTATCGTCACCACTAGTGGTAACCCACAAAAAGCGGTTAATGAAGGTAGTTTTAGTGAAGATCTATATTACAGGTTAAATGTAATTCCGATACAAGTGCCGGCGCTTCGCCAGCGTAGAAAAGACCTTCCAGAGTTAATTGAGTTGTTTATAGAAGATGTGGCGAGCAAGAATCAACTTGAAATTCCAACGGTCACCACCGAAGCCATGGACGCATTAAGTGACTACAAGTGGCCAGGTAATGTTCGCCAATTACAAAACGTAATTCAACGCCTACTTGTGTTAAATAATGGCAGCGAAATCGGCCTTGATAACGTCAAATCAGCTCTTGGTGGCGATGTAGATATGCGGCAAAAAGTTGCTCAACTTCCTGACTATTTTGAAGGAGATATGCGCAACGCTAAAGAAGAATTTGAACGAGCATATCTAACTCACCACCTCGAAACGGTCAATGGCAATGTCAGTCAGTTGGCTAAGAAAGTCGGCTTAGAACGAACACATTTATACCGCAAGCTCAAAAGCTTAGACATCAATGCGCGCAACGCAAAATAACCCGCGTAAACTAGGTTAAATAGACGCATTATGAAAATTCTTATCCTAGGTGCTAGCCAAGTTGGTGTTTCAATTGCTGAAGTGCTTGTTGGTGAAGAGAATGACGTCACCATCGTGGATGTCAACAATGACGTACTTCAACAACTACAGAATCGCTTAGATATTCGCACTGTTACTGGTAGTGCAGCTCAGCCGTCCGTGTTGCGTGCAGCTGGGGCAGAAGACGCGTCGCTGATTTTAGCGGTCACTAATAACGATCAAGTCAACCTTGTCGCGTGCCAGATTGCCGAGACTTTTTTTTCTACGCCAACTAAAATTGCACGCTTACGCTCCAAAGAGTATTTAAATAGTCCTGAGCTATTCGGTAAGGAATCAGGCTTCAATGTCGATGTCATTATTTCACCTGAAAAAATTGTACGCGACCACATTACTCGCCTTATTGAATTTCCTGGCGCGCTTCAAGTGCTTGATTTTGCGGACGGGCTCGTACAATTGGTTGGCGTTAAGGCCGTTGCAGGTGGCGCTCTAATCGATTGTCCACTTGAAGAGCTTAAAGAGCATATGCCTGGCATCGAAACAAGAGTGGCCGCTATTTATCGTGAACGTCAGGTAATCACGCCGAAAGCCGACACTATTATTAAAGAAAAGGACGAAGTGTTTTTTGTCGCAGCGCGCGAACATATTCGTGAAGTGATGAAGGAAATGCGTGGTCAGAGCGATAAAACCAAACGTATTTTTATCGCAGGCGGTGGTAACATCGGCTTAAACTTAGCCATAGAGCTTGAGCGCAAAGGCTACAGCGTAAAGCTCATCGAGCTTAACCCTGCCAGAGCAGAACAAATCGCCGAATCTGTAGGGAATACCATTGTATTAAACGGTGATGCCGCAGACGCAAGTTTACTATTACAAGAAAACATAGAAGCGACAGATGTGTTCTGCGCCGTAACTGAAAAAGACGAAATTAATATTTTGTCAGCTAACCTAGCCAAGCAGTTAGGTGCCAAACGTGTGATGGCACTGGTCAATAAACCCGCTTATGTAGAACACTTAGAACACAAAGATATTAACGTCATTATCTCTCCGCGCATCGCAACGATTGGTAGTGTGTTAGCTCATATTCGCCGCGGCGATGTTGTCGCGGTACACTCCTTGCGCCGAGGCCGTGCTGAAGCTATCGAAGCCATCGCCCATGGCGACGCTAATTCGTCGAAAGTTATCGGCAAAGGTGTACGAGAAATACCCTTCCCAACAGGTACGGGCATTGGGGCGATTGTTAGAGATCAGCAAGTAATTATCCCAAGCGTGAACACGGTTATTGAGCCCGAAGATCACGTAATCATTTTTATGGATAATAAATCATGTATCGCCGACGTAGAGGCTCTCTTTCAAGTAGCCGTTACCTTTATCTAATGTAGATAATTCGATAAGGACTATTAAACAGGCTATCACACCATGCATTATCAAACTGTACTAAAAATTCTTGGTGTATTGCTGATTATTTTCAGCGCAACCCACCTAACGCCTCTGCTTGTCTCACAAATTTACAACGACGGCAACAGTTTTCCATTTATGGTTTCGTTCTCCATGACACTCTTAACAGGCTTGGTCATGTGGGCTCCAGCACGCAAATGCAAACGAGATTTACGCTATCGCGACGGCTTTCTGGTCGTAGTTCTTTTTTGGACCGTACTAGCTACGTTTGGAGCACTGCCATTCTTATTCTCTAATCATCATTCACTTAGTGTCACCGATGCGTTTTTCGAATCAATGTCGGGTTTAACCACCACCGGTGGCACCATCCTAACTAACCTCGATTCGCTACCCCATTCAACACTATATTACCGTCAGCAACTTCAATGGTTGGGTGGCATGGGTATCGTGGTATTAGCAGTAGCGATCATGCCTATGCTTGGCATCGGCGGCATGCAACTTTATCGAGCCGAAACGCCTGGGCCGATGAAAGACAGCAAGCTTACACCACGTATTACTGAAAGCGCCAAGGCACTTTGGTATATCTATTTAGGCTTAACCGTTATGTGCATGATTTCATATTGGGCTGCGGGCATGACACTTTTTGATTCTATCTGCCACGCTTTTTCGACGGTCGCAATCGGTGGGTTTTCGACTCATGATGCCAGTATTGGTTTCTTTAATAGTGCGTCGATCGAAGCGGTCGCGATGGTATTTATGTTAATTGCCTCGGCAAATTTTTCGCTCCACTTCTTAGCGTGGCGCAACAAATCTTTACTACCTTATCTGCGCGATAGCGAATATCGTTTCTTCTTATTTATATTAGCACTCAGTGCAATTGTTGTTGTAGCCTCACTTATTTCTCAAAACTTGTTTAGCAGCAATACTGTAGCGGCAAGGCAGGGTATGTTTCATTTAATTTCTGTGGCAACTACAACAGGCTTTACTTCTAGCGGCTTTGCTTGGTGGCCGGGTGCTTTACCTGTTCTATTGATTCTATTTAGTTTTATGGGCGGTTGCGCTGGTTCTACAGCCGGCGGAATGAAAGTCATGCGCATACAAATGATGTACAAACAAGGACGTAAAGAAATCGTACGCCTAGTACACCCGAACGCTGTTCTTTCAATAAAAACAGGTGGACAGGTCATTAGTGAAAAGGTGATAAGTACAGTTACAGCGTTCTTTTCAATGTATGTTTTTTGCTACGTATTGACAGGTTTTGCGTTGAGTGCCGCGGGCTTAGATTGGATAACTGCCTTTTCAGCCGCCGCCGCATGTTTAAACAACCTGGGCCCGGGTCTTGCAGGAGTCGCCGACAATTACGCAAGCATAAACGATACCGCTAAATGGATTTTATCCTTCGCGATGCTGTTGGGACGCCTCGAATTATTTACCCTATTAGTGCTTTTTACAGCCACTTTTTGGCGCGACTAGTTTACTAAGCTTACAAGCATAAAAAAAGACCGCAAATGCGGCCTTTTCTTCAATAAAGAGCTAGCTTATTTATAAACTGACGCTTTACGAAAATGCTTAACAAGCAAATAATACATAACAGCACGGTATTTATTGCGGTTTGACTTTCCATAAATCTTGATAACTTCTTGTATGCCTTCGTCTAGTTTTGGTGAATCTTTCAAGCCAAGCTTCTTAATTAAGAAATTCTTCTTAACTCGCTCTAACTCTTTTGGATCGCCTGCCGACACAGTGGATGCATCCGAATTGTAAATTGAAGGGCCGCAACCGATGGTCACAGCAGTCAATAGTTTCATATCAGGTTTCATTTCGCACTTTTTTTCTATATCGCTAGCATACTTGACAATCAAATCATCGCGCTTACTCATTGCTCATCTCCTCAAAATTGGTAGTGTTAGTTAGTAGTGTATTATCCAACTCAATTGAGGGAGCAACTTCTTAAATTCCCAAACTCAAGCTGTAATTTACTGCGTCCAATCGCAGTAGCGTTCGACAGTACCGTAAGCCTTCATAAATTAAAAGAG
>CAZFVP010000006.1:0-12335 GCA_964522345.1 uncultured Gammaproteobacteria bacterium | reverse complement strand
TATTAACATATCACTCGTAAGTTCTTCTCGATAAACCGGGTCTTTAAGCTCATAGCACTGCAATTACGCATAATTTGCTACACTTTAATCAAACATATAATTATCATGAACAGACGAACATTACTCTCAGCTTCAGCAATAGGCCTAGCCGGTGGCATTGTCAGTGTTAATTGGCTAAGGGCGCAAGAGAGCGATGCTAAAACATCAGCACTAGCAACCGCAAAGAAAGCCATGAACAATTCCTATGACTTAGATCCAAACCCAAGTAAGATCGAAGCACTCACTCTAGAAAAATCTGAATGGCAAGCACGCTTAAGTAAAGAAGAGTACTACGTATTAAGAACTGAAGGCACTGAACGCCCATTTACCAGTGAACTCAATGACGAAAAGCGTGATGGTGAATTTGCCTGTGCTGGTTGTAATTTAGTGTTATTTAAATCAGAACAAAAGTTCGACAGTGGTACTGGCTGGCCAAGTTTTTTCGATGTAGTCAAAGGGCGCATAGAGACTAAGCGTGATTTTAAACTGATTTTACCCAGAACTGAGTACCATTGTGCGCGCTGTGGAGGCCATCAGGGCCACGTTTTTAATGATGGCCCTGCTCCAACTAACTTACGTTATTGCAACAATGGTATAGCGCTAAAATTCATTCCGGCGTAAACAGTCGTTCAATACAAGCAGACGCTCAAAATAGATTCTGTGTCTCCAGATACACTTGGAGACTCGGAACCTGGTTGGCTACCTGAATTAGATCACTCCATTCATCAACGTCGTTCAATTTCGGAAGATGCGTTAATGTCAGACCTATCTCCTCAGCGCTTTTAAGTGTTTTTCCTAACACTTGTGCGCCACCCCAAGGCTTATCAATAAACAAGCTATCTGCCGCTTCACATAGGCCTAATAAGTAGTACCCTCCATCTTCCGACGGCCCGATAACTGACTTATCTTTCGACAATAAATCGTGAGCCTGAGTCAACGTCGATGCCAGTGTATGAGGTGCATCACACCCCATTACCGCCGACGGAAATCCAGTACTAGCCATTGCATGACGCATCTTCTCGCCTAAATCACCTTCACATTGAAGCGTCATTTCAATAGGATATTTCTCTTGCATTTGTTTAAAAAAAGCATGATCAAGATCAAGCCACGCTGACAAATAAACATGTCCCGGCCAGGATTCACAGGCTCGCTGTATCGACGCTTCCATTAGTAACTTTGCAATATTCGCAGCTTGCTCAGCCGAACAATGCGATGTTAGCCGAGTTTTCACTTTACCGGCAATTGGGGCCTTAGCAAACAACAGCAAAGGAAAACTATCTGACATCTTCGTAACCCCGCCTTAACTTGGACGGTGAGACACCTAAAAAAAACGCCAAGCGATACCACCACATTTTAAGAATGGTGTTGCCAACCCCGTGTTGTTCCCATCTACGGGCACTCGTGACGACTTTTTCTCTAGAGTTAAAAGGTCTATGCAATTGACGCAGACGCTTACATATAGCGACATCTTCCATCAGCGGAAACTCAGGAAAGCCTCCAATCGATTGAAAAACGTCTCGGTCGACAAATATAGCTTGATCGCCTGTAGCAACAGAACTTATTCGCGAACGAAAATTCATGAAGTAAGCAACCATATTCATAGATCGAGACTGATCATCAAAGGACACATCAAAACGCCCCCAAACATCGGCTTTTACTATTTCTGATTTGTAGTGCTTAGGAAGTTTCGTATCTGCATGTAAAAACAGCAACATCCGCTGATTAGCAAGTTTCGCACCGGCGTTCATCTGCTTTGCTCGTCCGGCAGCACTCTCAACCACAGTATAACCGGCGGCCCGCACTAACTCTCGAGTGCTATCACTACTCCCGCCATCAACAATAATTATTTGCTCGGCACCCGATTGCTCAAGTTGGTTCATCAATTTCTCTGCAACCGACTCTTCGTTGAGCAACGGCACAATAATAGATACACCGGTTGAGGTGTCAGAACTCATGCTACCAACCGCGGGTTAATTTAAGCGTTTAGCACCAATACGCAAACGCAAGGCGTTTAATTTAATGAAGCCTTCTGCATCAGCTTGATTGTAAGCGCCTTCGTCATCTTCAAACGTTGCGATGCGCTCATCAAACAATGAATCTTTTTCAGATTTTCTACCAACAATAGATACCGCCCCTTTATATAATTTCACGCGAACCGTTCCATTTACATACTGTTGTGACTCGTCGATCATGGTCTGTAACATTTCGCGCTCTGGGCTCCACCAATAACCGTTGTAAATCAATTCAGCATATTTAGGCATTAACTCGTCTTTTAAATGCGCTACTTCTCGATCCAGAGTTAATGATTCCATCGCTCTATGAGCTCGTAACATGATTGTGCCAGCGGGTGTTTCGTAGCAGCCTCGAGACTTCATGCCGACATAACGGTTTTCAACAATATCGTCACGACCGATACCATGCTCGCCGCCAACTTTATTTAACCAAGTCATCACATTTGCAGGTGTCATCGCTTCACCATCAATCGCGACGATGTCTCCTTTCACAAACTCAAGCTCTACATATTGGGATTGATCAGGCGCCGCCTCTGGAGACACTGACCAGCGCCACATCTCTTCTTCAGCTTCTGCCCACGGGTCTTCCAGAATTCCACCTTCATAAGAAATATGTAACAAATTAGCATCCATTGAATAAAGCGATTTACCATCAGCTTTCTTTTCAACGCTTATCTCATTCGCATCAGCGTACGCTAATAGTTTGTCCCTCGAATTCAAATCCCATTCACGCCAAGGGGCAATGATCTGAATGTCTGGGCGCAACGCGTAGGCACCTAACTCAAAACGTACTTGGTCATTGCCTTTACCTGTCGCACCATGTGAAATTGCATCAGCGCCTGTCTCATTCGCAATTTCAATTAGTCGTTTCGCGATTAATGGCCTAGCGATAGAAGTACCTAAACGGTATTCACCTTCGTACATCGCGTTCGCACGCATCATTGGGTATACATAATCACGCGCAAATTCCTCACGTAAATCATCGATGTAAATACTCTTAACCCCCATCGATTGAGCCTTCGCACGCGCTGGCTCTACCTCTTCACCCTGACCGATATCCGCAGTAAAGGTAACAACTTCACAGTCATATTCTTCTTGTAACCATTTAAGGATAATCGAGGTGTCTAAACCACCTGAATACGCGAGAACTACTTTCTTAATTTCTTTCTTCGAATTAGACATAACAAGGTCAAAATTGGGAAAACTTCAGTCCGCGTAGTGTCTTGCTTTCGTGGCCAAAGGTCAAGCATTGGCGAGATATCAAGCTTAAAACTTGTGTGCCAAAATAGTAAAAAAGGTGTATAAACGAATGAGCAGCTCATAGGAACCGTATCTAGTTCTAAAAATAACCAAAATTCAAAGGTAACTATAATGGAAGAAATTAACTTTATTGCTCGATGGGGGCACTTAGTATTTGGCATTACTTGGATTGGTATGCTCTATTATTTCAACTTTGTTCAAGGCGGCTATTTCAAGAGTGCGTCACCTGAAGGCCTCGCCGACGCAAAAGCCAAACTAGCTCCTAGCGCTCTTTGGTGGTTCCGTTGGGGTGCTATGTTTACATTCTTAACCGGCCTTTATTTGATTTCCTACTTAGGCACAACCTTCAAATCTAACGACTACATCATGGTTGGCGCGTTGATGGGAACATTAATGTTCATAAACGTATGGTTTGTTATTTGGCCCGCTCAACAAATCGCTCTGGGCATGAAGGAAGGCGATGGCCCTGCAGCCGCTGCAAAAGCATTGCTCGCATCTCGAACTAACGTATTATTTTCGGGTCCCATGTCTTACTTTATGTTGGCATCTACGCACAAAAAGCACCTTGCTAGTGGTATCGATACGGGCTTATTTATTGCGCTAAGCATTGTTGTGCTTCTCGAGTTGAATGCATTATTTGGCAAACAAGGACCAATAGCATCGGTCAATGGCGTTATTGGTTGTAGTGTTGCGCTAACGGCCATTCTCGCGGCCACCTTACATTTTGTATAAAACTGCATAAAATAAGGCTAATCTGGTTTGTCTTCATTTAACAAAACCTAGTAAACTTAAGGATCAGATGAAAAGCGCCCCCGCTTTAAAAGTTGGGGCGCTTTTTATTTCTAAGCTCATTTACTAATTTTTAATCGCATGCGAGGATCAAACTCTCTGTGGTTCGCCTAAAGCGCCTACTTTTGGTGCCACGAAATAGATTTTTACACGCAAAAAGATACTTTGTTTCTCACCTAAAAGCGTCCTCTTTTGGAGCGGTGAGAACTTCACTCAACTTCATATCAAAACATAGTCGTCATGTTGCAAAACCTTTTTAAAAGGTTCCGAAAAGAACCGCACGCTCATTACTCCGAACCAGCGATCATGAATGCATACGCTCGTTTACCGATTAGTTTTGTACGCGGAGAAGGCGTTAAGTTGTGGGATGCCGACGGTCACGAGTATTTAGACGCCCTAGGCGGAATCGCCGTTACTTTTTTAGGGCACTGTCACCCTAAAATTAGTGAAGCTATATCCCTACAAGCGAATAAAATTTTACACACGAGTAACCTCTTTCATATTCAAGAACAAGCCGATCTCGGCGAACGGTTTTGTGCAATTTCAGGCATGGATAAGGTCTTCTTCGGTAACTCAGGTGCTGAAGCCAACGAAGCAGCGATCAAGATCGCTCGCCTACATGCGAGAAGCAAAGGCATTGTGAACCCTGCCATATTAACCGCCGAGCAATCGTTTCATGGGCGTACAATGGCCACCTTATCCGCAACCGGTAACGCCGCAATTCAAAAAGGCTTTGCGCCATTATTAAATGAATTCATTCATGTTCCATACAATGATGTGCGATCCATGCGCAAACATAGCGACAACCCGAATGTGGTCGCAATCATGGTTGAACCAATTCAAGGCGAAGGCGGAATTGTGGTACCCGACGCAGGATATCTAAAATCTCTGCGAGCACTCTGCGACGAGCAAGGGTGGTTATTAATAATTGACGAGATTCAAACTGGCATGGGCCGAACTGGTCAATGGTTTGCGTTTCAGCATGAAGATATTCAACCTGATGTAATCACCAGTGCTAAGGCACTCGGTAATGGCATTCCGATAGGCGCATGCGCCGCCAAGGGAGCAGCGGCTGAGCTTATCAGCCCCGGGCTTCATGGCACTACATTTGGTGGCAATCCGTTCGCCAGTAAAATAGCCACAACGGTCATCGACGTTATCCAGGAAGAACATCTGGTAGAGAAAGCAAGCCTTATCGGTGCTTCGCTCAAGAGGCAACTACAACATACTCTAGGCACACTCGATAAGGTTGTCGATATTCGCGGCCAAGGCTTGATGCTAGGAATAGAGTTAGACAAGGTCTACCCTGACTTAGCGATGAAGTTGTTAGACGTTGGCCTCGTTATTAATATCACAGGCGGTGGGAAAGTAATTCGATTATTGCCATCTGTTTTATTAAGTGAGGCGCAGGTCAAGAAAATTGTTCGAATTATTCATGATGTCGTATCGACGCTCTAAATCGAGGTTAAAATGACCAACCCAACTCAGCACTTTCTTACATTAGACGATTTAAGTTCGAATAGATTACAGAGCTTGATTGATCGAGCTATTGAATTAAAAACAATGACTAAACAGGGAGCGATTTACGAGCCACTTAAAAATAAAACATTGGCGATGATTTTCAGTAAATCATCAACCAGAACCCGGGTTAGTTTTGAAGTTGGAATGAGACAACTAGGAGGCGGTTCGATTAATTTAAACCCTAACGACACTCAAATTGGTCGTGGGGAACCAATCGAAGATACTGCTCGAGTAATTTCAAGTATGGCCGACGGGATCATGATTAGGACCGATTCACACGCTAAGGCGGAGTCAATGGCCGCACACTCTAGTGTGCCGGTGATCAATGGTTTGACCGACGACTATCATCCGTGTCAGTTACTCGCTGATATACAGACGTTCCAAGAACTTCGAGGAAGCATTAAAGGAGCAACATTTGCGTGGGTTGGCGATGGCAATAATGTGTGTCATTCATTTATGAATGCGGCACGCCTTTTTGATTTTCAACTAAATATCGCAACGCCGGCTGGCTTTGAACCTGACGCTTCGATAATTGAAAGAAATCGCTCCCATTTAATGCTTACCAACGACGCTAAGGTAGCGGTTGAAAATGTCGATGCGGTAGTGACCGATACATGGGCCAGCATGGGCCAAGAACAGGAAAAAAATGAACGCGAGCAAGCATTCAAAAACTTCTGTGTTGACAATACACTAATGAGTAAGGCTGATAAAAATGCTCTATTCTTGCATTGCCTTCCAGCCTATCGGGGTATGGAAGTATCTCCAGAGGTAATCGATGGCCCACAAAGTGTCGTTTTCCTAGAAGCGGAGAATCGCTTACATGCCCAGAAAGCCTTACTAGAGTTATTACTCGTATAGACCACATGAACAATAACGCTTTCCTTCAAGTCCACAACGTTAGCGCTGCGTACGGTAACAAAGCAACGGTGGTCGAAGGTGTTAGTTTCGACCTCCTTGAAGGCGAGCTTGGTTGCCTATTGGGGCCCAGTGGTTGTGGCAAAACAACCATCTTACGTGCCATTAGCGGCTTTCAAGATCTACAGTCAGGAACTATTAGCCTCGCTGGAAATACTATTTCCAAACCAGGCAAGGTCATTACTCCCGAGAAGCGCGATGTAGGAATGGTATTTCAAGATCATGCTCTGTTTCCACATTTGACGATTGCACAGAATGTAGGCTTTGGACTCAGCGATTTACCTCGTCCAGTACGTGAAGAACAGATAATTCGCTTACTTGAGCTAGTAAGCATGCAAGACTATCAAGGGCAATATCCTCACGAGCTTTCTGGTGGTCAAAGCCAACGCATTGCATTGGCAAGAGCCATTGCACCTCGACCTAAGTTATTGCTAATGGATGAGCCATTTTCGAACCTCGATACCGAGTTACGTGAAAGCTTAGGCTATGAAATTCGGGAGCTATTAAAAGATCTCGGCGTCACGGCGATTATGGTGACGCACGACCAACATGATGCTTTTGCATTAGGAGATAAAGTTGGTGTTATGTCGCAAGGTAAATTAATTCAATGGGACAATTCGTTTAATCTCTACCATGCTCCAAACAGTCGTTTTGTAGCTAACTTTATTGGAGAAGGAGTCTTCGTTAAGGGAGAAATGGTTGGCGACAACACCGTAGTGACCAACTTTGGTAAACTTAGAGGAGAGCGTATTAACATAGATAATGCAGAACGAGATGTAGAAGTTCTAATTCGCCCAGATGACGTAAAATACGACCCTGAGGGCCCCATACAAGGCCATGTTATACGTAAAGCCTTTAAAGGCGCACAAACTCTTTATACAATTTCTACAACAGATGGAGATACATTAATGAGTTTACTACCTAGTCATGATAATTATGAGGTTGGAGGTGCGATCGCCGTATCAATTCACGCCGATCATCTAGTATGTTTTGCACAGCAAAACGTTGTATCATAAGTTTAAATGGCTATTTGAATATTCCCAGTCAACGAACTAGAAATTAATGCCGTACCGAGTTCTGCTTTGCAGTTGCGAATCACTGAGTTTTCAGATTTAACCACGCCACAATCGTCGCATGCTTTTAATAATGATCGTTGATTCGTAGGGTCTAACACAGTGATCCACGCATGTTCACGGCGATCATTAGCCGCGCCAACTCTATGACCGTTAGGAATATTGAGGCGTTGAAGTAATTCGTTACTTAATAAGCTTTTAGTGGCAACATTATTTTCAAATTTAGTCATCTAGAACCTCGTTTAAGTCTCTTATTTACGTTATGTCTATTATAATGACCGTACGAAATTAGATCTTCTTTCAAGATTGAGGTTTACAATTGTTTTACTTCATTTTAGACAGCCTTTTATGCAAGCCAACTACTTAAAACTGCTGCCTAAGATGTTAAATTCTGGCCTGCCCGTTGATAAATGGCGCGCAACATCGAGTGTAATCCATTACTTCTGGTGGGACTTAGGTGATCATTAAAGCCAATGTCAGAAATAAAATCAGGCTTAGCATCCAATATATCTTGAGGGGCTTGATCAGAATAAACCCGCAACACAATTGCCACAAGACCAGAGACAATCGCGGCATCACTAGTTCCATCTATATGCATTTTACCATCGCGCATTTGCGTATTTAACCAAACTTGCGACTGACAGCCTTGAATTTTATTTGTTTCGGTTTTCCAATCTTCGGGGAAATCGGGTAATTGGCGCCCCAAATCAATTACATACTCGTAGCGCGACATCCAGTCTTCAAAAATTTCAAACTCGTCTACTAGTTCAGACTGTATTTGGGCAATTTTACTCATAATACTAATTCTCTATGCAGCAACTATTTTTCTACACGCCAAACAGTGCCTGTGGCACCGTCTTCAACGACTATTTTCTTATCGGCCAAAATATCTCTAATCTCATCAGCTCGCGTCCAATTTTTATCCGCTCTTGCTTGTAAGCGCTCGGCAATTAAGGCATCAATTTCTTGCGCATCAATATCTTCATTTCCGTCAGAAAACCACGCTTCGGGGTCTTGTTGAAGTAGCCCCAACCATTCTCCGCTCTGAAGTAAGCCTGCTTTGATTTCAATCAACCTGTCTTCAGACTCGCACGTATTCGCCTCTTTGCTTAGCGCAAAGAGTTCCGCCATTGCTTTAGGTACGTTCAAATCATCAAGTATCGCATCAACGAAGCCTCTCGGCTTTTGATCACCGATATTATCTGGTACCTCTAGATCGGACATTTTACGAAGCACACCATAGAGACGATCAAGGCTATTATTGGCTTGTTGCAATGCATCATCAGTCCAATCGAGCGGGGCGCGATAATGGGCCGACAATAGAACATAGCGAATCGCCTCACCACTCGTTTGTTCAAGAAGGTCGCGCACCAGCAAAACATTGCCAACCGATTTCGACATTTTTTCCTTATTTACATTAACAAAACCATTGTGCATCCAATAGTTCACAAACTTGGCGCCGTGGGCACAAGTGCTTTGGGCTCGTTCGTTTTCGTGATGGGGAAACACTAAGTCATGCCCACCCCCATGAATATCGATAGTCTCACCAAGGTGTTCGGCAGCCATTGCCGTACATTCGATATGCCAACCGGGCCTTCCTCTCCCCCACGGGCTATCCCAACCCGGCTGCTCATCGCTTGAAGGCTTCCATAACACAAAATCACCGTCGTTTTTTTTATACGACGCCACATCGATACGTGCACCAGCTAGCAATTCCTCAGGGTCTCGTTTGGATAACTCCCCATAACCTTGATATGACTGAACGTCGAAGAGCACGTGCCCTTCAGCCTCATAAGCATGACCTCGATCAATCAATGACTGAATCTTATTGTGAATCTGGCTAACATGATCGGTTACTTTTGGTTCGACATCGGTGGCTAAAACACCAAGCGCGTCCAAACCTTCATGATAGAAGGTGGTAAACCGCTCGGAGATGACGGAAATATCGACGCCTTCCTCTGCCGCAGCCTTATTAATTTTATCGTCTATATCAGTGATATTACGCGCGTAGGTAACGCCAGGAAATTGTGCGCGCAGCACTCTTACCAGCACATCAAACACCACTGGTGGTCGGTAGTTTCCGATATGAGCATGGTTCCAAACCGTTGGTCCACACACATACACCGTCACATTATTTGGGTCTATTGGAACGAATTCCGTTTTAGTTTTGGTTTCGGTGTTATAGAGTTTCACTGGGCAAAAGAGGTGTAGGTGGTTCAAAAATCGCTTAGCAAAATATTCATCTAAACGTTCAATACTCATAGTGTAACAGTCTAACTAACGCCTGCAAGACCCAGTTTGCGCATTCATACAAAGACGATAAGGCGTATGAAATGAAAACACTTGGTTACCACAATCGATGAGCGCCTTTGAGCGCCTTAACTTGCAAGTACGGATTTGTCAGTATGCGCTTATTCGGGATGGCATTAAAGAATACGTGAACCTGATCTTAAAACAATTCTCACATAGGTATGTCAATACATCGACGAAGAAACTAAGGGCTAACGACCTAATGCACCAGAAAAATAATTACGCTCCTTTTGAAACAAAAACTTTAGAGAAATCAAAGTCATCACCACAAAAACGAAAACCATCCACTCTGGCATACTAAAGCCTAATAGACTCCACTGGACTTCAGCGCACTCTCCACTGCCCGCCAAGACTTTTTGAATAACATCAAACACTGGGTCCATTTCTAGCATAAATGATAAATCAGGGCCGCATTCAGGCACCTCATCGGCAGGCAAGTGTTGAAGCCAAACTTGTCGACCAGCAAGACTCAGGCCAGCCAAACACGAGAGTGTGACTCCAAAAGCAAGGAACTTAGAACCAATTTTTTTAGGGCGAAATACGATTCCAAGAAGACAAAAGAAGGCAACTCCAACGAGAGCGCCTCGTTGAAACATACATAGCGGACACGGAGCTAAACCGAGAGCCTGCTGAAAATAAAAATAGGCCACGGCTAACAATCCGCCACAAGCTATTAAACCTACCCAATACCAACGTGTTGCAATCACTTGTTTCGCTCCAAGCGGGTCTATCGTTTAACTACAAAAAACAAAGCACAAAATCTAATTAAGTGTTTATACTATCAAAGCCCATGCTCCTTACGCCGAGTATACACCAAGGAGTAAGACTTGAGACTTGCATTGAGCAACAACCATAAATATCACACTTGTTTCCACAAACCATTAATCAACCTTTAGTAGCGGGCCAATCAACAATATAATCTTGAATATTATCGTCGCCAACTTCTCTCAAAAACCTGACCCGATGGCGTACCGACTGCCCTTTACGATGCACGGTTTGACTGTCACCCGAATTTAAATGGTGCCAATCAGGAAGCGGCTCATCTTCTAACAACAAACGATATGCACAACTAGGTGGCGCAAATGCCGCTGAATCTTCGACGTTATCTTTATTCATCGTAACGCAACTGGGCACTCTCGCGGAGCGGTTGCTATAGTCTGTACATCGACAAATTTGATCATCAAGTAGATCGCAGGCGACGTCGGTAAAAACAAGTTGCTCAGTTTCTTCATCTTGTAGCTGAGTCAAACAGCATTTGGCACAACCATCACAAATGCTTTCCCATTCATCGGGGGTCATCTCAAATAATGTTTTAGTTTTCCAAAAGGAGTTATTTACTTGCATAAACGATAAAAAGTCTTCTAGTCGATTAGATAACGCAGTTGTGCCAAACACGAAGTTTATCATGCTTAGACATATTCGCGTGCGCTGGACTTGTAGAAGGGCACCGATGCCACTCAAAGGTTGGCTTCGCACTACTAAGCTCGCTAATAAGGTATTTATGATGCCGAACAAAAATTTTCTCTGCGGCTGTACCGTTAAAAATCACACGTGAAAGGCTGGCATGTTTGTTGAAGAAGGCAGTAAAGTTATTCGCAACCTCCGAGGTTTTGACAATAGCGCTATCCAAACTGCCAGGACGTTCACAATCATAAAGCACATCCCATACTGCAACCCCGCAACGTGCCAGTTTTTCACTGCGCAGGTGGTAATCCCAAGCTAGGTCGATATCAAAAATTTCGGACATAATCCACCAGAAAGAATTGCGGGGATTAGCGTAATACTGTCCTTTTACGAGTGATATTTGGCTTGGCATTGAACCCAATATCAGAGTATTTGGATTGTCACCCAATATCGGTGCGAACGCTACCATAAGTCGTTGATGTTAATGATGTGCCAGCTGAACCACAAGTTGCGAAATTTGTGTTTGCAAGTTCTGCGGAAAAGTTGGAATTTTTGACTCTATCTCATAATAGTATTCATAAAATCCATCTTCATCTTTCATTTTTTCTAAAAGACGTAAGCGTTCACAATGATAGCGCTCGTCATTAATTTCATTGTGACGCGCAAAATCAAGCAGCTCTCTAGCAAAGTCAAAATCCTTCTCAACTAACAGACGTTCAAAACGTTCATCAAAACTCAGGTCTTCTAGATCCTCGCTAATCTCCTTTGTTTCGAAATCTAATATTTCATTCTCTTCATAGGACCCATCATCAGCCAAATCTAGGTACGAAATACCGCCCAATACAGTAGGGTCTTCCATGCTCTTTTCGACCGCATTTAGAAGAGAGTAATCTTTTCCTTGAGTGCTTCTCTGTGCGTCAGGATAAGCCGCTAATTTGGGCTCTTCAGGAATTTCACGAACGGACGTATCGGTAGCCACACTACCAAACTCCACTTGATCGTTTGAACCAAA
>CAZFVP010000005.1:16596-31338 GCA_964522345.1 uncultured Gammaproteobacteria bacterium | reverse complement strand
ATAGATTTTTGCATGCAAAAAGATACCCCGCTGCTTGCCGCGGGGAGTTTCATTGAAAAAGAACGGATTATGAATCAAAAAATAAAGAATGGCTTATTAGGCTATACAGTGTGTGTATTGGTCTTACTATTAAATGCGGCCTGGAACACTTCCTTTTCGCAAGTTACAACGACGTTAGTATCTCAGGAAGACGTGTCACTCGAAGAGCGAACACAAGGTATTTTATCCGGCGATAATGAATCTTTTGAAGAGTACTACGATCAAGTATATCAAATCAGAGTGGTGTCCCCTAAAGCCGGGAGCAAGTCATCGATCGGCTCCGGTTTTCAGATTTCCAGTGACGGTTTAATTGTTACTAACTATCATGTGATTTCTTCGTTTGTTCAGGCACCTGATAATCATAAGATAGAGTATCAATCGCACACAGGCCAAAAAGGAGCATTGGAGCTTTTAGACTTCGATGTTATACATGATCTTGCGGTGTTGAGGCACTCGTCGCCAAGCGATCGCTTTCTGAGTTTTAGCCCAACTATGCTAAGTAAGGGGGAAACTGTCTACGCCCTTGGTAACCCGAGAGACTTTGGCACCAGTTTGGTTAAGGGCCCTAATAATGGAATGGTTGAGCATAGTTATAATGATCAAATTCTCTTTTCAGGCAGCCTGAACCCAGGGATGAGTGGAGGCCCTGCGGTGAACTCCGTTGGCCAAGTTGTTGGGGTCAATGTTGCTACAGCAGGCAGTCAGTTGAGCTTTTTGGTGCCCGCCGACAATGCGATTGCCTTAGTCAATGCTGGTCGAGTGGTGGAGAAAAATAACTACCAGCAGGAGATCACCGATCAGATTAAGCGTTGGCAGCGACCACGCGTACAAGAATTGATTGATCAGGATTGGGCCATAGAGCCGTTCGCGGGTTTAGATTTATTTGGTGAGATACGAAAAGACTTTCAATGTTGGGGGCAAACGAATGAATCAAATAAAGAGCGCAATATAGCATCGGTATCAAAGAGTTGTCGTGCAGGCAATTCACTCTTTCTAGATGGCTCTCTAAGCGCGGGCGAGTTGTACTTTAGTTTTGGTCACTCGTCGGCAGTAACTCTGAATTCATTGCAATTTACACGCTCTATTAAGCCTTGGATGGGCGCTAACAACGCGTCCAGTTATGAGCATTCTAGCAATTATAAATGTCACGTAGATTTTATTGAAGGAACTCAAGGCGAGCAGGAATATATACGTGCGACTACTTGTATTAGAGCTTTTAAGAAGCTATCAGGTCTCTATGATTCCTTACTCATGATTGAGCGGGTAGACGGCTTGCGACAATTTGTAACGCACCTATCCATCTCGGCTATTGAGCAAGATCAGATATCTTTATTGAATCGAAAATTCATGGAGAAATCACTATGAAGAACCTAATAGTAGAAATTACTAATAAAGAGGGTATACGAATTGAGCGTATTTGTTTGACCAGTAATGGCATATCAATTGGTCGAGCGTGGGATAGTGACGTTATTATTCAAGACCGATTTGTGGATGCTGACCACCTCAATTTAGCATTGAGTGACGATCAGCAAATTTTAATTTCTGACCTTAGTTCTACCAATGGTACTAGCCTCGTTGGAAAATCGATAAGAGGTGAAAAAAATGCCTACCGATTAGGCGATGTGCTAAATATTGGAGACACACGGTTAAAGATATTCGATGCACATGAATCAGTAGCGGCGACGTCACTTAGGTCAACATGGTTTTTATTGGCCGAACGTTTTAGTAGTTTTAAAGCCTTGTCTTTATTGACTGTGTTGGCATTAATGGCCCAAGCTGCGCTGACTTACAGCGGCTCTACCGCACCAGTTAAAGTCGAGAGTGTTATTGTTAATGGTTTCGGCGGTTTGCTTCTATTATTAGCCTGGTCTTTATTGTTAGGCTTTATTGCTAAACTATTGCGCGGAGAGAGCAATATCAAAGCGCTATGGGGTCTTGGAAGCTTGGCGATTATCATGGCCAATATCATTAGTGTAGTGATTTTAATCTCGAAGTTTAATCTGCAGGACGTAAGCCTTGGGCGAAGTGCCTCTATTATTCTATTCGGTATCTTTTCGGTATGGTTGCTTGCGGGTGTACTGAGTTATACAACTTCACTAGGCAACCGAAGTAAATGGCTTAGTTCAATTTGTGTGGTTTTAGGCCTGTATGCGATTGTTGAATCAGATGAGTATTTAAAAGAGCCTCACCAAGTGTGGAGCTCGTCAACAAAAACAGAGCAGGCTACGTTGCCTCCAGCATTCTTGCTACGCAAGGGTGTTTCGATTACTGACTATATACAAGAGACAAACTCTTTGTTTGAAGTGCAATGAGTAGTGTATTTGTTCGTTGATATACGAACAAATAGAAGTTGCTCTATTTATCGGCAATTAAGTTATCTATTAGCACGCGTGTCAGTGTTTTGGAGTGGGTATACATAATTAGTTGGCCTGCACCTTTAACCTGTATAACACGCACATTAGTGTGAGTGTCGGCAAAATCATTAACCGTATCCATTGAGATGATACCATCTTGCTCTCCGTGGATGAGATAACATGGGCATTGTATATTTTCTAGGAAATGAGAAAAATCTTGAGCTAGGGCCAGCCCCTCATAAGTATAGGCACCGTGGCCGTGACGAGCTGCAAATCGATAGCCAATCGAAAGGCGCTGGAATACGTGATCTTGTTTTGTCGCGCTAATATCCAACGGGGATGCTCGGTAAATAGTGTTAAAAAGTCTTCTAATGTCGCCTCGATCGATAAGCGCAAGCGCAGTACGTATCAGAGTGGGTAAAAGTTTCGGGAAGTGTTTGGCCGTTCTTATCACGGCGCGCACTCCCTTAGGCATAGACTCGAGTTGTTGTTCACTTTTTAATGGAACCACGCCCCCAATATTAATGATTCTCTCCACACGAGTCGGGTACAGTGCGGCGGTGATGTAAGCGTGTGCACCTCCAGCCAAATTACCGAGCAACGTAACGGATTGTATTTGCAAGTGGTCTAGCAATTCAATTAAGTCCTCAGCGGAATCCTCGAGGATATTAGCGACGTTGGATGGCGGTGACGATTCTCCAAACCAAGCACGGCTTGGGCCAATTATCCGGTAACCTTCGTCGTTTAAATTGTGATGCATTGTGTCTGGGAGTTCGGGGTCGTGAAGTACACCATGTAGCACGACTATGACCTTTTTATGAGCAGCACCGCTGTCGTAATAGGCGTATTTTCTGCCGTCGCTGAGCTTTAATATATGATTTGAACATTTTGAATTAGCCCACTTAACTTGCTCATTATTGCTTTGTGCGAAGTTGAAACTTGTTAACAACTTCATGAGCCGAGGTTGTGAATGTGTCTGGGTTTTTTTTAGTAGCGATTTGGTATGTTGCCTAATGGTGCTGACAGCGCGATTCTCTCGTTCAGCAATTTCAGTTATGGTAAAACCTTGATATAAAAGTGCAGCGACGGCGCTCTCGGTACGAGTTAGCGAGTACATTGACCTTAAAGTAGAATGCATACGCACATTCCAACTAGAGCCAGCGACGTCAATAATTACTATTTCTGAATCTGCCAACTGCAATCGCTGTAATAGCATTAGCGCTGGTTGATGGTCGGGTAATAACACTACCATTGGGAACGGGTGGTTCGAGATGGTTCGTGAAATCCCTTTGAGTAGCAACTCTAGGCTTTTTTTGTTTACTAAGTCTCGTAGAGATGGAACACTATTTCCAGTTTTGAATAGCGTTCTAGCGCTACTATTTAGAGTGATTATTTGGCCATCTAGTCCAGCAGCAATGGACGGTAATTCGCGAGCTTCGAGCTGCATGTCTAAAGTTTGGTTATCATCGGAGTTTTCACGTCCAAATTTTTCTAAAATTTGAAATGCGCGACCAAAATGGCGAGATAAGCGTTCAGGAATTTCGGCATCAGGCCCTGATGCGTTTTCTAATAGGTATTGTTCCCACGCCTCGGTAAACGAGTCAAAGTTGTTTGGGTTAAGCGCGAGTTCGTATAGCGCTTCAATAAGTTGATCTTGTCGAACCCTTTTGTCTGGCATCTAGTTTTACTATTCCTCGTAACTCTAATAATGGATGCTTATTAATAGCCCAGCATCTGAAATTAAAGCCACTGTCGCAAGTAAATAAAGTATATTTCCTGCCAACAAAATCTGCTTCGGGGCAAGCCATTGGAGGGAGTGCCCTCGATCACATTTCGTGATTATAGCTAAGTGATTGATTGTATTGAAGTATATTGAATGAAATGGCTATCTATTTTTTGGTTCAGCCATATCAATTTTATAGATCGACAATGTGCCGCTTACTTCGTTGGCCGATATTAAGAACGGTTGTCCGTTGGGGCTGTCCACTGCATTTACGAACACCAGCCCTTCCGGAGCGATGTCACCTGATTTAGAGTCGGACTCCTTGAGCTTTGGGCTAATGGTATTCAGGTAATCGACAAAAAAAGCATTTTCTGGGACGGTAATATTATACACCATGATCCCTCCCGTTCGTTCGAGGCCAATGAATGCATAGGTTGAATCTCCTACTTGCCCGATTGCCAATGCTTCAGGCTCTGGGCCTTTGTCATCACTGCATCCATCACGGTAGTTAAATAATGTCGGGTAGTCGCGAGCAGTGATACTTTCAAAGTCAGACGCGCTGTCGAAAACTTGCACCACATCTTGGTTCCATATTGAGAATGAACGCGAACCAAATGAATACAAAGTATCAACTAAGCCATTTTCATCAGCATCAGCGGAAACGGTTGATACTTTAAGTCGACCTAGCTGGTCATTCTGTTGTAGGTCTCTCTGTTTAAGGGCCGAATCGAGTGCTAAATCAGCGACGCGTTTTTCTTCTGAAAAACCTTTATAGTCGCGTGCGTCGCCCTCGTTTGCGGTGACGATAAAAACGTCACCACCTACTTCATAGCTGGCGATTGAATCGGGTTGGTACATGCCTTTAACGGGCCAAGGTTTAATTGCTATTACATTGTCTTTATCACTTGCATCAAAGCTGTTGATCTTGAGAGTGTGGTCCTGATAACCGAGAGCGTGGAGCCTTTTAACCTTGCCGTGTTTTATACTGATTTCGGCAAGTGCGTTATTTTCTTGAAGACTTACCCATGCCGTTCTTGAATCGGGAGATACACTTATATGCTCGGGTTCAATGTCTTTGGCAACCGATGCATTTTTGCCAAAAATACGAATTCGTGAATCGATATTGTTACGAGTGAATGCTCTAAAATCGGCGGTGCGCACCGCATCTTGAGTAAGCTCTTCGACCTTGGCGGTTAAATCAATGATGGTAATCGAACCTTCTGGGTCAAGGTTATAATCTTGATTTGGCTCTCCCTCGTTAGCGCTTAATATGTGCTGACCATTCGGCGAAAAAGTAACCATATCGGGCATAGGGCCAGCTTCGAAGGTGTTGATTAGATCGCCTTGAGTATTGTAGACCAGAATTTGACCATTCTCCTGCGGCTGCTTAGCGTTAACCGCAATAGCGACAAGTGCATTTTTCACTGCAACGCTGTTGACTGCGCCGTGAGTTTTTAGGTCAATGCTGAAATCAAATATGGGTGATTCTGGCTTTGCTAGTGAAATTGCATCAACTGAGTTAGTGTGACTATTGGTAACGAACACACGTTGTGTCTCTGGATCAAAGCTTGCAATTTCAGCCGCCCCGCTACGGTAAGGCCCTGCTTTATACGAACCTAAAGCGCTTAATTTAATGCGTTCGCCCAGCGATTTGTGTTGGCCGTGAGGTATTACATTAGTGCTTGATAGCAGCAGCAATAGAGCGGTAAAAAATATTAACGGTGTGCGTAAATTCATTGATGATGTTGGGTGACAATGTTAACTCTTACACTTAGCTTACACGATAAGTAAATTCTGAAGGTAGTAAAATGGCTGATTTAGTGAGCGCTATTGAGGTTGTGGGGTTAGACGCCTAGATGCTCGAGTAGCTAGAGCTTGGTTATTGGTGATGAAATACATAGTGTTTTGATGGTCTCAGGAATATAGTTACAGCTTGGTCGTTAGTCGACCCTAGAATGCATCTATAGAAAACGAATCTTATGCCGCTGTGTCAATATATTTAGAGTTAAAGTCATTAATAAAGCTAGCGACGCCAGTATCGCTTGCGCAGTTATCATTAGTTGGAATGTCAGCCACTGATGTGCTTATCGCTGGGCGTGCAAGTACCTTAGACCTTGCTGGCATGAATTTAGGGGTCAATACATGGAATATGATTATTTTATTCTTTATGGGTATTGGTTTTTCCACACAACCTCTTGTAGCAAAACGGTTTGGCGCTAATGATGACGTCGGTGTGAAACATCAATTACATCAATCTATCTGGATGTGTTTTGCCTTAGGTGTGATTGCTATGTTAGTCGTCTGGGCTGCCGCCTGGGCGATTAAGTTTATTGATTTTGACGTTGATATGTTGGAAATAGGACGAGATTTCCTATTTGCTATCAGTTTATGTGCCATACCGATGACCTTGATGCCCGCGATGCGTGGCACCTTAGAGGGGATGAGTTTAACTAGAGTGGTTTTTTTGGTTAACTTTGCGGCATTTCTAGTCAATATTCCGCTCGATTATGTGTTGGTAAATGGCTTGTATGGCTTACCGAAACTTGGTGGGGTAGGTTGCGCATGGGCCACCGTTATATTGATGTGGTGTGCATTCTTGATCAACGTTTGGGTGCTAAACTCGCATACCAAGTTGAAACAAAAATCACTCTTTTCTGACTTTGAAAAACCAAACAGTCAATCGATAAAAGCGACCTTCAAACTCGGCCTACCGATTGGTATGTCGATTGTTATAGAGTTGGCAATGTTCGCCGGTGCGGGAATCATGATTGCAAAATTTGGCGTGATAGAAGCGGGTGCCCACGCGGTTGCGATTATCGTTGCCTCTTTGAGTTTCATGCTCTATACCGGCTTAGGCCAGGGTGTGACCATTCGTGCTTCTCAGCTGCTTGGTGCGGAATTACCGGAGCAGGCATGGAATACGATAAAAATTGGTACCTTATTTAATTTAGCGATATCGGTGGTGTTTTGTGTCGCCTATATCGTTTTCACGGAGCCACTCATTCGCCTCTTCACCAGTGACCATGAGGTGATCGAACTCGCGGTTGTATTGTTATATTTTGGTGCTGCGTTTCAGATCGCCGATTGTTTACAAGTTGCCATGGTATGCGCTCTGCGTGCATATCATGATACGTCGAGTCCACCTAAATATCAGTTTCTGGCGTTCTGGGTGTTTGGCTTGCCGATCGGCATAGGTTTGTCATTTTATGGTTGGTGGCCGGGTTTAGAAGGGGCTAAAGGTATGTGGTTCGCTATGGTCGTGAGTTTATCGCTAGTTGGTTTGTTGTTGTTTCGGCGCCTAGTTCAGTACATGCGAGAGTTTAATGACAATGCGTCGGTCCGTGCTAGCATATAGTGAGTCGTACAAAAACTGGTTTCAAGAGAGAGATAAAGATGGGAATTGTTGTTTGTATTAGTATGTTATTGGGCTTATCAGTTCTTCAGCCAATACCCTGGAACCGTTCTGGGCGGGCACAACACGAACCTTTATTTGTACTATTTGTAGCGATAGTTCTATGTGGCCTTGGGCTGTGGAATGTGCTGTACGGTATTTTTAATGCCAGTGGGTTTTGGATGTGGGCGTCATTAATATCAGGTACCGCGATGATGCTGGGAAGCTTCTATATTTTTAGCGAGCAAAACGCTGGTTTTGATACCGATGGCGACTCTGAAATTAATACTTCGGGCATGCGCAAGGCAATAGTCGCTATCTTAGTGCTTAGTTTTCTGGTGTATGCCGTGACCCTAGTTCAGTTGAACCTTGGGTATTCGATAATTCGTTAGTTAGTCCTTGGGTAAACCTTCTTTACGATGTTGGTGTGAGCAGAGATTCCTTGGTCAGCGACGCGATGGATTAATTTTACAGCAGAGACCTGATTTGCACTATGTAGGGTTTTACCACTTGATAAATTCTTTACTTAGTTTGGAGAAGCATAAAAAAAGGGCAACGAGCTTATCTTTGCCCTTTAAATGATGCTCTCTACTAATCCATCAAAAGCATGCGCTTTTAAGTGAGCATTGCGGAGCGTTACCTCCGCACGCGATTCAATTTTTATGTATTAGCTTGCCGATTTAGATGCTACCCACGCATCTACTTTAGCTTCAACAACATTTAATGGAAGAGGGCCATATTTAAGGATTTCGTCATGGTATTCACGAATGTCGAATTTATCGCCTAGTTTTTCTTTCGCATCAGCACGCAGTTCGAGTATTTTTAACATGCCAATTTTATATGCCGTTGCCTGCGACGGAATTACGATATGACGCTCAACCATTTTTACTCCATCTGATACAGCATTTGGTGTGTTATCGGTGTAGTAGGCAATGCCTTGTTCGCGCGTCCACTTTTTAGAGTGTATGCCAGTGTCGACAACCAAACGGCATGCGCGCCATAGCTCCATCGCTAGACGGCCAAAATCTGAGTAAGGGTCCTGATAAGCGCCGAACTCTTTTGGCAGATACTCTGAATAAAGTCCCCAACCTTCGATATACGCCGTATAGCCACCAAACTTTCTAAATTTTGGAACACCTTTAAGCTCTTGCTGAATCGCTAGCTGCATGTGGTGACCTGGGATACCTTCGTGATATGCCAGAGCCTCCATTTGATACGTCGGCATGGCTTTCATATCGTAAAGGTTTGCGTAGTACAAACCAGGGCGTGTGCCATCTTCTGAAGGCCGTTGGTAAAACGCTTTGCCTGCCGATTGTTCACGAAAAGCTTCAACTGCTTTCACATTCAAGTCGGCCTTGGGTTTGGTGATGAACATACTATCAAGTTTGCCTTTCATGTCGTCAATCAACGTAGTTGCTTCACTCAAATAACGGCGTTTGCCTTCATCGTTAGTTGGGTAATAGAACTGATCATCATCGCGCATGAACTGCATAAATGCCTTTAAGTCGCCTTCAAAATTGACTTTATCTTTAATTGCTCGCATCTCTTCATGAATACGATCAACCTCTTTTAGGCCAATATTATGAATTTCATCTGAAGTAAGATCCGTTGTGGTGGTGCGTTTAAGTGCCACGTTAAAAAATTTGTCGCCATCTTTCCATTTCCAAACTCCATCGTCGGTTGTGGCCTTTGTTTCTAGCTCGGTTAGATGCGCGATTAGCTTTTGGTAAGCCGGTTTCACTGAGTCGCTCAACGATGATGTGGCCGCGCTCAATAATTCAGCTTTCTTTTGAGCACTTAATCCGCTGCCCTCTTTTTCGCCGAGTGCGTCTAGTTTTTTAGTGAAGTCAGCTAATAGTGCACTTGGCTCACCATCATCAAATGGCGCGCCTTTAATGATATTGTTGCTATCGCGAATGACGTGTGGGAAGACAAATTTTGGCGGGATAATATTAGCCGCCGTTCGAGCTTCGATGTTGGTGATTAATTGATCGAATAAACCACTGATACCATTTAATCGCGCGATGTAATTTTCAGCATCTTGTACAGTGCCAATACGATGTTGGTTAATTAATAATGAAACCACGGCCGAATGGCGACCAAACATTTGGTTCACCGGGTAGTTGTATAGACGCCATTGGTTGTCTTCAATGTCTTCTTCCATGGATTGCACAAGTAGGTCGTAACTGAGTGCGGTCGCTTCATCAAGTTTGGCGCGATCAAACATTTTTAGTTCACTGAGCTGTTTCTTAGTGATTTCCATCGATTCATTGGCGTAAGCCTCAGAGAGGTCGTCCCACTCATCAGCGCGCTCCTTGCGACCCAGAAATGTCAATGTTTCTGGACTGCGTGCGGCAGACTCTTCGAATACCCGCTCGAAAAATGCGTTAACTCGCTCAGATTCGGAGACTTGCGCTTTGGCGGGCGCTTCTTTTGCTACTGAGGCAGGCTTTGTATCAGGAGCCTTGCTGGCTGGTTGGTCTGATGATTGATTACAGGCCGAAAGCAATAGTGCAGCGCCGAGGGCTGCCGAGTAGGTTTTGAGCACGGGATATCTCCGGTTAGTTTTGTTGTGGTGTTATTGTAGCAAGAAATATGATGCTAAGAAGTGTAGGGGGTATGATAGTGTCGAGTTCTATTTAATAATTCTTGCCTCGTAAATACAGTTTTATAGGCAATGTGCAAATATGAAAAGAGATACTTTATTTTTGCTTGCTCCCGGTTTTTCGGATAATGAGAGGCGTGAATATTGCCCAGAGTGTGCTGAGGTATGGGGCTTACTCAGTTATTTCCCTGCGATAAAAGAAAGTGTTGATATTGTGTATCAGCCTATTTCTCGCCCGAGGTCTGATATTGTTGGCTTATTAGGCGATGCTAATCAAAATTGCCCGAGTTTAGTGCTAAACGAGAATAGTGCAACTTATGAACGTTGCGGAATACAAGTTCACAACGACTTGCGGTTTATTGATAATGCTAGAGATATTGGTTTGTATTACGTTCAACGTTTTGGCGCGCCTGCGCCTCGTGGACATTGGCGGCACGACTAATTTTAGATTGAATCAGAGGCTCCCTATATGAGTATTGACGTATGGCTAATCTACCTTGCAACGGTATTAGCGTTTATGAGTACGCCGGGTCCAAGCCATTTGTTAATGCTGTCGAATAGTCTAAGTAATGGCTTTCGCCGGTCTACCGCCACAGCGGCTGGAGATCTTAGTGCAAACTTTTTACAGATGATCTTAGCCTCACTAGGTTTGGCCGCTATTTTGACTTCGTCACAAAGCACGTTTTTAGTTATTAAGTGGGCAGGGGTCGCTTACTTGGTTTATCTTGGCTTGAAATTGATTTGTTCTGAGCAAGTCGTTTCGAAATCAAGCGAGAAACGATCGATAAAAGTGCTGTATTGGCAGGGTTTTATTACTTCAGCTGCAAACCCTAAAGCGGTGATATTTTTTGCTGCCTTATTTCCTCAGTTTCTGTCGGCTGAACAACCATTGTTACCTCAATTTCTTATTCTAAGCGTGACCTATCTAAGCGTCGACGGATTGTTTTTATGCCTCTACGGAAAATTTGCCGATGCTTTTAGAATGCAAGTGTTAGAACGTTATGGGCGATTTTTAAATGTGCTATCAGGGAGTCTATTTTTAGCAGCGGCCTTGCTACTTGGTTTGAAAGGGTTTGACCGAAATTAGAACGACACACGATAAATAGAGAGCCCTTTGTTAGCACTCCCTATTTCGGTTGTTGTATCTTGTTTACATCACAATAATAAGGCCTTCATCAGCCGCTATTTTGCCGTCGCACACGTCTTTATAGATGTTAGCCAAACCACCTACGCCGTCAAGTTCTTTAACTTTTAACCAAGCTCGACTTTTAGCTGAACTGTTCATCACGTAGCTAATTGAGCGCCTACCAAACTCATCAGGCCCCCAATCTTTCATTCTTTGTTGAATGTGACTCGGCGCGAAGAATTGGTGACTACGTTGTTGAATAATGCCCTCTACTTGGCGTGATTCATCCCAATGGGTAATACCTACATTGCTTGTGTAACGCATGTTGTTGCCAAGATGTGTATGTAAGCGGCTTAATACGTCAGAATTTCCTGACATATCGATAATAACGGTTGCTTTACTTGAATCAATTTGATCTACATTTTTGTAGCTAAGTACATTGTCATAGGTGTCTATTGATTCGACGAAATCAAGGTTGCGTTCCGAGGTTAGGCCTATTACTTGGGGTGCACTTTCGTCGTCGGCTAAACCGTAGGCCAGACCTGTGCTTGTTTTACTAGAGGCGCTAATAATTACAATTTGTTCGGCACTGAACCAGTTATTGCTTTCAAGCATGTCGTGCAAACAAAAAGACGTTAGGTGTAGGACAAACAGCAACATACGTTCGTTATCGTTTGCGCGATCATAACCGGGCTCGTTGTTTACGCGGCGATACATATTATAACCGGCAGGCAAATCTGCACGGTGTGCGCTTGCTTCAATAAAATTTGTGTTGGTAATTTTTGAAGGCGTCATTACGAGCTCGTTTGCGGGAGGAAAGTAACCGAACAAACGCTCACCTACGGCCAATTCGCTGCTATTAGACGTGACAACATCGGCAAACCCCCAGACTGGGATAATGCCCCACTTTTCGGCTTCATTGCCATTGGGTGGAAAGAACTGCCAATATCGTAGTAAGTCGCCAGCTACCGCGTAGGTGATATTGTTAGCAGTAAAGGCAAAACGGTCTATTTTGACTAAGACCTCGCCTTCATTGAGGGTGCTTGTTGGTGTTTCAATTAAGCGACTTTGAGTTAGGTCGTTTTTATTTGTTTGAAATTCTTGCATGGTCTTACCTTATGTTACTATTTTTTTGACAGAAATTAGTTTGCTTTGCGAGCGGCCATAATGTGCATTACTTCGTTCATTAGTTTTGGCATATTAGCGCCAGCTTTAGGAGCTGCCTGTTTCAACCGCATGAGTATTTCTAGTTGCTCGGGGGTTGTTTCTTCACTAGGCTGAACCAAGTTTGTGAAACCGTCTAAGCGGTTACTAATTAACCATTCGCGAAGGCCTGGTTCTTTCGACCAACGCAGTTGGTTTTTCATTTGTGCCGCGGTACCTACTAACCAGTCTGTGTCATGGTTCGGTAATGGTACTACTTTACACAAGTCATTTTTGTGAGCTTCATCATCATAGCTTGCTTCTATATGAGCGATAAATGCCGCGCTGAATACCGGTTGGTATGAACGAACTGTCTGTACAACAATGGTGTTACCTTGGAAGACATCGTAGGTTTCAGTAACCGGTACTGCTCGAGCGGAACAATCAACATGCAGTACATTTGTTGAAGTTGGGATGCTGTCATTTTCAAAGTGAATTTTGTCGGGATCAATCCGGGTGACACGACCTTTTCGGACGATATTTTTTACTCGACGTAATTGTGTTAATTCGTCTTGGCTAACCGTTGCGCCATGAAACATCTCGGGCTTTACGGTTGGGTCTAATCGCATTAAGACACCTCCCTTCTCCAAGCGATCAAATAGATCATCTACGTTTTTGGCTTCAGCAACAGCCTCGGCTTGAGTAGCTTGCGCGCCAATCGTATGCATAAAGAAATCACGTGATGGCTGCGTGTTTTTACGATCGATCCACCATCCATCTCGAGGCATAATCCAAGTAATGTCATCGGCATTGATTTGGTTTTCTAGCAGCCAAAGGACGGCGTCAATCGCCGTTTTCCCCCCTCCAACGATAGTATATCCATCGCGAGGTTCGACTAGACTTGGTAGCTCATTTAACGGGCTAAATTCGACTCCATCGGCAATTTCGAAACTTGGTGTATGTGTTGATGGTACGGACGTTTTGAAGTAAGTGCCGTCAATAGTCTTTTCATTTATTTTTACTTCATAACGGTTATCAGACAGCATCGATACGAACTCGCCATTGCCTAGGTACTCGCACATTGGGAAGTATTGAACACGGCCACTTGGTAGAAACGTATGTTTCATAACCTGATCAAAATAAGCCATCACTTCAGCTCCCGAGGCGAGCTCTGCCAAGCCTTTATTTAGGCCGATTTCATCGACTGTACCATTGCTAAGCTCGCGCGAGCTAACGCCATAAAACGATGATGGTTGATGCAATGTTACGAAAGAGTATGCATCGTTCCAGTGACCGCCAGGTTTATGGTGTTTGTCTACGATAATGATATTGGCATCCGTCTCGGCGAGTAACACATCTGCGAATGCCATTCCTACGGCACCACTGCCGATAATTAAATAGTCAGTTTCGAGTTGCTGAGTGTTCATGGCTTTTCCTTTGATTGTTTACGTTAAGTTTTATTGATGCTGGAATATAACACTGTTATATATTAAAATAACGTTGTTATATATGTCAAGCACAGAGTGATTACCTTATGGACTCTAGAACTAAAATTCTAAACGCGGCAACTGAACTTTTTCTTGAAGAAGGTGGGTCTGGATTAAGTGTGCGAGCTATATCTAAGCGTGCAGGACTTTCGACCATTGGCATTTATAGTCATTTTCAAGGTAAGCAGGGCATTCTCGACACTCTATACATTGAGGGCTTTGATTTAGTCAGGGAGGCGATGGATGTGGTTTCTGGCGAGAAGGCGAGTAAAGAACAGGTATTGGAATCGTGTTTGGGCTACCTCAATGTGGGAGAGCAACATGAAGCGCATTATCGATTAATCTTTGGTGAGTCAGACCCTGGTTATGAGCCTTCAGAACAAGCTATCAAAGCTCGCGATAACGCCTTTGCTAAATTAGTAAAAGTTGCTGGGTCATACCTACCAGACGGTTCCACCGCACATGAGCGTCGACAAATTGCCTTAGATGTGTGGGCAGTTGTGCATGGTTATGTGAGTATTAGTCATCACGCTAAATTGTCACTCGGTCAATCGCATGACTGGAAATCGATGGCTATTCGGGTTGTTGGTGTGCAACTCGACGCGGTCAAGGGCATTGCTTGATCTTCTCTTGTAAACAGAGTTTTGATACGAGCCCGCTTTCGCAGAGCGTGAATTTATCAAAATAAAGCACTATTGAAATCTCGTTGAATATCTTGCTAAGAGAAGTTTCACCAGTAAGACGAAGTTAACTGCGCCTCTAAGGATACTTCTCTACGTTACCAAAACACGTCGATGAACAGTTGTTCGTGTTGTAGAAAGTTTGGCATTAAGTGAACCTTCGTTCAATGTCGGTGTTAATATAGGGTTTGTAT
>CAZFVP010000005.1:14100-16496 GCA_964522345.1 uncultured Gammaproteobacteria bacterium | reverse complement strand
GCGGTTTGTTGTCATAGAAAAGAGTTGTACTATGTACAAACCGTTAGCAAGAATAGATCGCCTTCGATATGTATTAATTGCAGCTTACCCTCTGCAAACATACTCACGCTTCCTCACCCCATTTAGTATGGCTTAATACAGTCGAGGGCGGTCTTCTTCCGATAACCGCTTTGGTTTCAATTAATTGCGATTAACCAGCTTGCGCCTTAATCTCTGATCGTAATGAAGTACCAAGCTGCTAATCAGGATATAGCGGGTTCAATTGAGCTTTAGATAGGTCCTGTTCCTTATCCGAATGTTTGAGTTTTTTTCTTAATTCTTTAAGTAGACCATTTATTGTGTTGCTATCAGGTTTTGTCGCGCCGTTATAAAGGTGCTGATCTAAGTCCTTAAATATCTCAGGCAGTTTTTGCAAGTCTCCCGCTTGAGCAAGTGTGGCTAAGTTAATTGGTGCCTTGGCATTGAGAGCGTGCCTTCCCCAAATCAATACGTTACTTCTAATCGCTCGGCTATTGTCGGACTTTATTGCTGTTTGTAATGAGGCCCATGCCGCTTGCTCAGATTGCGTTACTTCCTTAACAATGTGCGTACCAGGAATGGGAGCCTGTTTTCTAGCAAGAAAGTAGAATTGAATTAATACAATCAGCGCTAGAATAGCCGATGCAATTTGCCATCGTCTATCTGTTTCGACCATGCTTGGGTTGCTGTCAGTATAGGTTCTACTGGTGGTGAGATTAGCGGGGGTTTCGGTGCTGGTTAGTACCGCCTCGCCGGTGACATTTAAGGTTTGTTGTTCAAGTGTCGACGTTTGCCATTTATTCGTTTTGGTATTCCACCAGTCAATACTTATCGACGGCAAAATATAGTTGCCGGGCTTATTCACAACGATTGCTTCAGATTCTATGCGGCTTGCGATAAAACCTTGTGAGGATTTTGATGTCTCTAATTGTGGTTGGTCTTTATATGACTTCAAACCCTCTGGCAAATCTCCATGGTTGAGCGGGGGGATTATGCTTGCTTGTTGTTCATTCGCAACTATCGTAATACTGCGAGTGATTGGATCACCAACTTTTAGGTTAGATCTATCGCCTGACCAATTCGAAGTAATTGTGACATTACTTGCAGGAAGCCAAGGTTGGGAGCTGTCAGTTGGAACGTCTTTAACGACTACTTTTAACTGTTTACTGCGCGCAATAACCTGAGTGCCGGTTGAACCAAATACACTACGACGCCCATTTTCTAGGCCCGTATACGTCATAATCGGTATGGTGATCTCTCCTGCTTGACTAGCGAACACAGAGTACTTAAGTACTACTATTTGCCGGGTGATGCCATTGTCCACGCGTTGAAAATTTTGCTGATCAAATGCTTCAACTTCGGCGTTTGCGATTATTAATTGCGGGCCATTAAGGTCTCTTACGTTGCGGCTCGCCGACAATTCTATTTCAACAATAAATTGTTGGTTGGGGAACACTTCATCGTAATTCGTTGTAACGATAACGTCTAACGGAAGTTCAGTGTTTTTACCTTTCGCTGAATCGTCGACCTTAATCGATATCGGCTGGCTTGTAGCCGATTTAATTGTAAATGCGGGGATGGTTAATATACCTTCGTTCTTGGCAACTAGAGTGATGGTCCATTTTGTTGAGGCGCTTTTTATCGATCTTCCGTTGATCACGTTAAAACTGCTGCGGCTCTGAGGTGTGGAGCTAAGTATTTCGAAGTTCTTTTCTAAGGATTCAAGGTTTAACTCGGAAGAATCAACCTGCTCGTCAATCAAGACAGTTAAGGTAAAGGTCTCATTGGTGCTTACTTGATTACGGGTTACTTTACTAGTTAGTGTCGCTGCGTTCGCTGATGTCGTAAATAGTAAACTTAACAGAGTGACTACTGATAGAAAGAGAGGTAAGTGAAATTTCATGGTTTTAATATCGATCTTGAGCTACGCCGCTTTTAGGCTGTCGTTTACCTTGTTGAGCGCGTTGACGCGCTTGATAGTCGAATTTTCGACGTAGCAACCCACTCGGATCATCTTGAATGGTACGCAGCCATTGTTCGCTTGAGTCTTTTAACGGTTCACTAGTGTTATCAGCCTGAAGCACCGATTGCTTAGACTCTTCTTGAGTATCACGATCTTCAGCTTCGGCAGCTTCAGCTTGTTGTTCTTCGGCGCTGGTTTCAGGCTGTTCTTGTTGCTCATCATTTTTTTCAGCCTCAGCCTCAGCCTCAGCCTCAGCCTGTTCTTGTTCAGATGGCGGTTGATCACTTTGCTGATTTTGACTGTCAGCTTGTTGAGGTTGCGAATTCTGTTGTTGATTCTGGTCTTGGTTCTGTTGCTCTGGTGAAGAACTTTCTGATGACTCTTCTGATTTTTCAGAGTTCTCAGAGTTCTCAGA
>CAZFVP010000005.1:0-14000 GCA_964522345.1 uncultured Gammaproteobacteria bacterium | reverse complement strand
TCAGAGTTCTCAGAGTTCTCAGAATTCTGCTTTTGTTGCTGATTTTGTTCTTGTTGATTTAGAAGCTGTTCGAGTACGGATTTATTGTGCAGTGCATCTTGATGATTAGGCTGTTGTTCTAATGCTTCGTCATAAGCGTCGATCGCCTCTTCTAATTGACCACTAAAAGCCAGCGCGTTTCCTTTATTGTATAAACTGTTGGCATCGTCGCTGTCACTCAGTTGACTAATGGCTTGTTCATATTCGCCATTTTTATAGTTCGCTAAGGCGGACCAATCTTTGCTTGTAAACGTGTCGGCAGCGACTTCATAGTTGCCGTCTTGATATTGCTTTATAGCTTGTTGGTCGCGTGTTTGCCAAAGATCTTTCCATGAAAAACCAGCGGCGTAGGCGTCATTTGGAGTAAATAAAAATATGCAGATAAATACTGGCATTATATAAATAACGCCTTTGCGAAACAGGGTTAACAAAAAAGGCAACATGAATAATACCAGCCAATGCCCCATGTCGACCCAGGCGTCATAAACTATACTACTTTGTTCTGAATCTTCTGAAGTGTTACTTTCGAAGCCGTTTTCTATTACGCTGCTCTTTAACAGCCTGTCTATATCTGAATCATCGCCTGTCAAGATTGCAAAACGACCTCCGAGTGAGCGTGCCAGTGAGCGTAACTCGTCAGGGTTAACCGCGGATAAGACGATTTCACCGCTGGCCTTACGAATGAACCCTCCGTTTGGTGACGGAATTGGGGTGGCGTCATTGCCGCCGACGGCCAACACCGAAACTCGATAGTTAGAATTGATTGAATTTCTAATATCAGTAATTGCGTCGTTTGCGATACCGTCGGTGATAAGTAGTATGTCGCCTGAGTGTAGACCAGCGTCAGAGAGCAACTGCTGAGCTAACTCTACTGCGGCTTCAGTATTGCTACCTCGAACTGGCATCACATTTGGGTGCAAAGCAGGAAGTAGGGCTTCGATTGTTTTAGGGTCATCACTGAGGGGGCTTACGGTATGTGCTTCACCTGCGTAGGCGATTAATGCCGTTTGTCCATCACGTTGCTGTCGTAGCATATCTATCAATTTGAATTTTGCACGCGTTAGACGGTCGGGACTCAGATCTTGAGCCAACATAGAGGGCGATAAATCCAATACCAATACTAAGGCTTTCTGGTTTTGTACCGTAGGGACAGATTGCTTATCCCAACTTGGGCCAGCCGCTGCGCAAACAGTACCTATGCAAATTAGTAGTAGGCACCATTTCCACCATGTTGATTGCTCTGCTGAAGAAGTTTGCAGGGCCATTAACATTTCCTTGGGTATATAACTCGACCATTGATGGGCACCCTGTTTACGCTTTAGCAATAACCAAAATATAAGAGTCACCGGTAAAGCGAAAAGCCATTCGGGCCGAATGAAATGAAACTGCTCAATACTCGAAATAAAAGCGTCCACTAAACTCGCCTCCTAAGCAATATCAATAGAGCGGTTAATGCAAATGCTGCGGATAAGGGCCAATGCAATAAGCTTCTAGTTGGCCTAAAGGTTTGCTCCTCTGGTATTGGCTCTAAGCTATCTATTTCAGCATAGATTTGTTGTAGTTCTTTGGGGTCACGAGCGCGAAAATATTTTCCACCAGTTTTGTCGGCAATTAAGCGCAGTGTATTTTCGTCTAAGTCTCGCGACGGGTTAACACGACGGCTTCGCCCAAAAAAACCTTTCTCAATTATTTCTTCTGCGCCGACCCCAACAGTATGAATTCTGATCTGCGCTTCGGCTGCAATGGTGGCTGCTTGAGTGGGGTCTGTACCTGCAGTATTTGCTCCGTCTGTCAGTAGAATCAAAACGCGGCTGTCAGCAGGTCGGTCTCGCAGGCGTTTTATTGCCAAGCCGATTGAGTCGCCGATTGCGGTTGCGTTGCCGGCAAAACCAAGTTGAGCTTCTTGTAGTTGTTGATTAACCGTTTTGGCGTCGTAGGTTAGCGGCGTTTGTAAGTAACCTTGTTGACCAAACAGTATTAGCCCTAATCGATCGCCAGCTCGTTTTTGCACAAAATCGCCGACCACGGCTTTAACCGCGGTTATTCGATTGGTATACCGCTGATTGACTAACATATCGGTTTCTTGCATCGAGCCAGATATGTCGACTGCAAGCATTAGATCACGTCGGTCCTGAGGTAAGTTGATAGGTTCACCTACCCAAGTAGGCCTCGCGGCTGCTAGTAATAAGCTAAGCCACATTAACCAAAGCAAACTAGCCTTAGCCCAATGACCACTATTAGAATCTAGTTGTGATTCCTTTAAACCGTTAACCGTTTTAAAAAATGGCACCTGGATTGCGGATGCACTTTGATCTTGAGCCTTACTTAACCAACGCACAATCAGAGGCAATGGAACTAGCGCGAGTAGGTACGGCCATTGCCAACTAAGCATATACTGACTCCGCAGCTTGCTGTTGCGGTTGATGGTTTGCTAACCAAGCGCTGATTTCACGGTGCACTTGATTGATGTCTGCGCTGGGGGCCTTTAGGTAGAGCTGAACCATCAGCGCTGCCTCAGTCTCACTTGAAAAATTGACTTTAGTTTGAGTGTTTAAGTAGTTTATCCAAGCTTGCCCAGACAAGCTCATTGATTCTCTATTAAAGTGAGAGCAGGCACGTTTGATTATAGAATTAGCGGACTGTAGATAGATACCGGTGTTCTGGTTTTCTTGCCAGTTTAGAAAATGTTGGTTTAATTCTGAGGTGGCAGTTCTCCTATAGGCATTTTGCTTAAGGTGTTTAATAAACCTAATAAGACTAAAAATAATAACGCATGTAACAAGAGCGATGAGAACCCACCAGCCAATTGCCAATGGCCACCACATCACCGCGTCGGGAGTATGGACGTCGCGTAACTGTTGTTCCAGAATGCTTTTAAGTTGATCGTCCATAGCGTTAACCAGCGAAGAGCCTAATAAGTGCTTTTCTTGCCGTTTCTGTGGTGTCGATATTAGCGTATAGGGCGCGTGCCTTAGTGGCAGCTCCGATTAACGAATTTTGGCGTTCAGTAATGCTGTGTTGGTAGGCGGTTGTGAGCGAGTTCGACAAATTAACATTCGCAGATTGTTTGCCGTCGCTGATGGGAACATTTCCGATATTGGGTAGTTTTTGCTCTAAATTATCGCTCACTTGTAATAGCGTCAGGTCCGCATGTTTACCTAGATTACTTAACGATTTTGCGGCAGCACCGTCAAAGTCGTGAAAGTCACTGATAATAAAAATGGCGGTCCCCGGGCGAGTGATTCGGCGACACTCCTCTAAACTTGTCTCGAGAGTAAGGCCACTCGATGTGAGCTCGGAAGCAATTGCTAGGTCATTATTTAATTCGTGTACATCATGAATAAAACGAAGCACAGCTTGTTTGCTTCGGCGTGCACGACTATCACTTTCTTGGTATTCACCGATCACTTGCCCTCCGACACGATCACCACCTTTCAGAGCCGCCCAGGCGATGCCCGCGGCTAACTCTGCTGCTAACACAGACTTAAATTGGATGTTTGAACCAAAGTAAAGTGTGCGCCGTTGGTCGACTAATATATGACAGGGTCGCTCACGCTCTTCGCAAAACAGTTTGGTATAGGTACCCTGCGCTCGAGCGGAAACCTTCCAGTCGATGGTGCGGATATCATCGCCTGCTTGGTAGCGACGAACCTCTTCGAATTCCATGCCTCGGCCACGGTATCGAGAACGCACGTTACCAAGAAGCAAGTTGCGTGCGGCTTGTCGGGAAAATAATGTCAGACCTTGCGCCCAATGTCGTGCACCCAGCAAACGAGCAAGGTCGGTGACAATGCCATGTTCACTAAGGTTGGAGCCTGATTTTTCCGAAGAGTTCACTGCTGTATCTGTAATTGGTTTGAGCTTAAGCGGTTGCTACACGTGTAAGCAGCTCATCAACTGCTCTATCACTTGTTATGCCATCGGCTTCAGCTTCGTAGGTTAAAATGAGTCTATGTCGCAAACAGTCATGCGCGACTGCTTGGATATCATCAGGTGACACAAAATCACGCTGGTTCAACCAAGCGTGTGCGCGAGCGCAACGGTCAATTGCAATGGTAGCGCGTGGGCTGGCGCCAAATTCTATCCAGCTGGCCAGCTCGCCTCCGTAACTTTCAGAATTGCGGGTGGCGAGCACGAGTTGAACTAAGTATTCATCAACCGACTCTGCCATGTGAACCTGTATCACTTCTCTGCGAGCATTTATAATCGTATCTTGGGAAATTTCTTGTTCAGGCTTTGCTTCTTGCCCTGCTAATGCTTCACCGCGCGATAGGGCTAATATTTGTTTTTCAGCAGTAACGTCTGGGTAACTAATGCGAACGTGCATCAAGAATCGGTCAAGTTGAGCCTCAGGCAGAGGGTAGGTGCCTTCTTGTTCGATGGGGTTTTGCGTCGCCATAACTAAAAAAAGGTTTGGCAAATCCAAAGTTTCTCTACCGACACTAACCTGTCGTTCGGCCATGCCTTCTAATAAGGCTGATTGTACTTTTGCTGGCGCACGATTGATTTCGTCAGCCAGTACAAGGTTGTTAAAAATAGGGCCTTGTTGAAAGTCAAAACTCGAGGTCTCAGGTCTATAGATCTCGGTACCAGTAATGTCAGACGGCAGTAAATCAGGAGTAAATTGGATACGTTGGAAGCTTCCTTCGATGCCATCTGATAATGATTTGATCGCCTTGGTTTTAGCGAGCCCGGGTGCTCCTTCGACAAGCAGGTGACCGTCGGCGAGTAGCGCAATCAACAATCTATCGACCAGCTTGGGTTGTCCTAAAATTTGGCTCGATAGCCATTGGCGAAGTGAATTAAATTCAGCGTACATACTCTGTTTTGCCTCTTTCTTTGGTATTCTGAGACCTTTGCAACAAACGTTTTCTACTCAAATTAAGGTATTGAACAAAGTAGATTCACAGAAGCAGGCCTCATTCTAATATGAGTCGTATATTCGATTCTTTGACGATACTTATATAGTCGTCGATAATTTTTTCAACTTAATAATTTGTTAACCTTATATTGTACTCCCTTTTGCCTAGCCGAAGCGCATCGCTAGCGACTCCATTTCGATCTCATCAAAGCCAGCCTGGAGTCTTGCGGCAATATTGAATGGGCCTTTGAGTTCGCCATGTAGATAAGTTTTAACCATGTCGGTAAATGTTGCTCTTGGTTCGAGTTTGCGAATTTCGCATTGATGAAAGAACCATTGAGAGCCAGTCTTAACATGCTCGATCTCATCGTTGTAGATTATCGTTAAAATATCCACGGCGTCTTGATCATTAACACGTTCCAACTTTTTGATAATGCCTGGCGTAACATCAAGCCCCCGAGCTTCTAGTACACGAGGCACTAATGCCATTCTGGCGACAACATCGTGTTGCGTGTCGATGGCCATTTGCCAAAGCCCATTGTGAGCATGGTAATCGCCATAGTCGCACCCATTGTTGTTTAGATAGTCGCGAATTAAGCTGAAGTGCCTTGCTTCGTCATCGGCGATCTTAATCCAATCTTGGTAATACTGGTGCGGTTGATTACGAAATCGATACGCCGCATCAAGTGCTAAATTAATTGCGTTAAACTCAATATGTGCTATTGCGTGAAGAAGCGTATTACGCCCCTCCTGGCTTTGTATACCTCGGCGTTTAAGTTCTCTTGGCGCGACCAGTTGTAATTGTTGTGGGTATCCAGGCTCAAGTATTTCCAGTTTTTGGCTAGAATGGTCAAGGGAGTAGGTGTCAAGGCTCAACGCAAGGTCATGTGTTGCCTCGCATTTTTCGCTAGCATCGCCAGTGAGGATAACTCGATGAATTTCGTCGAATAGCCTATTCATCACGAAACGGCTTTCTTGGCCAAAGTACAACGAGGGAGATCGTTGATGTCTTTAAATAATGCAACGTCGACGAAGTCATTTGCGTGAAATATTGATGCAACCTCATCGGCTTGATTATATCCATGCTCGATAATTAAGTAGCCGTTGTTTTTAAGGTATGAAGGTGCTGTCTCTATAATGTTTCTTATATCGGCAAAGCCACCTTCTAAGGCGGTTAGCGCGCTAATTGGTTCGAATCGTAAATCACCTTGGTCTAGGTGGTGGTCACCAGGTTCGACATACGGTGGGTTTGATGCGATTAGGTCAAACTGCTCTGATCTATCTAACGCCTCAAACCAATCGCTAAGTCGAAATTCGACATTAGTAACATTGTTTAGCAGCGAGTTTTGTTTGGCAATCTCCAGCGCTCCGGCTTGATAATCTAATGCAATGACATTTGAAAGTGGTCGTTCTTTGGCTATCGACAATGCGATTGCTCCGCTTCCGGTACCAAGGTCAAGCACATTAATAGTCTTGCCTGTGGGCATGCATTCTAATGCGTGCTCTACTAACGTTTCGGTGTCGGGCCGGGGGATAAGAACATTTTCGTCGACCTTTAAACGTAGCGACCAAAAGTCTCGTGACCCGGTGATATAGGCGATAGGGGTACCGTTCTGGCGTTTTGTAACTAGGTCATAGAACGCTTTGGTGTGCTCTGGGCTCGCAGTCGTGTCGCCATAGCTGATTAGCCAGGCTATGTCTTTATTCAACAGATGTTGCATCAACACCTCACAATCGATGCGGGGCGTATCACTGGTGGTGTAGAGTTGTTGTGTTGCGTCGTCGAGTAGCGCCTTATAGGTCAGCATAAAGTGAACTCAATTTAGGCGTCGTCGCCCAACTCAGCTAACAAGTTGGCCTGGTGCTCAGTTGTTAGTGGGTCGACAACTTGGCCCAGGTCGCCTCCGATAATCACGTCTAATTTGTAGAGAGTTAAACCGATACGATGGTCTGTAATTCTACCATCCGGATAATTGTAGGTGCGGATACGTTCAGAGCGGTCACCACTGCCGACTAAGCTCTTACGAGTTTCGGCTTGTTCAGCATCTTGAGCTTGGCGTTCTGCGTCTAAGATCCGCGCTTTTAGCATCGACATTGCACGTGCTTTGTTTTTATGTTGTGAGCGTTCATCTTGGCATTCAACAACCGTTCCAGTTGGAATGTGTGTTAGTCGTACCGCAGAATCCGTCTTATTCACGTGCTGCCCACCCGAACCGGATGCACGGTATGTATCAATGCGCAGGTCTGAAGGGTTGATTTCCATGTCGTCAGCTATTTCATCAGCTTCAGGAAGAATCGCTACAGTACAGGCAGAAGTGTGGACACGCCCTTGCGTTTCGGTTTTAGGCACGCGTTGGACTCGATGCGCACCGGATTCGAATTTTAGTTTGGAGTACGCACCATGTCCTACGATACGAGAAATTATTTCCTTATAGCCACCATGTTCACCTTCGTTTTTACTAAGAACCTCGACCTGCCATTTTTGTGACTCGGCGTAAGTTTGATACATCTTAAATAAGTCACCTGAGAAAATGGCCGCCTCGTCACCGCCAGTGCCAGCACGTATTTCTAAAAAGATATTACTGTCGTCGTTGGGGTCTTTAGGTAGGAGTAATTTTTGTAGGTCAGTGAGTAGCACTTCTTGACGAGCTTTAATCTCGTTCATCTCATCGTGGCCCATCTTGCGCATTTCCTTATCGTCTTCGTCGATCATCATTTGCGCGGCTTCGGCATCGCCTTCTAGGCCGCGATACTCTTGGAAATTTTCGATAATTGGGCCAATTTCAGACAGTTCGATACTTAACTTACGGAATACGTTTTGGTCGCTCATAGTTTCCGGTTGCGACAATAGCGCATTCAGTTCTTCCTGACGATCGACTAAGTTTTCCAGCTTAAAGCGGATGGAATCTTTCACGGTATTTCTCTTTTTGTTTTAGCTATTTATTATCTAGGCCAAAGAGCTCTCGAGTGGCAGAGAGTAGGGCTTCGTCGTGTTTTTGGCGCAACGATTCAGTTGGGTGATGCATGAATTTTTGCGATAGTGCATAGGCGAAGTGTTCGAGCACAACACTCGGGTCTTCCCCGGCATTTAAACGCTTTTTAGCGTTAAGCAGTTCGTTCTCAGTGATGCTGCTAGTGCGATCACGTAGTTGCCGTATGGTCGGTATTGATTGTAGATTTTTGAACCAATGCATAAATTGCATGGTTTGTTCCTCAACAATCTTCTCAGCTTCAATCGCCGCATTTTTGCGCGACTCTAAGTTTTCAGAAACAACTTGTTGTAAATCATCTACCGTGTAGAGATAAACATTACTTAAATCACCGACTTCCTTTTCTACGTCTCTTGGAATTGCAAGATCAACAACCAACACCGGTTTGTTGCGGCGTTTTTTCAAGGCGCTCTCAAATGCACCTTTGCCTAATATTGGTAGGGTGCTTGCGGTAGAGCTAAATACCATGTCGGCATCAGGTAGCCGTGTGGGTAGCTCGTGTAAAGAAATAACCTTGGCGCCAAACTCTTTAGCTAGGCTAGCTGCGCGCTCGACGGTACGATTAGCAACAATGATATCTCGCACACCTTGTGCATATAAATGTCGACAGGTTAATTCTATGGTTTCGCCTGCGCCGATCAGCAAAACCGTCTGTTTAGAGATGTCTGAAAAAATTTGTTTAGACAGCGATACGGCAGCGTACGCCACTGATACCGCGTGACTGCCAATGCTGGTACTTGTGCGTATTTCTTTCGCTACCGAAAAAGTGTGCTGAAATAAGCGGTTCAATACTTTGCCTGTATTCCCGTTTTTATGCGCTTTAGCGAAGGCGGTTTTCATTTGCCCTAAGATTTGTGGCTCACCGATCACCATCGAATCTAAGCCCGCAGCAACTCGAAAGGCGTGCTTTACGGCAGCTTGGTCGGGAAATGTGTATAAAAATGGTGCGACCTCGTCTTTACGTAGCTCATGAAAGTCGCAAAGCCAATCGCTGACTACGTCAATATTAGATTCGGAGACTTGGCAATATACTTCAGTGCGATTACAGGTCGACAAAATAGTGGCTTCTTCGATATCAGTGCGCGTTGATATATCTAATAGTGCATCATCCAGGTGCTCAGCTGCTACGGCCGCGCGTTCGCGCACCTCAATGGGAGCTGTTGTGTGATTTAAACCTATGGATAAAACGTGCATGAGCTATGTATATCGAATGTCTAGGGCGTATTTTCTCGATTTGATATTGAAAGCGCAGATCAAGACTATATAAACGCGATGAATTACTGATTTACTCCTTATTTAGAGGCTAAAGTTCTGCGTTAATGCGGTATTTTAACCTGTTTTAAGGAGTTCTAGAACAAATCGTCGTCGGAATTCTGACCGAAATTTTGAATTAACTGGCCAACAGAGCCCCACCAAAGCAGGCCGCTGATGGCAATTAGCACTATACCGCAACCAGCGTATGCATATTGCGCCGTTAGTATCCAGTCAACTGTGATGAGGAGGGCTTGCGCCGTACCTACAATTATTAGCGTGCAACTGATCAGAACAAAAACTGAGCTGAGCAGGCCGGTGTTTGTATTATTTAGGCTCATGCCAACAATCAGGTGAGTTGCTAGTATCCAGCCAAGTAGCCCAATGGTTAGCCACATGTCGATGCTTATTCCGTTGGAGATAAAATAGCTAGCAGATACAAAAATCATGATCGCTTGCAGAATTTTAGACTCTAAAACTAAAGAGTAGAGCGTTTCTCCTTCACGTTTTTCAACGGTTAGCTGAACAGCGCAATTGAGCATAAAACTAAAGCCGGCAAAGCACAGAGCCGCAAGTAAAATAGTATGCATTAAGGTGCCGGATTCAGTTTGAGTACCGATTAGGTGTAATGTGCTTGAGATCGCCAGGTTTAAATGGTCGAGCAAATTGATTGACTCGCTCCAAGCTAAATAGTGTGTTTTCCACGCGCCGATACCTAAGGCCGAAGCCAAGCTTAGACCCAGTAACAACATAAAGGTGAGGTACACCAAGCCAACACCTTGAAGGCGACTAAACTGCTCTATACCGGGCTCCGCTTGGTTTTCTTCTTCGTTTAGGAGGCGTATCAATAAGGCTGAAAACCCGGCAAAAACGATCAGGCTCAAGCTTATAAAAGGCGGTAATGTTTCATTGTTGGTTTGCAAGGCATTCATGGGTGCGTCTAAGCTTGGCTGAGACCAAAGTAACTGAAACTCCATCGCTGCGATCAATAAAATAATGATCAGGCCGGCAAATGACGATAGGTCTTTTTTAAACCCAGCGTCCTTTTCTAAGCGGAACACCGCAGCCGTGAGTACGGCGGCGATGACCGTTGGGTTATTAAACCTCAACCATGAAACAGCTTCTCCGAATGGCGACCAATCCCCGTATATCGAGAAGCCTAATTGATTGCTGAAGGCTAAGCCGAGGGCCAATAGAGACAGTGAACCAATGATTCGAACAGCTAATGGTAGTGCTAAGCTGGGGTGTCTAAGAAGAGCGCGGGCTGGGAGTAGAAAAAGAAGTGCAAACAAAAGCCCCGATTGACGGTCTATAAGAGTAGCAAGTAAGGCTGTTACTACGCTCATTGATAAAAGAAAGAACGCTTGTATCAAGCCTTGTTCTATTGTCGCTAGGTACGTATTTTCAGAACGTAGCAGATAATCCGCGATACTGGCGCCGTTTTTTTGCGAACTGTATTGCAGGTGACAAGCTGATTCTATGAATAGGTGAAAGAGTATCAGCCAGATCAATGCTGGCCCCCAACCCCAGAAAATCAGCAAACTGGTAGCCGGTAGGCTAACAAAAATAGCGCTACTGCCTAAGTTGCTTAAAAATTGGGCAGTTGTAATGCCACTAAACAGTTGTTTAAGGCTTGCTTGCCCAAAACTCTGCTTACTTAGTAGACGAACCATGCTTAGATAGCCAAATGCTATGAAGCCTAGAGCGGCAAGAAATGCGATGAGACTGCTATGCATAATGGTGTTGCAGAGTATATTTGTTTGTTGTGGGCTCTTTCAATTATCAGTCGCCTAAATGATTATATTGCTGATAATAAACGAGATCGTTATATAAATTGATGTATAAACTGGTGATTGATGTTAATGATTGAAAACTAATTGTAGTTATTCCGTCTGATAAAGTTAAGTGATCGTTGCAAAGTCATTTTGCTCACATTGTTGTGGTAAATGAATTGTCACTATATCTTCATATATAGTCTAATAGATGTTACACATGCCTGAAATTATTACTAAGAAATTTTCGATGATAAAAAACAGTTTAAGCGTTTTGCTTAGCCTAAGTCTCGCGGCTTGTGCCAGCGGCCCTGTTGAGCATCAACCTAGGTTGTCGCCAGGGCTTGTAGCGGCCCAAGCCAAGCAACAGCAAGCTGAACAGCAAAGTAGTGATGTTGTTGTTGAGGCAAATCCTGATCAAATTCGAATCACACCCGATTCTGAATTGAGCAACGATCCTGATCTGCCAGTGCAAGATTTAGATGCCCAGACCTTAGAAAAGCTATTGTTAATGAATTTCGCTTCTTTTCAGGGAGATTGGTCGGCGGCAGCAGAAAATGCGATTGTGGCAGCACAAACGAGTAATGATTTTAGAGTTGCTCGATCAGCAACTATGTTTGCCTTGCAAAACGGAAATTATGATGAGTCATCCGAGGCGGCTCAAACTTGGCTAAAATTGAAGCCCGATAGTATTAATGCGCAAAATATGAATATTCTATCGTTGGTTGGCTCAAGTCAGTTAGACGCCGCTAAACTTGCGATAGAGGCACAAATAGCCGAGCAAAATATCGACGATTACATAAAGCAGCTCGCGGGTTTATTAGTCAGACAGAGAAGCCCTGAGGCTGGTTTTGAAATAGCGGATTACATGGTTCAAAAGTACTCCGATTCGGCTCAAGTATTTGCTAGTGCCGCTTTCGTTGCACAGACCTTTAAAAAATATGAAGCGGCAGAACTCTGGGCTGATAAAGCTCTATCGATCAAACCTGGCTGGGACTTAGCAGCTCAACTTAACGCCAATTTATTGAATGAGCAAAATAAATTGGATGAACGAGCTGCATTTATAGATCAATTCGTGAAAGATTACCCTCATTCGGTCGCCATGAGAATAAATCATGCCGCAGAGTTAGGTCGTGCCGAGAACTATGGTGATGCGTATGAACTAATGGTTCAGGTTTTGAATGACGCACCCAAAAATGTGAATGCCCTGCAATATGCCGCAGCGTTGGCCGAGCAATTAGAAGATAATAAAAAATCTCAAGAACACTTAACTCGAGCATTAAGAGTTGAACCAAAGAACGATGAAATTCGTTGGTCCTTAGCACGCTTAGCGGTGGTCGATGAAAAGTATGCCACCGCCGAACGCTTGTTTGATGAAATTCAAGATGAAACTCTCTATATACGGGCTCAAATTCAGGTAGCCAATATGCGTAATGAGACACAAGGTGTGCGGCTCGCGGTGAATACCCTACGGGCACTGCAGCCTCGCACTGAAGCGGACTATTTGCGGGTTGCGATTACTCGGCATTATTTGCTGATGAGCGCTTATGAGTATGACGAAGCATTCGGCTATGTAAATGAAACCCTAGTCTACTTGCCTAATAATTTAGAATTACTGTATGCGCGAGCACTGGTTGCGGCAGAACTTGGAAAGGTTGATATTGCCGAGAAGGATTTAACCCAGATAATTGCCCAGCAACCGGAACATGCTAACGCGCTAAATGCTCTGGGTTATACTCTGGCTGACCAAACAGATCGTTACGAAGAAGCCAAAGAGTTTATTGTTAAAGCTCTGGCTTTACGGCCTAATGATGCCCATATTTTGGATAGCATGGGCTGGGTATCGTATCGTTTAAATGATTTCGAAACCGCAATTGAATACTTGCAGAAAGCATATGATGCCAGCCCTGAGGCTGAGGTGGCGGCGCATTTGGGTGAAGTGTTGTGGGAGTCTGGTGATATAGAGAAAGCGAATGCCATATTTCGAAAATCTTTTGCTGAGGAAAGCGACAATCCAATTCTGAATAAAGTGATAGAACGCTACGGTATACAGTTAGACGATAAGGCCGGTGTCAGCGCATCATCTGAAGAACTATCAGAATAACGCTTTTTCATTTTGGGGGCTTTGTGAACGTTTTCTATCGATTCCTTACTTTCGTATTGATGGGGATGTTTTTATCTGCCTGCCAATCCTTGCCGCAGCCTACCGAAACCGATTCAAAAGTAAACTGGTTAAATGGCGCAGATTTCTTTGAGCAACGTTCACGGCAAGCGCAACAGCAAGTTGCATGGCGTTACTCAGCTAAAGTGGGAATATCGGCACCAGACCTAAGAGAACAGGCCAATTTGGTTTGGACGTATCGCGATCAAGCAAATGATGTTCGCTTGTTTGGGCCGCTTGGAATAGGCGCTGTTAAACTTCAATTTGATGAATTCGGGGTTGTGCTCTCTGATAATAAAGGTTTACTTCATCGCGGCAAAAATGCCGAGCAACTCTTAACTCGTATAGTGGGTTGGCCAATTCCGATTGAAGCTTTACGTTCTTGGATATTTGTATTACCGGATAACGGCTCGGCATTTAGATATCAATTGGATGAGAATCAGCAAGTTATGGTGCTCGAACAATTAGGCTGGAGTATCGAGTATTCGTCATATAGAGAGTATGGTGGGCGTTTAATGCCGAGAAAAATTGTAGCAAGAAAAATATTGCCACCCCAAAATGCCGCCCCCAATACTGAGCAAATAGTGGTTAAACTAATTACTAAGAATTGGAAGTAATAGGCTAAATGGGATACTCATCTGATATGGCTTGGCCCGCGCCAGCAAAGATTAATCTGTTTCTGAATATTGTCGGTAAACGGGAGGACGGTTATCACGATCTTCAAACGGTATTTCAGTTTCTTGATTATGGTGATGATTTGTATTTTGAGCTCAATAATCAAGGCCGCATTAGTCGCCGCTATAGTTTGGGTTTTAGCGAGGAAAGTGATTTATGTTTACGTGCTGCGAAGTTATTAAGCGAGTACGCCCCCTCTAAGTGTGGCGTAGAAATCGGAATAAATAAACGAATACCCATGGGCGGTGGGC
>CAZFVP010000004.1:30232-32992 GCA_964522345.1 uncultured Gammaproteobacteria bacterium | reverse complement strand
TGTTTTTTACCAGATATAGGGTGCAAGCGAGTGCCAAAATTGGACGATACCCACCCTCCTTCAACAGGCCAGCCCGCCGGTGTTTGCTGGGTTTCTAAGCTATTGCGTGATAATAAAAAATCAACTGCTGCTATTTCAGACTCGCGCAATGAAAGCTCTTTCTCGATCGCGACAATAGCATTTTCAATATCTATTTGCTCGGAATCCACAGTTTCGGAATCGGCTGCGCCACCGATTGGCGGGTCTTCTTCAAATTGAAAATCTTCCAAATTAATCCCTGAGGTCTCTGCAATGCGCATTTCAACAGCGTTAATACGCGAAACTTGAGCTTGTAGGCTACCGATACGTCGCCCGAGTACATCCATATGCTGACGAACATAATCTCGAGTTTTGAGCATTTCCTGTTGTTGCTCGTTGACCCTAGACTCAACGGCGATCCTATATTGAGGGTCGACAAAAGGGTTTAATGACCGATCAATTGCAGATACCACCCAATAAGTGGCAAGCCCTAAAAACACGGGTAGTGCAAGCAATATAGCCACACCACTTATTAGCAATTTATGGCCTGAGAGACAAAATGCCCCATTCTTAGCCGTATTGTCTTTTAATAAAATGATCTTCAAAAGAAATCCAACATTATTTTATTTTTAAAATGTTATATTCGCGCTATGACCGACTCAAACAAAGATCCTAATAGCCAACGTGCGAAAGCTCAACCCAAAATACTAAGTAATTCTTTACGCTTAAAGTCGCCTCATAACGTTAAACGCCGCCAAAACGTATCAACCCTGTTGAATCGTCTGCCGTTTCTACGAACGCTAAACGAAGCTCAGAATCAACTACTCACTATTGCACCTGTATGGCAACAGTGGTGCAGCAACCAACATATACAGAATAAAACCAACCCAATAATTTCCGAATTCGCATCACTTGCTAGCGTAAACGCTGATGAGCTTACTATCAGCTGCAAGCAGTCGAGTATAGCGACAATATTGAAGTTCCAACAAAGTGACCTACTCGGCACACTGCACAATGCCGGCTTCAATCATATACAAAAAATACGCATTCAGATGTCTTTAGCGCATTTATCTGTCGCACATAACTCTGACCAAGCAAACGAGCTTTCGAGTAAACGAGTCAACCAAAAGCCTAGCGATTATACAGAACAATCATCTTCAACTACAAAAGCTTGGCCGAAACCATCCGCGGCCTCACTCAAATCAATAGAAGCCGCTCAATCACTTATAAAAAATGAACAACTAGCAGCCTCGTTAAAGCGCCTCGCCGAAACGCTCAAAAAAGCAAGGTAAACACTATACATCATTTCACAGGCTTAAAAGCCCAAGAGTTTACGCGCTGGCTAAATGCATAAACGCAATTGGAGCTTCAGCAGGGTCATCATATGTGACTAACTCCCAAGCATCAGGTTGCGCTATTAATGCTCTCAATAATTTATTGTTGAGTGCATGACCAGATTTATAGGCACTAAACGCCCCTATCAACTGATGACCTAGCAAATACAGATCACCAATTGCATCTAAAATTTTATGTTTTACGAACTCATCTTCGTAACGTAAACCATCATCATTAAGAATCGTGTAAGAGTCCATAACAATTGCATTGTCGTGGCTCCCTCCCAATGCAAGACCGGCTTCGCGCAATGCTTCCACTTCATGCATAAACCCAAAAGTTCTAGCTCGACTAACTTCTTTTACAAACGAGGTGGTCGAGAAATCGACAGTAGCTTGTTGGGGGGATTTAGCAAAAATGGGATGATCAAAATCAATAGCGAAAGACACTTTAAAGCCTTCGAATGGCTCAAACTGTGCCCATTTATCGCCATCTTCAATTTTGATAGGTTTCTTGACTCGAATAAATTTTTTCGGGGCTGTCTGCTCTACTACCCCAGCTGATTGCACTAGGAATACGAACGGAGCAGCACTACCATCCATAATCGGCACTTCAGGGGAGGTAATTTCCACATACACATTGTCAATTCCAAGGCCGGCTAAAGCTGACATAAGATGTTCAATAGTGGAGACAGTGACGTTGCCTTCTTGTAAGGCGGTAGACAAACGAGTGTCACCGACCTGATTAGGGTCAGCGCGTAATTCAACAACGGGGTCTAGATCAACACGACGGAATACAATACCTGTATCGACAGCAGCAGGTCGTAAGGTCAAATACACTTTTTCGCCAGTGTGTAGTCCTACGCCGGTAGCTCGTATTACATTTTTAAGAGTGCGTTGATGGATCATAAGCAGTTAGCTATTTGAGGGCGGTTCATCACGATTTATTGCATCACTTTCTATTTATTTTATCCAAAAAAAACGCATTAAAACTAATGTTCTAAATAAGCTTAATTTAAGGGTATAGCGTCTAACTCTAGACAATAGTTTAAACGCCCCATTGATTATGACAGAAAAGTGAAACTTATGAGTCATTTTACTATTGAGATCATGCTTTCTAAAACGTTAACAATCAAAAGACCTATAAACGTCCAACATCATCAAGACAAGGCGCAAATCCTACACGAAACGGGAGGAATTGTGTAGGACTTACAACCCAGTATTAACACTGCGTAAAGCATGATCCGGTAGCTACTCAATGTAAAACCACATAAATCATTGAAAATGTTAGAAAATTCACATCTATATTAATCTGCCTGACGACGCAAAAATGTTGGTACATCTAAGCCTTTTTGACCGTCAGTATCAAACAATGGCAATTCAGACGAATCACGGCCTCGATTACCCGATA
>CAZFVP010000004.1:27082-30132 GCA_964522345.1 uncultured Gammaproteobacteria bacterium | reverse complement strand
GTTGCATCGTCGGAGGCCATATCACGGATCATGCCACCAACTTCACCGAACTCACCGATGGATAAATCAGGACCAGCGGTCACATTAACCAAAATACCTTTCGCACCACGAATGTTTGTGTCTTCCAGTAGCGGGCTACTTAATGCATTACGAGCAGCTTCAGCGGCACGTGTCGCACCAGTTGCGGAAGCCGCACCCATCATGGCTTGCCCCATTTCAGACATAACCGTTTTTACGTCGGCGAAATCGACATTGATTAGGCCTGGGCTGGTGATTAACTCGGAAATACCTTGAACCGCGTTGCGTAGCACATCATTTGCCATTGCAAATGCATCCTGCAACGAGGCTTCTTTGCCCATTACTTCTAACAATTTTTCATTAGGAATAGTTATCAATGAATCCACCGACTCTTTAAGTAACTTCAAACCTTGGTCAGCGAGCTTTGCGCGACGTGCCCCTTCAAAACTAAAAGGTCTGGTAACAACCGCAACCGTTAAGGCGCCGATATCGCGTGCAATTTCAGCAATAACCGGAGCCGCGCCAGTGCCAGTGCCTCCGCCCATCCCGGCAGTGATAAAGACCATATCGCTACCAGCAAGAGATTCAGCAATTCGCTCACGATCTTCAATTGCAGCTTGACGCCCGATGTCTGGGTCAGCTCCGGCGCCCAAGCCTTTTGTTAAGTTTCCACCCAATTGTAAAATTGTTGAGCAGTCCGAGGTTTGCAAAGCCTGCACATCGGTATTGGCATTAATAAATTCCACGCCTTCAATGTTGGACATTTGCATGTAGTTCACGGCATTACCACCGCCGCCGCCAACACCAACGACCTTAATGACCGCTTGTTGGTCAATCGTATCTAATAGTTCAAACATATTTAACTCCCGTTATTAAATTTCTAAAAATTACCTTGGAACCAGTGCTTTACTCGTTGGAGTATCGAACTGACTTTAGATTCTGTTTTGGCCTTTTTCTTAGGCCCACTTTGGTTGGCATGCCCAAATTGCACTAAACCAACACCTGTTGAATAAATTGGATTTTTTACTACTTCGCTCAAGCCACCGAGATACTTAGGCATCCCAAGTCTTACTGGCAAGTGGAAGATCTCTTCGGCAAGTTCAATCATGCCTTCCATCTTAGAACTTCCGCCAGTTAGGACGACGCCTGAACGAATCAGGTGATCAAACCCATTGCGCCTGAGGTCGACCCGAATAAGCTCAAATAATTCTTCAATTCGAGGCTCGACTACTTCTGACAGCGTTTGCTTCGATAACTTACGTGGAGGTCGATCGCCAACTGTCTGGACTTCAATGCTTTCATCGACAGCGGCTAGCTGGCGCAATGCACATCCATAGCGCTTCTTAATTTCTTCTGCCGAGGCGGTCGGTGTTCTTAATGCAATAGCGATATCGTTAGTAATTTGGTCACCGGCAACTGGGATAACAGCGGTGTGCCTGACTGCACCTTCAGAGTAGACGGCAATATCTGTTGTGCCACCACCAATATCAACCAGACAGACACCAAGTTCTTTCTCGTCCATTGTTAGCACTGATTCACATGAGGCAAGCTGTTCCAAAATGATGTCATCCACTTCTAAGCCACAACGACGAATGCACTTCTCGATATTTTTTTCAGAACTCACCGACGCCGTCACCATATGCAGGTTCGCTTCAAGACGAATGCCGTTCATGCCAATCGGGTAACGAATGCCCTCTTGACCATCAATAATATATTCTTGAGGAAGCACATGGAGTATTGATTGATCATTTGGAATGGCCACTGCTTTGGCCGATTCAATAACACGATCGACGTCATTTTCATCGACCTCGCTATCTCGAACGGCCACTACTCCATGAGAGTTAAAGCTATTTATATGAGCCCCAGCAATACCGGCAAACACGGAATATATTTGACAACCCGCCATCAGTTCGGCTTCTTCAACCGCGCGCTGAATCGCAGTGACCGTTTCTTCGATATTGGCCACTACGCCCTTTCGCATTCCGGTAGCTGGATGATGGCCATATCCAATAATTTCAACGTCACCATCTACGTTAACCTCACCAACAATGGCGAGCACTTTGGAGGTTCCAATATCCAAACCAACTATCAACCTACTTTCGTCTTTTTTACTCATTGCAGTATCGAGTTAATGCTCATTGGTTAATGCAATTGCCAGGTCGCTTGGCATTGCGCTTGTCGTACTAATAACGGCGTCGGCTTGTTTCACGGCCAAGCCATCGGGGTAGCGAGCGTCCACACGTTTCAGCGGACGCTCAGAATATTTAAATCGTCGGTCAAACAGCAACTCAAAACGTTCAAGACGCTCCTCAACTTCTTCATGCCCAAGAAGCAAATCAAACTCTGAGTCGTAGCCTACGAAATATAATTTAAGAGTCCACGCTTCACTCTCGCTAAGCGTGACCCCTCGAAGTTCTAAACCCTGTTTTCGTAACTCGTCCTTCCAACGAGTTGCTTGAAATAAGATTCTCTTAGATTGAGAATCGTTCCCACTAAGCGAGATCACGTTTTTAGCTTCAATCGACTGAGGCAATTCGATAACAGTACCAACCGTGCTCACCCATTTATTCTCGCCCCAACGCATTGCTGGCGTGTGCTCACGTACAGTTATCACCAGCGTATCTGGCCATTCACGGCGCACGGCAACGCTCTCAACCCAATTAAGTTTCTCTACATCCTTTTTGATACTATCTAAATCTAATGAAAAGAAATTCCCTGACGCTTTATTAATCACAGCAGCCTCAACAGCGCTCGGCGCAAGATAACGGAACTGACCAGTGATTTTTAACTTATCAATCTTAAACGTATCAGGTCGATACATGTGATCGGCTACCAATAAACTTACTGCGACAAACGATAATACGGTAGCCAGAGTCATGAGTGCCGCACGGCCAATCTTGCCAAAGCGGCGAGCTTGAAACTCTCGTTCTTGGTTTGCAAAGGCGCGTTGCGTACTCACTTACCTGACTCCTTCTTGGTTTAACGTGGTTTCCAATATCTCAACTACTAAATCTTCAAAGCTTCGACCTGTG
>CAZFVP010000004.1:2866-26982 GCA_964522345.1 uncultured Gammaproteobacteria bacterium | reverse complement strand
CTCAGATTCTCGAGTCACCTTACCAACACCTACACTCGAACCCTCTCGGGCAGGTTTAACAAACAGAGGCAAGCCTAACTCATCTATCAAACCATCTAAATCAGCTTCACTGCTCAAGACTCGATATTTGGCGCTTGGCAAACCTAACGATTGCCAAACTTGTTTAGCTCTGACTTTGTCCATCGCCAAAGCGCAACCCAACACACCACTGCCTGTATATGGCAACCCAATCGCTTGCAAGGCTCCTTGTACCACGCCGTCTTCGCCCCAACGGCCATGCAGTACTACGAATGCACGATCAAAGCCTAAGGCTTTTAATTCGCCTATATTATTGGGGGTAGCATCAACGCCGTGAGCATCAATTCCTTTATCTTGTAAACCTTTAAGCACGGCTGCGCCACTGATCAAGGACACTTCGCGCTCAGCTGATATTCCGCCTAGTAACACCGCGACTTTACCTAGTTTTGAGCGTAGAGCTTGAGAGACTTTAGTCATTAGCGCCACCCTCAATTGCATTGTGTTCAAATAATTGCTTGATTGCTTTACCAATGCTGCCAGCACCCATGGCTAAAATCACATCTCCATCTTGAACCAGCGGCACAAGCACGCTCTCTAGTTCGTCAATCTCGGGAACAAATACTGGGTTGCTTGTACCTCGCACTCGTATTGCTTGAGAAAGTGCTTGGCCTGTTGCTCCACTGACTGGCTGTTCTCCTGCTGGATATACATCACAAAGAAGTAAATCTTGTTGCTCTGAAAGCACTGTTACGAAATCATCAAATAAATCATAGGTGCGGCTATATCGATGCGGTTGAAATACTGCGACTAGACGGCGATCTGGCCAACAATTGCGAGCGGCGGTAAGCGTGGCATCTAATTCAACAGGGTGATGTGCATAATCGTCAACCACAGTCACCGTTTTACTATTGAGTTCGATATCACCTAACACCTGAAAGCGACGCCCCACACCTTGGAATTCTTTCAAGCCTTTTACAATTGCCTCGTCGCTCACGTCTAAATGACTGGCTATCGTAATTGCCGCGGTTGCGTTTAATACATTATGCGCACCAGGAATTGATAACTCGACCTCAAGGTCGCTTTCACGATTCGGGCGAGACACTTTAAAATTCATAAGCTGGCCCGATTGAACTAGCTCGTAGGCGCGATAATCACTTTCTTCGCTTAGGCCGTACGACAGCATAGGCTTGTGTATTTGATCACGAATCGACCTTACATTTTCATCGTCTTCACATACTACCGCCAGGCCATAAAAAGGCAGATTTTGCAGGAAGGTAACGAAAGTTTTCTTTAGTGTTCCTAGGTCACCTTCATAAGTAACCATATGATCTTCATCGATATTGGTCACGATTGCCATTTCAGGCTTGAGATTTAAAAATGAAGCATCACTTTCATCCGCCTCAGCAACGAGATAGTCTCCTTGACCCAATTTTGCGTTAACGCCAGCGCTATTAATTAAACCGCCAACCACAAAAGTAGGGTCTAAGTCGCCTGCCACTAAGATCGCCGACACTAAACTAGTTGTCGTGGTTTTACCATGCGTGCCTGCTACTGCGATCCCCTGTTGAAAGCGCATCAACTCACCTAACATCTCCGCACGAGGTATCACCGGAATACCAGCTTCGATAGCACCCCCAACTTCGGGGTTACTTCGGTCTATTGCGGTAGACACCACAACCACGTCAGCTCCTTTTATATTATCGATATGATGACCTATAACGATATTGATACCCGCTGTTCGTAAACGCTGTGTTACCGGCCCATCAATGATGTCAGAACCACTAACACTATAATTAAGGTTTACTAGCACTTCGGCAATACCCGACATGCCGCTACCACCAACACCAACGAAATGAATAGTCTTTACACGGTTACGCATTGAGATACTCCTGACAAACAGCCGCTACGTCTTTCAATGCATTTGGCTTATGCAATGTATAAGCCTGTTGTCCCATTTTACGCAGAGCTTTCTTATCGTCTACCAGTGAGCTTAGCGCTTGACTGAATTCTTGTTGGTCGATCAAGTGATTAGAAATCATTTTTCCCGCGCCAACATTAACCATTGCCAACGCGTTTTTTTCTTGATGATCTCCAGCCGAAAACGGGTAAGGTACCAACAACGCTGGCTTAGCCGCCGCACAACACTCTGCAACGGTCATAGCGCCAGCACGGCAAACGAGTAAGTCGGCCCAAGCATACGCCTCAGCCATATCATTAATAAACTCACTCACCTTTGCATCAACACCTTGAGACTTGTACAACTCGACGACCTCGGCATGTCGTCCTTTCCCTGATTGGTGCCAAATTGACACCGAGCCGTTATCAAGCTCAGCAAACACGACTGGCAACTTAACGTTAAACGAATGTGCGCCCTGGCTACCACCAATGATCAGCACATTTATGCTGGATGAGCTGTTAGCGTTTTCACAACGAATACTCTCGCGTACAGGGTTGCCAACCCAAGCAGCGCTCTTAGGCAAACCCTGGACATTTGGAAAACCACTTAAGACTCGGTTAGCCAACTTCGCTAGATATTGGTTAGTTAAACCAGCAACCGCGTTTTGTTCATGCACGATAAGTGATCGCCCCATCACTCTAGCGACTAATCCACCAGGGCCTGATACGAAGCCCCCCATACCCAAAATGCAATCAGGTTGTACTCGACGAATTGCCTTAGCGCTCTGCCACATAGCACGAATAAGTTTAAGCGGAGCAAGTATCAGGCCTAAACCGCCTTTGCCTCGTAAACCTTCAACCGACACCCACTCGATATCAATATCGTTATCGGGAATCACCTTAGATTCCAAGCCTCGTTTGGTACCCAACCAAGTAATTTGAACACCAGAGCGGCGTAATTCTTTAGCAACGGCTAAAGCTGGAAATACATGGCCGCCAGTCCCACCCGCCATGACCATTAGATGAGGATGCTTCATGCTATCGCTCCTCCCACCGCGTTATTTTTTGTCGTACTCTTAATAACGCCCCTGGTATCGCGTTTTCTGTTTTGACGATCGACGCCAAACAACAAACCCATTGCAATACAACAAACCAACATACTACTACCACCATAACTAATGAATGGAAGAGTCAAACCTTTGGTTGGCAACACCCCTAGATTCACACCAATATTGATTACCGCTTGAAATACTAATAAAAAGCCAACACCTTGTGCTAAACGTGATGCATACACTCGGCCAACCAGTTCCGCTGTGCGTGAAATAATCAATGCTCGGTGTAACAAAATCGCATATAAAGCAATAACAAGAATTATTCCGATTAGTCCAAGTTCCTCACCAATAACAGCTAATATAAAGTCATTATTAGCGTGAGGTAGGTAGTAAAGTTTTTGAATACTTGCGCCAAGCCCGACTCCGAATATTTCTCCACGCCCAACGGCAATCAATGCCTGAGTAAGCTGAAACCCAGAACCATACGGGTCTGACCACGGGTCTAAAAACCCGGTAAAGCGCCGCATACGATAAGGCGATAAAACAACCATCAATGCCATGGCTGAGCCCACAACACTTAAACATAAAAGTGTGTGACTAATCCGTATGCCGCCTAAAAACATCATCAGACCAACCGTTGCGACCATCACAACGAAGCTGCCAAAATCAGGTTGCAATAACAGCAAACCGCCAACGACGGCCAATACCACTCCCATGTTGACAATGCCTTTTGAAAATTTAGTTATCTCGCTCTGCCTGCGAGTGAGGTAGCTTGCGGCATAAAGCACAATCGCCAACTTAGCGAATTCCGCTGGCTGCAACCGAAAACCTGCAATCGACAACCAACGCCTTGAACCGTTGACCTCTAAACCGACGAATAAAAGTACCAACAATAACAAAATAGCCACACCCAAAAGAGGAATGCTTAATTTCTGCCACATCCATATAGGAATGCTTGCAACGACAACGGTTAGGCTCACGCCAAGAATCAAATGCGCTAGCTGACGCCAGAAGTGGGAAGTATTGGTGTTTAAATCTTGGCTACCCATTGCGATAGTAGACGAAAACACCATCACCAAACCCAACATCAGCAAAGTTATAAATACCCCGAGCAATACTGAGTCAACACCTGCAGAATTCATATTAGTCTGGGCACGGGTTGCTTGTAGAGATGCTCTGCTCATAGAGCACCTTCACTGTGCGTACCAACAGCTAAGTCTACGCAACGCTTGAACTCATCGCCACGATGCTCGAAGCCTTTATACATGTCAAAACTGGCACACGCTGGACTAAGCAATACGACGTCACCCGCTACCGCCATAGAAGCCGCTTGACTAACTGCGTCGCGCATATCCTTAGCAAATGAAATTGGCAATAATCCATTTAACACCGAAGCAATCTGCTGTGCATCTTCTCCGATTAAAATGAGTTGTTTAATATTAGAATTAACGACAGACTTAAGCTCACTAAAATCGGCGCCTTTGCCTTGGCCCCCGGCTATCCAGATAACCTTTTGTTCAAGATTATTCAACGCAGTCGCGGTAGCGCCAACATTTGTCGCTTTAGAGTCATTCACCCAAGCAATATCGTTAAGCGATAAAATAGTTTGCATGCGATGAGGTAAACCATTGAAGCTCTTTACAGCTTGGACTAGACCATCTAGCGGCAAATTCAGAAAATCAACGAGAGCGAAAGCGCTCAGTACATTTTTAACATTGTGCAAGCCAATTAAAGGAATATCTCGCAATTGCATCAATCGCTCATCGCCTTTAACCAACCAACGTTTTCCTGATTTCCTCACAACACCAAAATCGTTAGTGTTTGTCGGCGGCTCAAGCTCGAAACCTAAGATGTCATTAGCACTGGTGATCTGTGCAAGCCATTCATCATGTTTAGGCAACACAGCTCGTTTAGCGCCACGAATAATTCGTGCTTTTGCTAGCACATAATCGCCCATGGAATCATAGCGATCCATATGATCAGCGCTGATGTTTAAGATGGCCGCAGAATCAGCTTGAACTTGATAAGTTGTTTCTAATTGAAAGCTTGAAAGTTCTAGCACCACGACATCCAACTCACGCTTATCTGTCAATGCATCAAGTACAGGCTTGCCGATATTTCCGGCAACAAACGGAGCTAAACCACCGGCTTTGCACATCTCGCCGACCAAGGTTGTTACCGTACTCTTACCATTAGACCCAGTAATAGCTATAACTGGCTTATCGTTTTCTTGTAAAAACAATTCAATATCACCAACGATATGAGAACCCTGTTTTTTAGCCTGTCGTAACATGGGTTCCTTTAAAGAAACACCTGGGCTAGCAACAACTAACGACACATTTTCTAGAGTATTTTCTGAGAACACATCAAAATACGTTTCAACTTCTGGAAATTCGCGTTTAAATTCTCTCGCTAATGGTGGCTCAGAACGCGAATCTAACACCCTTACGTTTAGCCCACGCGCGCGCAAATATCTGACTACGCTATAGCCAGTAACACCCAAACCAACCACCGTCGCTGAACTATATTGCGCCACGAGTGTTTGTTGGGGATTGTAAGTTTGCAAAGACATTATTTTGTAACTTTTCTCTATCGAACTTTAAGCGTTGCTAGGCCAATCAAAACCAGCACCAAACTGATGATCCAGAAGCGCACAATCACTCGTGGTTCGGGCCAACCTTTTAGTTCAAAGTGATGATGAATTGGCGCCATGCGAAAGATACGCTTACCAGTAAGTTTGAACGACGCTACTTGTAAAATCACCGATACCGTTTCTAGAACAAAAATTCCTCCCATAATGAACAATACCAATTCTTGACGGACAATCACGGCCACCACACCAAGTGAAGCGCCTAATGAAAGTGAGCCTATATCTCCCATAAATACTTGAGCTGGATAGGTGTTAAACCATAGAAAGCCAAGCCCAGCACCAACTAAGGCTGCACAGAAAACGGCAACTTCTCCAGTGCCAGCTATTTGTGGAATTTGTAAATAGTCTGCGAAGACCACATGACCAGATAAATAACAAAATATTGCCAATGCACCCGCAACCATTGCGGTTGGCACAATAGCCAAACCATCCAAGCCATCCGTTAGGTTTACCGCATTGCTAGTGCCCACAATTACAAAATAGGTAAGCGGCAAAAATAGTATGCCGAGCGGAATAGCAATGCCTTTAAAGAATGGAATAATTAGTGAGGTTTCAATCGGCGTTTGCGCCGTCGAATACAACCAATAAGCGGCGATAACAGCAACAATACTTTGGCTTAAAAATTTATTTCGTGACCCCATGCCCACGGGGTCTTTATGCACCAATTTTTGGTAGTCATCATACCAACCAATTACTCCGTAAAAGAAGCAGGTGAATAACGTGATTTGTACAAAACGGTTGGTCATGTCGGCCCACAACAAGGTCGACAAAATAACCGATAACAATATCAACAAACCACCCATAGTCGGAGTGCCCACTTTATCAAAGTGAGTCGGCGGCCCATCTCTGCGCACCGTTTGACCAATTTTGTAAATACTTAACTTACGAATCATTACTGGGCCAAGTAGCAATGACACAGTCAGCGCTGTTAACACCGAGCAAATGGCACGAAAGGTAATATATTGGAACACGTTCAAAAAGCTGTATTGCTCCGATAGTGCTTCAAATAGCGCATATAACATTAGTTTTCACTCCCACTTAACACTGGTAAATGCGCCGACAGCTGGTTATGCAACGCCTCTACTATTCGTTCCATTCTTGAAGAACGAGACCCCTTAACTAAAATAGTACCGCTCAAAGTATCTACGTTGAGCTGCTTTAATAACGCTTCTTGGCTCTCAAACACGACAGCGCCATCACCGAATTCACTTGCCACTAAACTCGCATATTCACCGCATGCGTATAAAGCCTTAACACCACGTGCGGCCGCCTGCTTACCCAGCACTTTATGTTCGGTTTTGGCAGCCGCGCCGAGTTCGGCCATATCGCCAACGATGAGCAAATTGTCGTCGTATTCAACCAGCACATTAATAGCGGCTCTCATCGAGGCTGGGTTGGCGTTATAAGTGTCATCAATTACGTTAACGCCAGCAATTGTTTGAATATTTAAACGGCCTTTAACGGATTTAAATTTGGCTAGGCCGGCTTCTATATTTTCAACTGGAACTTTAGCCGCAATAGCCACTGCCACGGCGGCAAGCGCGTTACGCACACTATGCTCACCAACGGTGTTTAACTTTATTTTTAATTTTTTCCCCTTGGCGTTTACCTTGATAACCAAGCCGCTTTTTTTCTCTTTGTAACTTGCCGTAACATCAGCGCCTTCACCAAGACCAAAGGTAATAGTTGAATGGTTCTCAGCAAGCTCAGACCAAAGATCAGCAAAATCATCGTCATTATTGATGACCGCAACACCGTCAGCTGACAACCCTTGATAGATTTCTCCTTTAGCCTTAGCTACCGCTTCTATTGAGCCTAAGCCTTCTAAATGAGCTGCGGCTGCATTATTTACCAAGGCGATGGTCGGCTTGGCCATGGCACTTAAACGCCCAATTTCTCCTGCTTGATTCATTCCCATTTCGACAATGGCATAGCGATCTTGAGTAGCTAAACGCATGAGAGTAAGTGGCACACCAATCTCATTATTCAAATTGCCCTTTGTCACAACTCCACGGCCAAATTCTGCAAAAATACAGGCTAACATTTCTTTGACGGTAGTCTTGCCAACACTTCCTGTAACGCCAACCACTGGAAGCACAAATTGAGAGCGCCACCAACTCGCTAAATCGGCTAACGCTCGATGAGTGCTCTTTACCGTAACGGTAGGCAATGAGGTTTCTACCTCTTGCTCAACCATTAGCGCCCCCGCACCAGCGTGCTCAGCTTGTGAAACAAATTGGTGCGCATCAAAGTTATCGCCTTTGAGTGCTACGAACAAACGCCCGTGACATTCATCGCGTGTGTTGATACTAATATTACGCAACATAACGTCGGCACCAATTTGCTGACCGCTTACCGCGTATGCAACCTGCGACAATCGCATCATAGAGCCACTCCCAACGCACTTTGTACGTGTGCTCTATCAGAAAACGGTAAAAACTCATCTCCAATTTGCTGAGTTGACTCGTGACCTTTGCCTGCAATTAAAACCCAATCACCGGAACTCGCCTGCGTAATAGATTCAACAATTGCAGCCGCTCTATCTAACACCACTTGATGATCACCCTTAATGCCAGCAACGATTTGCTTCGCTATAAACGCCGGCTCTTCAGAGCGAGGATTATCATTCGTCACAATGACCTTGTCAGCGCACTCATCGGCCGCTCGCCCCATTACTGGGCGCTTATCTTGATCACGGTCGCCTCCGCAGCCAAACACACACCACATTTGCTGGTCGCAATGTTGACGAATGGAGAGCAATGCCTTTTCAAGTGCATCTGGAGTATGGGCATAGTCAACAACCACACTAACGCCCGTGAGCGAACGATATAATTCCATGCGCCCTGGAGCTGGCTCGAGTGATAATAGTATCGATTGGATATCCTCAATAGAGGTACTAAGGGCTAACAAAGTAGCTACCAGCATCTCGATATTTGGAATATTAACAGCGCCAATTAGCGGCGTATGAGCAGAGAAATCGACGCCATTCCCTTCAAATTCAAACTGAATTCCATTAAAACTTAGCTCTACTTCTTCAGCATATACGTCGCCACCTTGACCATATGACACGATAAATTCTGCATTAGATACGTCAATGAGTGATGATCCCAATGCGTCGTTAGCGTTTGTCACTACTAATTCACTATGAAATTCAGTGAATAAACGTTGTTTGGCAGCACTGTAAGCAGCCATATCACCATGATAATCAAGGTGATCGTGGCTCAAATTGGTAAACAGCGTGCAGAAAAAATCAACACCGCTCACCCGCCCTTGATCCAACGCATGTGAGGACACTTCCATGCACACTTGCGTAATACCCTGATCTCTAAAATCAGAGAGTATTTTGTGTAATGCAATCGGATCAGGTGTTGTGTGATCAGCACTCTCTAACGCATCCAGCTTGCCGACCCCAATGGTGCCGATCATCGCTGCCGACATGCCTAACTGAGTTAGAGCTTGTGTCAACAAATAACAGCAAGTTGTTTTGCCGTTTGTACCGGTAACACCAAAAACTTGCATCTCTTCACAAGCACGGCCAAAGAATTCATGCGCAAGCCTGCCAACTTTCGCTTGTAGATCTGGCACTGAAAAGGCAGGGATTGAAAGCCTGGACGTCAATTCAAAGTCAATAGCGTCGTATAAAATAGCCGCCGCTCCATTTGCTTGAGCTTCTAAAACATAATCTCGCCCATCGGCCACTGCGCCTTTATAAGCGCAAAACAAAGCACCGTTTGATACCTTGCGACTATCTATTGCTAGATGACTGATTTGAACATCAATGTCAGTGACAAGATTAATCGTTGAAAGCAGATTCGCTAAAAGCATCATTGCTCACCGCTTTTTTGATTCGATGACTCTAAACCAGCAATCGGTCGAGAAATCATCAATTTTAGCCCTGGCTCCTCTTTAGGCGCTGTCATCGCATCAGGTGCCACGCCTCTTAGGCGCAAAGCACCGGCCATTACTTCTGAAAAAACTGGAGCCGCTACTAAGCCGCCATAATAGTCGACACCCTTCGGGTCATTAACCGACACAACTAGGACTATTTCGGGATCACTAATGGGCGCAAAACCGGCAAAGAGAGACATATAACTGTCGTCTTGATAGCGACCGTCAACCACCCTGTGTGCGGTACCTGTCTTACCTCCTACACGATATTGATCCACGCGCGCTTTTGGCGCTGTGCCGCTATCACTAACCGCCAATTCAAGCATCAAAGCGATTTGATCCGCCACCTCTGCTGAAAATATACGCTCTCCTTTTGGAGTTTTATCAACTGGGTGAAGACTCACAGGTAACAGTACACCATCGTTCGCAAGAGCCTGATACGATCGCGCAAGTTGTAAGGTATTTACAGATAGACCGTAACCATAACTCATGGTCGCATGCTCAATCGGCTTCTTGCGATTTGCCAACATGCCTTTTTGTTCACCTTGAATTTTAAGTTTATTCGTTCTACCAAAACCAAGGTCCCGGTAGGTGTGATACAAGTCGTTCGGGTCCAACATCATGGCAATTTTGGCAGAACCAATATTGCTCGACTTCTTAATAACGTCAGAAACTGTTATTTCTCCGTGGGGCTTGGTATCACTAATCCGGCTACGACCTATGTAATAAAAACCTTTTTCCGTATCTATCATCGTGCTTGCATCAACCACACCCTCTTCCATCGCCATTGCCACAGTAATTGGTTTGACCGTCGAGCCGGGTTCATATGAGTCAGTAATCGATCGATTACGAAAGTGAGCACTTTTTAGGTCGCCGCGATCATTAGGATTAAAGTCTGGCATGCTGATCATTGACAACACTTCGCCAGTCTTCGCATCCAACGCTACCAACGAAGCCGATGTTGCATTATGCTTTTTGACTGCAGCCTGCAAATGCCGATACGCAAGATACTGAATACGCGTATCAAGACTCAATACGATATCGTCTCCATGGCGGACCCGCGCAAGCTGCTCCACATATTCAACTACATGGCCAACTTTATCGCGCAACACTTGAGTGCGCCCTGCTTGCCCCTTTAATTTATCATCGTAAGCCAACTCCAGCCCCTCTTGGCCTTCGTTGTCAATATTAGTAAACCCAAGCACATGCCCCATAACAGGGCCAGTAGGGTAATAACGCTTGTACTCGCGTACCTTATTAATCCCAGGAACATTCAAGGCAAGAATTTTATTCGCCAACTGCGGTGGCAAGTGACGCTTTAAATAAACAAACTCCCTTCCCTTTCTCTTTTCAGCTTTAGCAAGGAGCTCCTTAGGGGATATCTCGAGCAGCTTGCTCAGCTCTTTATAAGAATACTCTTGTTTTTGCCTAAGAATGGTCGCTGGATGCATCCAAATAGAATCTACTGGGGTACTCACAGCGATTGGTTGACCATTGCGATCAGTAATCATTCCTCGAGTTGGGGGCTCTTTCTGAACCCTTAAATAGCGAGCATCTCCTTGAGACTGCAGATAATCATTGTCGATTATCTGTAACTGCACAGCGCGCGCACCAAGACCAACAAACAAAATACCAAAGATAATAACAATCGAGTTATAACGCCAGGTAGAAACAGGCACGATCACATCTTTGGTCGGCGGCTCAATCGCCGACCTTCTCTGAACTTTTACTGGCACTGTTTTGGCTCTCGTCATTGCCGAGCACCTATCACTTCGGAGTTTTTTGTACCAAGTTCTGACTCTTCATCAATATACTTAACTTCACCTTTAACTGGGGCACGCATTGATAAATGTTTACTAGCGTCTTTCTCAACTCGTTGAGCCGATGCCCAAACATTGGACTCGATTAGGAGCTGACCCCATTCATCATTTAAGTCGTCGCGCACACTCTCTTCGGTTTGAAACGACAAATATGCCAAACGGTGCTGATGACGAACGTTAACAACGAACAACGCCGATATAACCACGCTACTAACTAAAAACCACATCACACTATCGCGCATTACGCCCTCCGCCTACAACGGCCGATAATGGAGCTTGATACGCCACCGCAGTTCGCTTAGCAATTCTCAGTACAGAACTGCGTGACCGAGGGTTCTCTTTGATTTCTTCTTTGCTAGGCTTCACTGCACGACTTAACAGTTTTAATGGTGTCAGGTACGCCTCCTCACTCACCGGTATATTCTTAGGCGGCAAATTCGGAGTAGATAACTCGCGCATAAAGCGCTTTACTATTCGATCTTCCAATGAGTGAAAACTGATAACGGCTAAATGCCCGCCTTCGTTCAATAACTGCACCGACTGAGGTAGCGCCTGCGACACCTGAGTTAGCTCTTGATTAACGTGCAAGCGAATCGCTTGAAAACTACGGGTTGCGGGGTGCTTATTCTTATCTTTCTTTGGCGTCGCATCAGCAATAATAGAGGCCAATTGCAAGGTGCTTTCAATTGTCACTTCTTCGCGCGTAGCAATAATTGCTCGAGCAATTCGTCTAGCAAACTTCTCTTCGCCCAAATCGAATAAGACCATCATAAGATCACGCTCTTCAACTCGCGCCAACCACTGCGCCGCAGACTCTCCTTTAGAGGTGTCCATGCGCATATCCAATTCACCGTCCCTCATGAAACTAAAGCCACGTTCAGCTTGATCTAATTGCGGCGATGAAACCCCCAAGTCCATTAATATGCCATCAACTTTTTCGATACCCACCTGCTCTAGAAGCAATTCAGCAATCCGGCTAAACTCGCTATGAATGATCGTCACTCGATCATCACCTTGAAATACTTTGCGCCCAAGCTCTACCGCCCTTGGATCACGATCAAAACCGATCAACTTACCAGTAACCCCCATTCTCTGAGCGATTTGCGTAGCATGCCCTGCTCGCCCTAGCGTCGCATCCACATATACGCCACCATCACGAATATTCAACGCGTCGATTGCCTCTCTCATCAGGACAGGAATATGCAGCTCAGAGGTAGTCATGATTAGCCTCTAAAAGGAAAGTGATTCAAGCTCAATCGGCAATGACGATTCATCGAGCTCAACAGCCAACAGGGATTCGCGTTGCGCAACCCATTGCGCTTCGTCCCAAATTTCATACTTGTCACCCTGCCCTACCAAGACAGCTTTTCGATCAATGTTTGCGAACTCTCGCAATTGCTGCGGCAATAAAATACGGCCACTAGCATCCATGGAGCAATCATCAGCATGGCCAATCAACATGCGCTTCAACTGACGAACTTGAGCATTTAATGTTGGCAAGGATGTCAATTTCTCTTCCACCGCATTCCAATCATCTAGTTTGTACAACAATAAGCAATGGTCACTCGGGCTAATGGTCACGACTAGATGCCCTTCGGACTCCCCACACAGGGCGTCACGAAGCTTGGTCGGAATTGACATCCGCCCCTTCGCATCTAGATTTATATGATTACTTCCTCTCGCCACGACTCTATCGGCCCACTTATTATTGGTGTTAGCTCTGTAACTATCAAAATTTGGGAGAAATTACCCTCAAATCCCCACAATTACCCACATTTCGCCACTATCTACGACAGCAGGAACTGAGTCAAGGATTAATTGACAAGAAAACCTTTTTCTTTCAGTAAGTTAGCGCGCTTTTCCTTGCAACTTAAACATGCTATTTAAAGTATTACTTTAACTTTGAAGCGCAACAGATTATTTAATAGGAAGTTAGAGATAATCATTTTGTGATAATTTAAGCATGACCTAGATCATTATGTTTCGGTAATACCTAACCCACCTAAATGAAGCATCAATGTAGTTAGACTAACACATACTGTTAATAATAACAGTTGATATTATACATAATTGACTGCCCTTATTCGCTGATTATGGATTAACGATCAAGTTCACGAACTTTCTTAAAAAAGTTCGGAACTCTTACGCTAAAAATGAGTCAACCTATAAGCCGGGTCCTGTCAAGGACAGTCATTCATCTAGAACATACATCGCTGCATGCCTCAAGCAACCTACCCGTGTCCAACGCGAACCACGCCTTAACGTCAAGTCAAGACTTGACGAACGAACACCTATTTGGTCTTGCTCCGAGTGGGGTTTACCTTGCCGCTCGTGTTACCACTAACGCGGTGCGCTCTTACCGCACCATTTCACCCTTACTGCCCTATTCGATTTCAATTAAATGATTATTAAAGAACGTCTTTAATACGAACGAGGAAGCGGTATCTTTCTGCTGCACTGGCCGTCGGCTCGCGCCGCCCAGACGTTATCTGGCACTCTGCTCTTTGGAGCCCGGACTTTCCTCCCCTTCTAATGAAGCGGCGACTGCCCAGTTGACTCGCCGGAAGTCTACTCAAATTTAAGCGCTATAGCAAAGGTCTAAACACTCGAAACGCCAATCATCTAGCCACATGCGAGGGTTAAACTTCTCACGGCCCACCTACATACCTGTTTCTGGGTGTCTGTTTCTGGCCCAACGAAATTTTCAATTATTATTTTTCTTGCGCAAAACCTCTAACGCCGTTGCCAAGTCATCAAAACCTTCAGATTGGACTTTAGCCTTTAAGCCCTTAACAATATCACTGACAATAGCTGGGCCCTGATAAATAAACTGACTATAGATTTGCACATAATCAGCCCCTGCCAGCATCTTCTCCCAGGCATCGTCGGCGTCTTTAATACCGCCCACACCAATAATTTGAACCCGCCCTTTGAGCAAACGATAAAATTCACGAATACACTTGGTCGACATATCTTTAACAGGTGCACCGCTAAGCCCACCAATTTCGTGAGAGTGCTCACTGCGCAAACTGTCTGGGCGCGCTACTGTGGTGTTGGTTGCAATCAAGGCGTCAAATTGGTGAGAAATAAGCAACTCAGCAATGGCCTCTATTTCATCCACTGAAAGATCAGGCGCTACTTTCAACGCGATGGGCACATATCGTTTATGTACTTTTTCGCATTTTTTCTGCGCTGCTTTTATTTTGAGTAATAAATCATCGAGAAACGATTCGTTTTGAAGATCTCTGAGCGACTTCGTATTCGGGGAGGAGATATTCACTGTTATATAATCGGCACACGAATAAACACGTTGCATCGCCGAAATATAATCAAAATGAGCGTCGTCAATTGGCGTGACTGCGTTCTTACCGACGTTAATCCCGACAATGGCTGTGTTATCTGTCTTTTGAATATTCTCAAGAAAAACATCGACCCCGCCACTATTGAACCCCATACGGTTGATCAGTGCTTGATCTTCGAGCAATCGAAACATGCGTGGCTTAGGGTTGCCTGGCTGAGGTTTAGGAGTAACGGTCCCCATTTCCACCCCGCTAAACCCCATGGCGCTAAACGCAGGCAGGGCTCGCGCATCTTTGTCTAAACCAGCCGCCAAGCCTACCGGGTGGCGAAAACCAATTCCCATACAATTCACGGGTAGATCTGGCACTTTCCTACCAAAAAGCCGGTTAATTTGCGCAGTCAAAAATGGTCGCTTCGAAGCAAACGAAAGTTTTGACAAAGTGATGTCGTGAGCGCGCTCAGGGTCAAGTAAAAAAAGTGTTGGTTTAACGAAGGAGTACAATAACTTTGCTGAATTGGTCATTATTTTTGCTCAATATAACGCTGCGACAATGAACGTTAAATGCGGGTGATTTCAAGCCCTTAAGGATACCAGACCTAGACTAACTTGCCTTTCAATAAAGCAATGAATATATCTCTCATAGCAAACTCTATGCTTGCGAATTTTGCAGCCTCCAAGCAGTAGCATAATAACCATCTAAGGCAATTAGTTCAGAATGAGTTCCTTGCTCAGCAATTTGTCCGGCTTCCAATACAAGAATTAGATCTGAATCAACAATTGTAGACAAGCGATGAGCAATAACAACACTGGTGTATTCTCCACGAACACGCTCCATGGCTTGTAAGATTTTTTGTTCAGCACCACTATCTAGTGAGGAGGTTGCTTCGTCAAAAACCATAACCTTTGGCTGCTTGAGTATCGCGCGTGCAATTGCCACTCTTTGCTTTTCACCACCAGATAACTTTAAGCCTCGCTCGCCCACTTGAGTATCACCACCGTCAGGCAATTGCTTGATAAAATCATCAAGGTAAGCCATGCGTATCGCGCTCCAAACGGCATCGTCATTAGCCTTAACGTTGCCATACTTAATGTTGTCTAAAATACTGGCATTAAACAAAACGGTATCTTGTGGTACCACACTAATCGCTCGGCGCAAGCTATGTTGAGACACCGAGGCAATATTTTGCCCATCAACACATATATCACCAGAATTAACATCATAAAACCGAAACAACAGTTTCATGATGGTCGATTTACCTGAACCACTACCTCCGACAATGGCAACCTTCTGCTTAGGCGCAACTTTGAAACTAACTCCTTTGAGAATAGGTCGTTCTGGATAATAGGAAAAACTAACCTTATTAAATTCTATCTCTCCTTTAGTGACATTCAATGCCAAGGCATTCGGCAGATCTCGCACCGACGACTTAACCCGCAACAAGGCAAACATTGCATCTATATTTGCCATTGAGCCTTTCATTTCGCGATATACAAACCCGAGAAAGTTAAGAGGCAAAAATATTTGCATCATCAAGGCATTAATTAATACAAAATCACCTATAGTCATCACACCTTGGCTAACATGATACGCCGCCAATATCATAGATGCGGTTGCAGCCGCCGAAATGATCAACGACTGCCCTCCATTCAAAGCAAATAATGTAAGTCTATTTTTTCGCCTAGCGGATTCCCAGTCAGCAAGGTTTTCGTCGTAACGCTCCGCCTCAAACGCTTCGTTGTTAAAATATTTAACCGTTTCAAAATTCAAAAGACTGTCAACAGAGCGGGTGCTCGACTTGCTTTCAGCGCTGTTCATTTGCCGAATAGTTTCAGTTCGCCACTCGGTAGCGATAACCGAGAACCCGACATACGCAACCACCGAAATTAAAACGATCAAGGCATACCAAATTGAATAATTCCAAAATAGCAGCACCATAATCATGCCGATCTCAACGAAAGTTGGTACGATATTAAAAATCATAAAGCGCATCAAAAAGCTGATGCCATTAACGCCCCGTTCAATGTCTCTTGAAACGCCACCTGTTCGGCGATTTAAATGATAAGCAAGATCGAGAGAGTGTAGATGCTCGAACACCTTATGGCCTACCCGTCGCATAGCCCGCTCAGTAACTCGGCCAAACAAAGTGTCGCGTAGCTCGCCAAATAAAACATTCGAAAAACGCACTACACCATATGCAACTAACAAAGCAATAGGCACTATGACCAATGCCGAAGCGCTACCGCTCAAATCACCATTGAGGTGGTCAACGATTTGTTTAAGAATAAATGGCAAACCAACGCTGGCCAGCTTGGCGCCAACTAGACATAAAAGCGCGAGACCAATTCGACCTTTAAACTCGGTCATGAATGGAATTAATTGCTTTAGGCTCGACCAATCGACATTTTCTAAGTTTGGTGCGTTACCAGAACCACGCCGCGCACCTCTCATGAATTAACTCGACTCAAGACTTTCATAAACGAACTCGGTTAGAGGCTTTCTAAATATCTAAGTAGTTGCTCAAGTGCCTGATCACGATACCGGTAGGCGACAGCTCGATTAAAATTAAATACAAAACGATAACGCCTTGCATTAGCTTCAGTGGACGATTTAGGTGGCAACTCTATATAGCCTGCATAGCTTCGCACTCCCTTAAGCGTACCAGTTTTTGCATAAACGATTGCCGACTTACTCTTAGTTTTAATTTTTTTAAGCAGCGATTTATTCGCTTGTAGAGCGAGCAAAAGTTCATCAATTTGCTTAGCACTCAAACGGTTTTTTCTGGACAAACCAGAACCTTCATCAATACTATGGTCTTTCCAACCAAAGGCATCTGACAACGCGGCAGTAGAGTAATCACGAGCACTTTCAAATGAAACATGAGAACTATTTTCAGTTTCAGGTAGTTTCAAAAACACTTGATTGGCCATAAAGTTATTCGAAAACTCTAAGGTGCCTCTCAACACATCTTCTAAAGTATGCGAGTTTTCATGGCGGTACAGTAGTTTAGCTTTACCGCTTAAAGGCTGGCCTATCGTTATATCAACATCTAGCCAATCGAGTTTGATCAATAACAATTCAGCAAAATTTAGCTGAGCATTATCTGCATTCAATAAATTCACTCGCTCAATGCTTTTAGTCATTGTATAGGCCATTTTACGCGCAACGTTGGTCAATGGCGTTTGCGGCTCAGCGCTTGCTATTTGGCCATTCTTTTTACTTAACTTGACAGTGTTGAAATTTGCCGAGACAGCGGACAAAGGCGCATTATAAGGGTCAGCCGAATTACTTCGCCCAGGAACGGAGGTGATATCAAAATGGCTATTATCAATACTCAAACGCTTAATCGCTGAAATACCATTAATTGATAACCTTTTCCTAAGCACAAGAACCAATTTTTCGATTTCCTCTGACACCAAGAAAGGGTCGCCATAACCTTTGACCCACAAAGTTTCACCATCGACAAGAAAGTCAGTAATAAAACGATGATCTAAACCCCATTTCTCGATCGCTAAATGGGCCATTGCCAGTTTGGTTAATGATGCTGGTACTAGCGGCTTGGTAGCTTGCCAAGAGAACAAAGCGTCACTACCCTCTTCGACGATTAACACCGAATCATTCTGAGTAAGCTTTATATCGCCCAGCACCGAGGCTTGCACACCCGAGGCGCTGATACAAAGTATGAGCAAATATAAAAAGGAGGTTTTCATTAATAACTATAATAGATCTAAAGTAGATCTAACCCTTTTTTTATCTTCAAGGCTAGATCGTAGACTTCGTTCTTGCGTTTACCACTAAGCTTAGCGGCAATATTAGTCGCTTGCTTTACTGGCAATTCGGCGAGCAATACTTTCAATATTGCCGACACCTCTGCATCGTCACTTGAAACAGGTTCAACACCTGCGAGCATCACTACAAACTCTCCTCGGCTTTGGTCTTCATCCTCGGAAAACATCGCTAATACCGACTCTACGGTACCCGCCAACACCGTTTCGAAACGTTTCGTCAGCTCTCGTGCTACAGCAATTTGCCTCTGCCCTCCTAATACGTCTGCTAAGTCGGCAAGGCAGACTTTTATCCTATGAGATGACTCTAACAACACGACTGTGCGATGTTCATTGGTATAACTCGCAAGCGCAGATTGTCTGGCCCCTGATTTTGATGGCAAGAAGCCGTCATAAACAAAACCATCGGTTGGCAGCCCTGCAACTGATAGCGCTGCTATAATTGAACTTGGCCCGGGTACCGCAGCGATTGTGTAGCCTTGATCACGCAAAGCTCGGACCAAAACAAAGCCAGGGTCGCTAATCAATGGAGTGCCAGCGTCGCTTATTAGTGCTAAATCTAAACCTTGGTCTAACTGCGATTTCACCCATTCTATTTGCGATTCTTCATTATGTTCGTGACAAGAGCGTAATTTGCTGCCTATGCCATAGTGATTTAACAATCGTTTACTATGTCGTGTGTCTTCAGCGAGTATAAAGTCAACTGCGCCCAGTACCTGTATGGCTCTATGAGTTATATCGCCGAGGTTTCCAATAGGAGTGGCCACCACTAATAACTGCCCTTGCGCAGGCGAATTCGTGGCTTGGCTGGTTTTGCTAATTGGGTCAATCACTCGGTATACTTCGTAAGAGTTAAATAGGCAGACCAGAATAATCGGAATACTTGCAAAATGCATCTAGAATTAAATTACCGCATAAAACTATTGAGTGTCACTTTAAGCTTAGCCTTGCTGACCAGTTGTGCTTCCTCGTCTGTTACTCAACCAGTTGATGTAGAGGCGCGTGACATAGTAGTCACACCTCCTAGCGCTATTCAAAATGAACCGGAAACACCTCTGGAAAATCGATTTGACGACCAAGCTCTTCAAGCAGAAGAGCTCAATGTCAACCGCGCTGAATATTACCGACAACAATCTCAAAATCAAAATGACAGAAACGGGCGTGTAAATTCAGCGTTAAGCGCCGCAGAATACTATATTCAAGCGCAAGATTTTCAAGGCGCAGAGCAATCGGTTACACCGCTTTACGTCGAATCGTTAAACGGCGTTCAGGCAGACAGACTCACTGTCATTAATGCGTATGTCGCATACGCTAAAGGGGAATACCAAGAAGCACTTTCAGTTTTAGAGCCACTTTGGAGCCGTCAAACTCAAACTCCAGATTTAGAGGCCAAGGCCGCAGCCGATGACACCGCGACAGTTAACAACAATGAACTCGCGTTTCCAACTATCCCTGAGCGACCTAAATTAACAACTCAGCAAGTTGACGCTCTACTTCTTGGGTCATTTAGCTATCAAGCCCTTAACGATTATGACTCAGCGATAAACGCTCTAATAACTCGAGAACGCTCACTCGTAGGGAACACGCGCAGCGAGACTACTCGTTATATTTGGCAGGTGATTAACTCTTTGCCGATTGATCGACGACACAATATATTTAATAGCACACAGAATCTGTTAGTAAGAAATAGAATAGAACAAAGTTTAAGCTCACAAACTACGTCAGTGGCAACGGCGCCCCAACAATTTGAACAATGGCGTGAAGAGCCACAGAGCGTTATAAAGCAAACGGTCGTTGATGCATGGGGCCCTGGCTCACCACGCAGCATCGCGGTATTACTCCCGATTACATCTAAATTTAATAAAGCGGCGCAAGCGGTCAAGGACGGCATTAATTATCAACACACTAACAACCAGTCGCCTTATCGCCCAGAATTACGTTTTTACGATATAGGCGATAATCCTTATGCCGCATCTCAATACTATACCGCAGCACTTCAGTCTGGCGCGGACTTCATTATCGGCCCATTAGGCAAAGACTACGCCAATCAAGTCAGTGCTTATAGCAATAACGATTACAACCGACGACAAATACCAACATTATTACTTGGTGGCGATACGGCGCTCAACGGGCCTATATCAAGATTCACCATGAGCCCTGAAATGGAAGGAGCCCGTGTAGCAGAGCGCGCTTGGAAAGATGGACATCTAAGCGCCGGCTTGCTTACCACGGACTCAACCTCTAACAGACGAATTGCAAATTCATTCATCCAGAGATGGCAAAGCTTGGGGGGAAAGATTAGTAAAACAGTTACTTACTCGCCCAAACAATACGACCATAGTACCGAACTCAAACAGATGTTTGATATAAACCAAAGTCAATATAGACACAGCCAACTCAGTAAAGCTCTTGGTTTTAAACCTAAATTTTCAGCTTACCAGCGTTCAGATATCGATTTTATCTTAATGCTCGCGAACACCCAAACTGGAAGATTGATAAGGCCGCAGGTTAATTTTTTTAGCGGCTCGAAAGTGCCTGTTTACTCTACATCGTCAATATTCAACGGACTTCAAGACAGCGTTAACAATATTGATTTAGACGGCACCCGCTTTCCAATAATGCCGTGGGTATTACGATCCGCCAAAGTCGCACCGTATGCCGGACAACTGAACATGCTCTTCGCACTTGGAACCGACGCGTATAGTGTTGTACCAAGTTATCGAGAGCTTCGCCAGAATAGTGACCTTGCTATTAACGGTAACACCGGCCAAGTTAGTATTAGCAATTACGGTGAAACAATGTACCAGCCAATATGGGCTCGCTTCAAGCAAGGCGAAGTAATACCGATTGAAACTCTAGGCCTTGACATAGCCCCTATTGACCCGCTTAATGACGAAGTATTCATCAATCAATCTGTAAATGGAACTTACAATGATTCGACCTATAATTCAGAAACTTGGGACCGTCAAAACGGCAGTCGACGCGAAACTCGTGAAAGGAGTTCGCAAGAAATCCAACAAGACCCCGAAGATGGCCTCAGGAGATCACGCTGAAGACCTTGCTCTGGAGTTCTTAAAACAGAAAAAATTCAAATTAGAACAGCGCAACTTTAGTTGCCGTTACGGCGAAATAGACTTAATCATGTGGGACCAAGAATACTTGGTCTTCATTGAGGTACGTTATCGAGCATCCTTGAACTATGGTGGAGCCTTAGCGAGTATTAATTACGCAAAACAAGCTAAATTACGCCGCGCCGCCGAGTTTTATTTACTTAGCACCAAAAGAAGCGATTGCGCCTGCCGTTTTGATATACTTTGCATCAACGGAAATTTCAATAACCCCGAATACGAGTGGATAACAAACGCATTTTAAATTCACTCATTTAAAGAGAAATCATGTCGACTATTTCAGATCACTTTCAAGCGAGTGCAGCGAGCATTCTTGATAACCAATTCCTAGAACCACAAATCGAAAACATTGCCAAAACGCTTTATACCAGTTTTGAAGCCGGTGGGAAATTAATGATTTGTGGGAACGGAGGCTCCGCCGCTGACGCGCAACACCTTTCTTCAGAGCTTCTCAACCGATATAAGCGAGAACGACGAGAGCTACCGGGCATAACCTTAACCGCTGACGGCTCGACACTTACATCTATTGGCAATGATTATGACTACAGCGAGGTCTTCTCTAAACAAGTAAGTGCCTTAGGTCGCCCTGGCGACTGTTTAATGGTCATTACAACGTCGGGAAATTCAGCTAACATCATGAAAGCGGTTGAAGTCGCACATGACAAATCGGTTACTGTCATTGCACTGAACGGTAAAAGTGGCGGAAAATTAAATGACGTTATAGAGAGTGGCGATATCAATCTTATTGTTAAAGGTGATGTCACCGCTCGCATTCAAGAAGTACATGGCCTAGTTATTCACTGTATCTGTGAATTAATTGACAGTTATATATTGGATTAACGGGCGTTTTTAAAATTACATCAACAGCTACTTTTATTAGTGTTTACATAAGAGTCTGGAGCAAATAATGAGCAAGCACAGCGTTTCTTTAGTCAAACTACTCAGAACTTCGATAATAAGCCTCGGGGCTGCAATTACCTTAAGCGCGTGCGTAACCGCTATTGTCGCAGGTGTTGCTATTGCAACGATTGATATTATTCACGACCGACGTACGGTTGGTGAGTACATAGACGATGGTGCAATTGAAGTCACGTCTCGTAATATTTTGATCTCAAATCCAGAGTTTAGAAAAGCTGCACATGTTAAAACTCAGTCATGGAATGGTATTTTATTGCTAACGGGTGAGATAGACGACGAAACAATCAAACCCGATATTATCGCTAAAGTAAGCGCAATTAAAGGCGTAAGACAAGTTGTTGATGAAACCACTATCACAGGTAAAACTCGGCTTTGGGCACGCACCAATGATGCTTGGATCAGTAGCAAAGTTAAAAGTCGTTTGGTTCTAAAAACGGGCTTAAAAGCAAACAGAGTAAAAGTGGTGACAACACGAGGCAGCGTTTATTTGATGGGCATAGTGACACGTGCCGAAGCAGATAAAGCAACCGAACTCACTCAAACAGTGAGAGGCGTGAAACGCGTGGTTAAGGTCTTTGAATACCAAGAAGCCAAATAAAAGATGACTATTTCAAAGGGCTTTAACGCTCAGGCAAAGGTGATTTCGCCTGAAAGCAGCCAAACCGAGATAGATGCTATCATCTCAGGGCTACGTGAGCCGGTTGTATTCACTAACGGATGCTTCGATATTTTGCATCGTGGCCACACTACTTACTTAGAACAAGCTCGAAATATTGGCGCATCACTGATTGTTGCAATTAACACAGATGCATCTGTGCGCAGACAGGGCAAAGGCGATGACAGGCCGGTTAACACTTTGGAAGATCGCATGTCAGTTCTGGCAAGTTTAGAGTGTGTCGATGCCGTTGTGTGCTTCGAAGAAGACACACCATTGAGGCTAATAGAAAGGATACTTCCGGATCATTTAGTCAAAGGGGGTGACTGGAAGGTCGACGACATCGTAGGCGGCAAAGAAGTGGTCGCAAATGGTGGGCAAGTGCACTCAATTGAGTTTAAATTTCAACGTTCTACAACCTCGTTACTCGAAAAGATTCGTAATTAGGTCGGCTTGGGTCTACGCGCTATTACATAAACGCTGATGAAAAATAAGAAGGCATACAATAGCAATAGAATAACCATATAAGTTTTGTATACATTAAGTACCCATGACCTTAACGAAAGTGTCTCTACTTTATCGCCTAACAAAACATGCATTAACTGCTTAAGAGCAGGCATTAAGATAGGTATCTTATTCCAGTTGGTGTATCGAACATCTTCATACGCATACAGTTTGACATAATTGCTCGGAGTTTGATCACGATAACGATCCCAATCTTGCCCAACCTCAGAAAAACTAGCTAACTGACCATTTGGCTTAAAAAAAGCCAAGTCATACAAAGCATCTAGACTCACAAATCGGCCATCTACCTTTGCTTCAAGTAAAATGTGGCAACCCCAGCTATTACCGCACTTCATCTGCGCAATTCGGATCTCAAAACCTGCACGCTGTAACAATCGGCCTAAAACGTGAGTATAGCTCCCACATTCTCTGTTGGCATCTATTAGCTGAGTATCGGAAGATCTAAATATTTGATCTAGAACACTATTATAACGACTCTGTTG
>CAZFVP010000004.1:0-2766 GCA_964522345.1 uncultured Gammaproteobacteria bacterium | reverse complement strand
ACTAATAATTTGTTCGGTATCAGACGCTTGTTTTGCTTTATAAATTGGTCGCCCCCGTGTATCAACAACTGATTTAACCATATAAGGGGTGACCATTTTACCGTCATTGGCTACGATGGCAGCCATTTGAGCCGCGTGGATTGGGCTTAAGGTAATATCTTTGGTATACCCTGATGCAGCTTCGGCAATTTGCCACTCATCAGCAAGATCCACACTCACTCTGCTAAGCGGCAAATTAAAGTCGGTATTCATTGATTCACCGAAACCAAATCGACTTGCGTAACTGCTTAAATTTTCGGCTCCTAATTTATAAATACCAATACGTCCGAATACCGAATTAATTGATTTAGCAAAGGATTCTTTAAGCGTTGGGTTTCGTGTCCACTTATTCGTTTTATGCCGCAACACCTGACTTTTATACAAGGTTGTTGACTTCCCGTTAAACGGTAATATGGTACTTGGTGACAACTTACCTAGATCGAGCCCTGCTGCTGCGGTCACCATTTTAAACACCGACGCCGCGGGGTAATCAGAGCGCATTACCAGATTATCCCATTCCTCATCGGACTTAATAAAACTCGTAAGATTGAGAATCGCACCAGTTTCAACATCTAGGGCTACGAAACAGGCATAGTCTGGTTGGTACTTCAGATATACATCGGCCATGTCTTGATGTACATCTTCGTCAAATGTGTACTCCACAATGCCCTGCGTCTCATTACCTTTTGTATCTTTAAAAGCGAGTTTGTTTGGAAAACGATTTTGCTTTGCATGCGAGGTAATCGCATCAGCCACTGCCTGAGTCGATAGCTGTTCCGCCGCAGCAAGCGGCGAATTAAATAAAATTAAGGCTAAGGCAATAGTCACATTGGGGAGTGATGCTAAACATGTTTGTTTAGCATTGAATCTACTGATCATTGATTAATATCCTTAGCTAGTCGGCAAAAATTGTTCAAACTCTGAAAGAGCTTTTTGGTAAACACTGCGTTTAAAATCGACAATGTTATCAATCGCGTGATGCGTATCAACCCAGCGCCAGCTATCAAATTCTGGTGTCTCAGGCCCTGCCCGCAAATCAACAGCAGAATCATCTTCCGTCAACTCTAACAAAAACCAAACCTGTTTTTGTCCTTTGAAACTAACTCGCCTACGCCCGGGTCCATGAGCTCTGCGACGCTGATTCCGCAACAACCTTTGCGGCAGATCGTAATGCAACCATTGCTTGGTGTGAGCGACTAATCGTACTTGCTCCTTAATTAGACCGGTTTCTTCATGTAATTCTCGATACATCGCGTCAACTAACGATTCATTTCGGCTTACACCACCTTGCGGAAATTGCCAACCATCTTTATTTATGCGTCGAGCCCAAAACACCTGCCCTACTTGGTTGCAAATGATAATACCAACATTAGGTCTGTAGCCGTCGTTAGTAAATATGGGTTCAAAGTTCTGCATGGTTAAGTAAATAGGCTCTTTTATAGAGTTTAGTCTATTTATAAGCGTCTGATCACTAAAAACTTCATAAGTTAACGCATAAGCTAAACTCTGTAACGTAAACCCATTATAATCAAACAGCTAAGCTTTGTGCATTAACTAATTAACAATGGAGTCACCCTGTGGCATTAGCGCTATTTGACCTCGACAACACTTTGCTCAACGGTGACAGCGACCATAGTTGGGGAATGTATCTCGCTGAAATAGGCGCCGTAGACCCTGAAATACAAAAACAAAAACAAGATTTCTTCTATCAGCAATATTTAGCTGGAGAGCTCGACATTTATGAATTTTGTGAATTTCAGTTTTCAGTTCTTACTCAGCATTCCTTAGAGCAATTACACACGTGGAGAGCGGATTTCTTAAAAACAGTAATCGAGCCGATGATTTTAAACGGTAAAGCAGAACTGCTTGAGCGACACCGCGAAGTAGGTGATGACCTCATAATCATTACAGCAACCAATAATTTTGTCACCGCTCCAATAGCCAAACGCCTTAATGTACCAACATTGATTGCCACGCAAGCCGAGGTAATCAATGGCGTATACACAGGTAAATTGAGTGGCATCCCATGCTATCAAGCAGGCAAAGTAAGTCGTTTAAATACATGGTTAGATCAACAAGGTAAAAAATTCGAAAACAGCTACTTTTACAGCGACTCTATTAACGATTTACCGCTGCTTGAGCTGGTTGATACGCCAATCGCAGTCACTCCGGACAATAGACTTCGCGCTCACGCACAACAATTGAATTGGCAAATCATCGATTAGACCTACTCTTAACACCTCACCCAGAGACACCTTATGACAATTAAACTAGGCAACCTTATACCCAATCTAACTGTGGCAGTCACCCAAAACGAAGCGCTTAAGCTTCGTGATCTAAAAGGTAAAAACCTAGTGCTCTACTTTTATCCTAAAGATCATACGCCTGGATGTACTACCCAGGGTCAGAACTTTCGCGATGCCTATAAACAATTTCAAAACGCGAACACTGAGATACTGGGTGTCTCTCGTGAGAGCATCCGCACTCATCAAAACTTTATCAATAAACATGAATTTCCATTCGATTTAATTTCAGATCCAGATGAAGTTTTATGTAAAGCGATGGATGTTATGAAAGAAAAAAGCATGTATGGCAAAAAATATATTGGTATCGAACGAAGTACCTTCGTGTTTGATACCAAAGGCAAGTTAGTACACGAAGTCCGTAAAGTAAAAGTAAAAGGTCATGTGGACGCAATTTTGGAAGTAGTTATGGCGATATAGCTTT
>CAZFVP010000003.1:30218-33041 GCA_964522345.1 uncultured Gammaproteobacteria bacterium | reverse complement strand
AACGTGAGACCAACTATTTTAGAATCAGCAATCAATAGAAGCACAAAAACCAATGATACTCTCGGAAACCTCTTTAACGGCTTCTTCCATCGGTAAATGACCAACATTTTTCAGTCTTAACACTCTAGCATCCTCGATTTCGTTGTCAAAGGTGACAATCATTGTCACAGGCAGCACCTCGTCCTCCTCACCCCAAACAATTAAAGTCGGTACAGTGATACTAGAAAGTTGCTTCCAGGCGTGCTTGTCTCTCGAAGTGTTGGCTAGATCTATCATTGCTTGACGGTTGCCAGCTAAACGGAGTAATTCCCAGTAACGATCAACCATTGCTTCTGTGACAATTTCTGGCACCGCAACAGTTTGATATAAAGAAGTTTTAATTATCGACCTCGGTGAAATTTTTTTCATCACCGCTTGGCCAATTGATGTTCTTAATATTTTAAAACCGATATTTGACTTCGAAGGAGCATTGCGAGGTGCTCCAGAGGGTGCTAATAATATCAATGACTTTACGCGCTCAGGTTGATCTAAGGCGCCAGCCCAAGCAACCGCGCCACCTAGGGAGTTTCCAACTAGTGTTGCGGATGATATCTTCAAGTGATCAAGCAGGCGCCATACCGAGGACACCATTGCTTGACGCGAATAATCTCTGTCTTTGTTTGCGCCAGTTAGCCCGTGGCCTGGTAGGTCGAAAGATATTAGGCGGTATTTATTCCCTAATGCTCGTATTAGCGGCTCCCAAGTATGCAATGAAGCACTGGTTCCATGAATGAATACTAATGCTGGTTTATCAGGAGTCCCTTGGTCACGAAAATGGAGCCGGTTACCATCAGCCAAGTTAAGGTATTGAGATGTTTCCCCACCGTATTTAAGCTTCATGTCCTCAAAAGATGTATCTGGAGTCCAAAATATGAGCGTTAAAGCAACGATTAAAATGGCAATGCCAGCAAAACAGAATTTTAGTATTTTCATGCAATCACTTTGACGCAAAACTGGCTAAATGTCGAATTGCAAACCCTCAGTCAATAAGTTCTCGCCTACCCCCTATTGCCTGTCTACACATGTTATATTCACTTATTAATTAGATAGCGAAAACAACTCTTTATTCTACTGACTTTTGTAAAGGCCTTATATCCATTAAGCTTGGTAAAAAGAGCCACCATAGAATAAGTTCTTCACCAATTTGTCGACCCAAGACACATAAAACAACCTTATGTCTCAGCAATTTATGCTCTTAGAGTCAAACTCCGAATTAGGCCTCAAAGACGGTATCTATCAAGATTTACGTGAACCATTTCGCGATTCTTCAGTACCACAGCACGTAAGTGATGCCGTAATAGCGGTATTTGATCAAGCCAATGATAAATCTCTATTATCTTTAGACATTAAAACTCTATCCAATAGCCACGAATTAAAAGAGGCATTGGCAATTCGCCAATTTAGTTTTCTACAAAGTATCGACCTTAGTCAAGTGAATACTGCGTTGGATCTGTCCGAAGATTTCGGGGGAATATCTCACTATATCGCTGATAACGTGGGTCAAGTAGAATCCGTAAAAATCGACTCTGGATTAGCGAAAATCAGCAAAATAAGGTGCGCCAACAAGCATAATGTTTGTCATATTTCTGCCGATTTAGATACGCTTGTCTATACAAGCAATCATTACGACTTAATCATTATCGGCCAATTGGAAGCCCTACACCTTGAGCCGACAAGATTAGCCGCGCTGTTGACCAAACTACAAATGGCTTTGACTAATAACGGCACTCTATTGATGGTCACGCCTAATAGCGAAAGGTTGAACAAATGGTTTGATCAAACCACTTCAATCAATGGCCAAGCGTGGAATAATGAACCCCCATTCGCTGACTTATACAAAGCCAAAAAAGAATCAGACCCGATTACACAAATAAGCCGTAAACAGATTCGTGACACACTACTTAGATGTAATTTTGCTTCAGTAGACATACATGCAAGTTTCTCCGATGGAGATAACTTAAAAGCCCTTTTTTCAGAAAATTACCTTACCGCAGCTGTTAATGGCGTTAACCATTTTCACCAGCTAGACACAATTAAAAATTCGAACATCAACGAATTTTTACTATTCAAACGGTTAGTTGAAGAGAAACAAAACTTAGTTGATTACGCCTCGCATTTTGTGGTGTTAGCCGGAGCGAGTTCGTCATCAATACGCGAAGTTTACGACAATGACTTTACACACTTCGCCAGTACCGACGATAAACCTCAGTGGCAAGTAAACACGTCGAGGAAACGATCCGCTCACGATGTTAAAAAACATCTAACATACCCACAGCAAAAAAACAGCTCTACACTAATTAATGAATCCTTAGAGCGAGTTCCTTTTCACAAAGGGCGTTTACTCGCCGCCGATTGGATTCAAGCGATATTTGATAAAGACCATCGCGGCTTCGAAAATTTAATCCAAGAGTTCAGTGATTGGCTGCATTCAGCTGAATACAGTCCATTCATAGAGAAGGGTCTATTCGATGTAAACGTTTCGACAATCATCCTTAGCGAGCGCAATGGTTTGCGTAATTATCACTTAATTGGTAACCAACGCACCTTGTCTAAAAAACACATAGATACTCTGAGCGCAGACTTCTTGTTGTTTCGTACTCTTTATTGGTTCGCTCAAAAAAATAGATCGCTTGTAACAACTTATGCAATTCAAAATGACATACATTCACTGGGCCTATTTATCATCGAACACATGGATAACGTGTTTCAAAAAGAAGACTTGCTTGAGTTTGCCAAGCTAGAAGATAAAATCCAAGCCGAACTTGTTAATGATGCAAACATCGG
>CAZFVP010000003.1:24669-30118 GCA_964522345.1 uncultured Gammaproteobacteria bacterium | reverse complement strand
ACATCTCTCCTCAGACAATCGTTTCGTCTTAAACAATTGCGTATTGACAGCAATTATCAAAACCAACGCATTACTCACTTATTGGAGCAGCGAACCGAGCTTGTCGAGAAACTTAAATCACAAACCCTAGATGCCGATGACTTAGAGTCTAAATTAAGGGCCGAGATAGACCAGTTACATGAACGGTTAGATGCTCAACACAGACGCAATGATGAGCTACACGGCTACCTTCTGATGCGACCAACAACTCGTGCTAAGCGTGTAGCGCGTAGAACGGTAAATAGATTAACTGGCAAAGCAGCGATCGAGCAGTCGCCTGAACCTGAAGTCGTGGTCGCCGAATCTGAGCAGCCTCCATTACCAACGGGAGAACTAATAGGACAAAACACCGAAGATTACCAACTCTGGATTTCGGAGAACGCTTTAAGCGAAGCTGACATTAAAGCAGCTAAAGTCGATATAGAAACAATGAAGATCAAACCCGTATTCTCAATACTGGTTCCAATCTACAACACCGACCCCGAATACCTTCTGCCAATGATAGAGTCAGTGCAAAATCAAATTTACCCGCATTGGCAATTATGTTTGGTAGACGACTGCTCACCTAAATCGTATTTAAAACGCATTCTGGAACATGAAGCCTTACAAGACGAACGCATTAGCGTTCAGCTTAACGATGTGAATCAAGGCATCTCTGTTACGACTAATGACGCATTGGCTATGGCGGTGGGTGATTATATCGCCCTACTCGATCACGACGACGAAATTAGCATCGACGCACTTTATGAAAATGCCAAAGTTATAAATTCAACGCCTGACGTAGGTCTTATCTATAGCGACGAAGATAAAATAGACATGCAAGGCCAACGACTCGAAGCCTATTTTAAACCTGATTACTCCCCTGACCTTCTGCATACAAATAATTATATATGTCATTTCACCGTGATAAAAAAATCGATTGCTCAAGAGTTAGGTGGCTTTCGAGAAGGCTTAGATGGGTCGCAAGATCATGACATTATTATACGATCGGCTGTTGCCGCTAAGCGCGTAGTACACATACCCAAAGTTCTTTATCATTGGCGAAAAATTCCCGGTTCAACTGCCGTCGAATATGACTCTAAATCTTACGCATGGGAGGCAGGCCGAAAAGCGGTTGAAGATCAACTTAGCAAAGATGAAACGGGGGTTAGGGTTGAGTTTGGAACTCTAAAAGGAACCTATCGTGTGTTTCGTGAAATCAAAGGCAAACCGCTTGTTAGCATCATTATTCCATTTAAAGACAAACCCGAATTACTCGACTCCTGCCTAAACTCAATACTCAACCGTTCAAGCTATGAGAATTTTGAGATCATCGGTATTAGCAATAATAGTGATCAAGAACTAACCTTCGAGCAAATGCGCCACTATACAGAGTTTGATGACCGGATTCGCTTTGTAGAAAAAAATATCCCCTTCAACTTCTCGGCAATTTGTAACTTTGGTGTAGCACAGGCCAATGGTGAGTACATCGTATTGCTTAATAATGACATAGAAATTATTTCACCTGATTGGATTGAGCGACTACTAGAACATGCGCAAGGTGATGAGATCGGCGCAGTTGGAGGTAAGTTGCTGTTCCCCGATGGCCGAATTCAACACGCTGGAGTCGTCGCGGGCATGGTTGGAGCAGCGGGACATCCACACAAATTTTTCCCAGAGAACCATATTGGCTATCACGGACGCTTACACATGGTGTATAACGTCAGTGCGGTTACTGGAGCCATGCTGATGATTAATGCGGCTAAATATAAAGAGGTTGGTGGTCTAGACGAGGAGAATCTTGCCATCGCGTATAACGATATAGATTTGTGCCTAAAGTTGTTGGATAAGGGGTATAGAAATGTCTTCACACCTCATTCCAAAGCAACTCATCATGAATCGATCAGTCGAGGCTATGAAGACACCGACGAAAAAATGCAGCGTCTATTAAAAGAGCAAAAACATTTCCTAAGTAGGTGGGATGACTTTCTAAAAGCGGGTGACCCCTACTATAATCCAAATTTGAGCCTCAAGAATGAGCGTTTTTCACTGAAATTCAAAGACTAGTGACAGCAAGAAGGCAAACCATAGAACAATGACACTCACTCCAGAACAACAACAAGCTTGGGACAACGATGGCTTTTTATTGCTAAGAAACTTCTATTCAGATGACGCTATCAACGAAGTTAATTCATTGGTAGATACCTTATGGAAAAAAAGAAAAAAACTAGACTCCAGATATGTGATCGACATCTTTGTGGAAACCGACGATGAACGCCGGGTTTTCATGGCCGACGCACCTGCCAACGCTCGAGAAAAACCGTATAAGCTAAACGACCTTTACCTTAGTCAAAACGAAATACAACAACTAGTTATTGGCAAACAGCTAGCACCAATATTAAGAACGCTGTTAGATGGTTTTCCAATGGTATGTAATAGCCTAAACTTCGAATTTGGCTCGCAACAAGATTATCACTTTGATACCTTCTACATGCCGTCGCCAACCCCAAATAAAATGGTTGCTTCATGGATTGCACTCGAAGATGCGACAGCTGAAAACGGCCCTTTAAGTTACTACCCTGGCAGTCATAAAATACCTCCGTATCTATTTTCTCATGGCACCACCCATGCTGTGCCATCAGAAATGAGCAACTTTAAAGATTATATCGACGCTGAAATTAAACAAAGAGGCCTCGAGGCGAAAACCTTACTCGCCAACAAAGGCGATGTTTTAATTTGGCACTCCCAGTTATTCCATGGCGGTAGCCCAATTTTAGACAAAAGAAAAACAAGAAAGTCTCTAGTGACTCATTACTTCACTAACGAAGACTTCCCCGATACTGAACCGGTAAATATATGCAAGGATGGCGGTTACATGAATCGCAAAGCGCAACCCGTAGCGTATGACTTTAAGCCGAAGGGCTGGCTTGAGCGGACTTTTGGGTAAATCAACACTGAGGCTTTATTATGCATAGACCAATGAATAATAAACAGTTTCTGATAATGGCTTTGGGTGCCGGAGTATTACTCCGCTTGGCACTTATGCCGTTCTTTGCTCACGTCGATTTATTCTCAGAAGCGCGCCGCGTCTTCTATGTATTGGAAAATGACCACCTCTTCGACAATAGTCATCGCTTTGTGGTGTTCTATATAGAAGTCGCCTTCGCCGCATTCTCAACGCTTTTTATTGATGTTACAGAAGGCCTATTTCATATAGATGACCCTACACAGAGCGTATCGAACCTAGTCGACTACGGTTTTTTCTTAAATGACCCCAACATCTATAAACATTTGTTTTTCTTTAAGTTGCCGTATTTATTGTTTGATATTGCCACTGCGCTACTTATCTGGAAATTCGTTGATAATCCACAACATCGGAAAATAGCCTTATTGATATGGTTGTTTAATCCGCTCACAATCTTCTCAACCTATATTTTTGGGCGCTTCGAAGTAATTAGCTTATTTTTTCTCGCAGCAAGTGCTTTTCAACTCAAAAATGATCGCATTTTCTTTGCAAGCGCATTATTTGCTATCGCCCTGCATTGTCGCGAAATTAACCTATTATACGCACCGTTCTTACTGCTTGCGGTAATAGACTACAAGGATCACTGGCTTCGCAGCACAATTGTAGTAGCCATAAGTATGCTAATCATCACGGTCTTGTATTTATTACCAAATTGGTTAATCAATATTAGTGGCGGAGATACCCAGCTATTTGTTGATCCGAATGCAAACTTTCAAAGTGATACGCTAAGCAAATTACTCGCTCTTGGCTACTACTGGTTCTACCCCATTGTTATTGGTCTTGCGGCCTTAGCTATCTACGAGTGGGAAATTGGCGATAAACCTAAAGCCGAACGCTTCATAATATGTGCCTCGCTAGTGCTATTTATTTACTTTGGTTTCAACGTTCATAGTGTTCACTACGCAGCATGGTTAGTGCTGTTTCCTGTATTGTCTATCCAGTATGGCAAAAAAGTTGTTCTACCTTTTGTTGCACTCTCAGGTGTTTGGATGATGCTATGGTTACTTAAGACAGACAGCGGGGTATTCACCTTATTCTTAGCTGCGCCGTTAACCACCGACTTTATAGGCATGGGACACTTTCCCAGTTTTTTCGAACGAAATTTTGCGACCGAGTCATTTTCCTTACACCAAGCGATTCAATTAATGCGCTCGCTGTTTTTAGTGGTAATGGGCTTTTTTGCATATCGCGTATTAAAGCGAGAACGTGATTAATGAGTATCAAATTCACAGTCAAAAATATCATCGTGTTGCCGCTTCTTTTATCGTTTGCGTTTTCTATGACTAGCTATGGTTCAGCTTCAGCCACCGACAATGAGATAATAAGCAATGACCTAATAGAAAATAGTAAGAGCCAATATACTGTAACGGGGCCAGACCCATATATTATCTTTAACCCGCAACAGCTAGAAAGCAACGCTCGCACTCTATTCTTGGATTTGGGCAAAGATATTGAGAACAAGCCTCTGGAATTATTTTTTAATAGCGATGACGATGTCTTTAATCCAGGCTACAAAATTAGCTTCACTGTAGACAACTTTCCGATAGGGCTGGTTATACCCCAAGAAGTCACTCTAAGCAGCCGAACTCGCCTTCGCCTAGATGTAAACCAGTGTTCAGGCTGCACGATTAACTTTGATAGCATTCCGATACTAAAAAGCGGTCAGGCTTACGCGACACTAGTACAACCTCAAGCCGTGCAAAACGGGGCTCACGAGTTAACGGCAAATCAATCAATAATCGATGGCCAATGGAGGCTTAATTCGCTCAATGGAAGTTATCAAAATTTTGAAGTTTCAGGAGCAGACCCTTATCTCGTAACGCCCATTTTGAATATCAGCACACATATGTTGGAAGCTGTGTATTTTAAAATCAAAGCCCCTACTTCAAACGAACCCTGGGGTAACTACCAACTATTCTACCAAACGGAACAGCATCGATTCACGTCACAAGCTAACTCGTCAATTCGTTTAGCAAACAATAACAATGATATTGTTGAGTTTATTATTCCTTTAGATTTTTTAAGCAAAGAAGCCCCATCAGTTTCAATATTGGAACGCCTACGTTTAGATATTCCAGAGGCAGAAGGAAAATGGTCAATATTGGAGCTTAAACTAATTCATAAAGATAGTATCGATCAAGTTAAACACTTAATCCCGAGCCTTATCATTCATAATAAAAAACAAAAGGCGAAAGGCCTTGCGCTAGTAAAGAAGATAACTAGGAATATTACTTCTGATATTAGTTTCGCAATAAGCTATATATTATTACTGCTTCTAACATTTCTATTCTTTAGACGAGCCTACCGCTTGAATAGTTAGGATCTGTAGATAGTTCATTTTTAACTAGGGAGCCTCCGATTATGAACGCCCCACTAATTCTGCACATTACTTTTCCATAGATTGCT
>CAZFVP010000003.1:22889-24569 GCA_964522345.1 uncultured Gammaproteobacteria bacterium | reverse complement strand
TTAAGCCTATCTAAATCGCGTTAACGAGATTCCAACAACGCTATCACGCCTTCAAACAAAGCTTGTTCCTGATCACCAAACCTGTTAAGTATCGGACTATCTATATCGAATACGCCTCGATATGCATCAGCGGTAAATGGAATTACTATTTCAGATTTACTCGCGGCGTCACAAGCGATATGGCCTGAAAACGAATGCACATCGCCGACACAAAGAGTTGATTGCTGCGAAAAAGCAGTGCCACAAACTCCCTTGCCTATCGGTATACGTGTACATGCTGGTTGGCCGTTAAAAGGGCCAAGTACAAGTTCATTGTCTTTATAAAAGTAAAAACCAACCCAATTAACTTTGTTCATATTATTAAACAAAAGCGAAGAAATGTTTGCTGCGTTGGCGATAAAGTCAGGCTCTGTGCTGATTAAAGCTTCAGCCTGCTTCAGCAATAATGAATACGAATCTTGAATCATAATAAATGGGGACTTACCTAGCTTTAAATCGACCGGCGCTTAAAACGCTATTTTCAACAGACCTTAAAAAACATTTATCTTATTAAACCTGATGAGTGCTTGCTTGTATGTCGTCAAATTGCAAGATGCTGGACTTTACTAAAACCAATTTGACCTAAATGCTCAATTAACTCAGGTTCTACCTGCGCAGAAGTAGTAACTGCTACGCAAACTGCGTTTTGAGAAACTGGTAACTCGAAAGATTGACAAATCGAAGACAACCTATTTGCGATCGCTTCACCGGAGTCAACTAAGTGAACTTTACGATTAAGGTTCTCAAGTAAAGACAAAACTTCATCTTTAAGTAACGGAAAATGGGTGCAGGCGAGCACGATCACATCAATTTCTGAGTCGGTTAATATGGGTTCTAAGATAGTGGCGATTTTGACGTAATCAAACGAGCGCCCATAAAGTTTGTCTTCTGCCAATTGCACTAACGCACTAGAGCCAAATAACTTTACGTCGCAGTGGCTGGCAAATTCAGCGATCAGTTCATGCGTATATGACCTATCAACCGTGGCTGGTGTCGCCAACACAGCAATACGTCCAGTCTTTGACAGTTCGGCAGCTGGCTTGATAGCAGGGACAACTCCAATAACATGAAAATCAAACGCGTCTCGCAAAGTCGGCAACACCACAGTACTCGCAGTGTTACACGCCACAATTAACACATCTGGAGAATAATCTTCCTCAAGACGCTGAATCACGTCACGCGATCGTTCTAATAATTCCTTTTCTGACTTAGTGCCATATGGAAAGGCTTCAGTATCACTGAGGAAAAGATAGTCGTGCCGCGGACATTTGGCCGCCACTTTTTGGAAAACGCTCAGTCCACCAACGCCAGAGTCATATATAGCAATTAGGGCCATCTAAAGCACGTCACTTAGCGAGCCGCGGATAATTGCGAGACATACTTACCGACACCTTCTTCAACGGTGGCGAAATTCTTATTGTATTCACCTGACACGGTTAAATGGCTTAAGTCCGCTTTGGTATAGCTTTGATATTTACCTACCAATGCTTGAGGGAAGTCAATATATTGAATTTTCTTATCAGCAACCCACTCTTGTGTGGTTTTTTTCACACCTTCAAGTGTATTTAATACCGAAGTTGCGACATCATTAAAGCTCTGAGCTCGACCAGTGCCAACATTAAATGTTCCATTGGCTTCTGG
>CAZFVP010000003.1:5936-22789 GCA_964522345.1 uncultured Gammaproteobacteria bacterium | reverse complement strand
GATACGCCTGAATTTTTTCGCACATAACGATCAAACAACAGCTTTGAGTAAGCATAGGCGTTCAATGCTTGTTCGTATTCTGGGTCTTCTTTAAACACCTCCCCACCGCCATAAACCGACGCCGACGATGCATAAATATAAGGGATGCTATGCTCACCACAATAATGATAGAGCGACTTAGAGTATTCATAATTAGTTTGCATTATGTAACGACCATCAGTTTCCATTGTGTCGGAACAAGCTCCTTGATGATAGACAGCCGTAGGACCACCAAACTCCATACCTTGCTCTATTCGGCTTAGAAATTCATCTTTATCTATATAATCTTCAATATCGCAATCTTCGATATTTCGAACCTTATTGCCATCACTTAAATCATCGACAACCAAAATATTATTTAAACCACGCCGGTTCAGTCCGCGGACGATATTTGAGCCAATAAAGCCGGCACCGCCAGTTACAATAATCATGTTCTACTACCTTCTATTATATTTTGAACAAAACAACACTATTCGGCCAACTTGCCAATTACTTCATCAATCGTTGCAACAGCGGTGCCTAATTTTCCGACAACAATACCCGCAACCGTATTCGCTAATGTCAGTTTATCTTCGCTTGAAAAGCCAGCAACCGTCGCTAACGCCATTAACGAGATAACGGTATCGCCTGCGCCGCTAACATCGTAAACTTCTAAAGCCGCAGCAGGTGAATCTATTTGAACTCCATCTTGGCTAAATAAACTCATGCCTTTTTCACTTCTAGTGACTAACAGAGAATCTAACTCAAGATCTTTGCGCAGCGCGTGAGCTTTAGTCGAAAAATCAAGCTCTGATGCACACTCCCCGACAACGGCTTCGAACTCTTTCATGTTAGGCGTTATTAAACTCGCTCCTTTATACCGTGAATAGTCACTTCCCTTAGGGTCGATAATTACAGGTTTGGATCGATTGCTTGCAATTCTAATCATTTCAGATACATGCGTTAAGCCACCCTTACCGTAATCAGACAACACCACCACATCAACAGTTTCAACGATTTTTCGATAGTCGTCTAAGCATTGACTCAAGACTTCTTCACTGGGTTTTTCTTCAAAATCAGCACGCAACAACTGTTGATTTTGGGCAATCATACGAAGTTTGACAATAGTCTTGATTGATTCGTCAATTTTTAACGTCGTTTTCGCGCCATAACTAGCAATGATTTTTTCTATTTCCCGACCAGCATCATCATTGCCGATCACTGACAATAAGTTACTCTGAGCGCCAAGCGCTAATAAATTGTGAGCGACATTCGCCGCACCACCGGCTCTTGACTCCTCCCCGGTAACCGCAAGCACCGGAACCGGTGCTTCAGGAGATATTCGATCGACATTACCAAACCAATAACGGTCGAGCATGACATCGCCAACGACTAAGGTTTTGATACTTGAAAATTGGTTTGGTGCTAATTTCATCGCTAATTCGACCGGCCGATGCCGTAGTATTTCAAACCCAATTTTGCAAGGTTTGTTGGGTCGTAAATATTGCGCCCGTCAAAAATAACCTTATCACTCAGTTGAGCCTTTAATCGTTCGAAATCAGGGCTGTGAAAGGTTTTCCATTCAGTTACTAACACCAAGGAGTCTGCGCCTTCGGTTGCCTCATATAGTCCATCGCAAAAATTGACTTGGGCATTGCCAGCATACACCTGCTGCGCTTCCTCACAAGCAACAGGGTCGTACGCTCTGACCTTCGCGCCTCTGGCCAATAGGCCATCAATAATCACACGGCTAGGAGCCTCACGCATGTCGTCCGTATTGGGTTTAAACGCTAAGCCCCAAATTGCGAACGTCTTATTACTGAGGTCCGCGCCCATGTGAGCATCAATCTTGTTTAATAATATTGATTTCTGATCTTGGTTGACCTGTTCGACAGCAGCTAAAATTCTCGCATCATAACCATGTTCATCAGCGGTACGATATAGAGCTTGAACATCCTTAGGAAAGCATGAACCTCCATAACCACAACCTGGATAGATAAAGTGATACCCAATACGTGGATCTGATCCAATACCTTGTCGAACAAGCTCAATGTCCGCACCCAGTAACCCTGCCAAATTTGACAGTTCATTCATAAAAGAAATTTTAGTAGCCAACATTGCATTGGCTGCGTATTTAGTTAGCTCAGCCGATGGTATATCCATTACTATAAGGCGCTCATGATTTCGATTAAACGGCGCATACAACTCACGCATCACGCTAACCGCTCTGTCATCATCGGCGCCAATAACAATGCGATCGGGCTTCATAAAGTCGTTGATCGCCGCCCCTTCCTTCAAAAACTCAGGGTTGGAAGCAACACTGAATTCTATTTCAACCTCGCGAGCATCAAGCTCGGCTTGAATTTCAGCCCTCACTTTTTCTGCAGTACCAACCGGCACAGTAGACTTGGTGACCACCGTTCGATATTCAGATAGGTTCTTACCAATCGATCTAGCGACGGCTAACACATGCGATAGATCGGCAGACCCGTCTTCATCTGGAGGAGTTCCAACTGCAATAAATATAATTTCAGCGTGGTCAACCGCCGCACCGAGGTCAGTAGTAAATTGTAAACGCCTTTGGTCTACGCTGGTTTTAACCAGTGATTCTAAACCTGGTTCAAAAATAGGGATTTTGCCGTCAAGCAACATATCAATCTTTGCTTGATCTCTATCTACGCATAAAACTTGGTTCCCCACGTCGGCGAAGCACGTGCCAGTGACCAAGCCTACATAGCCAGTGCCTACTATTGATATATTCATTTTTATTTAACTTAATATTCGTTTGATCGCGCTCGTTATGACACTAATTGATGTTTCATTAGCGACCAGTCACTAAACTGCAATAATAGACTATTCGTGCTTTTTCGTCACAAAATTCGGAAGAAGTATGCCGCCTAGCACGGCATCAAAAACTGACTTAAGCCGCATTAAAAACATTATTGCAAGCCCTAACTCGGCCCCATAACCCATCAACTCCAAAACGCTAACATAGCCAATTTCCATAAGGCCGATATTTCCGATTGAAATCGGCAAATTCATAATCAGCATGATAATAGGCGTGGCGATTAAAATGTCTAAAAAGCTCAATTCAGACGTAAACACTAATGCAGTTATGTAAACATTAACAACGGCCACAAAATAAAATACCAATGAATTAACAAACGCGACCACAAGGGTGCTTGGTTGGTCTTTATAGACGATAATAGAGGCCTGCAACTTGTCTAGCTTTTCGAATACTCGCGTTGACATTGCGAACCGACTTTGTGCCCAATGCTTTATCCATTGATATGGTCGAACATCTATGATCAACCAGGCAATAAGACCCAAGCCAATAAAAAATACCATCAGAGTCAAGATAATAAAATTCTGATTAAATCTCGTTAGTTGCGTTAACACCGCAGCAGCAGCCACTAATAATAATGTTACGACGCCTGTGTACCGTTCAACGAACACCGATGCTAAAGAGTCTGACTGTCTACCTGAAAACTTCCCCAGTTCATACGAGCGTACAATATCGCCACCAACGCTGGTGGGCAAAAACATGTTGTAGAACTGGCCAATTAAATAATACGCAAATATGCGCCAATAACCCGCACCAAGTTTTTGTGCGCGAGTCAATGCATACCACTTAAAGGCACTCACCATATTAATCACTACACCAACAAGAAGTGCGGCAATTAAGAGCGTCAAATCTGCATTTTTTAACATGTCAAAAAGCAGTTTTCGGCCCTCAGGTGAAAACAGATCGGCCAAATAAAACACCAATCCTAAGAGACTAAATGTAATAACAATACGTAGATATTTTAGAAGTTGTTTATTCAAAGCTGAATTTGGCCAATTTAAGCGATTTATTTCGCAAGTTTGCTTACTTTTTAAGGATTGTAACTGGGATTCGAGGTGCAAAGTAAGTATTATGCGCGTCTTTGAAAAATCACAGGTTTACGACAAAATGACTACGGCATCTGCGCGACACATATTGGTGTCAACTGAACAAGCGTGTTTGGATCTTCGAACACAAATCAACTCGGGTGAAAAATCCTTTGAATCTGCAGCAGCAGAACATTCTCAATGCCCTTCTGGTAAACAAGGCGGCGACCTAGGAAGCTTTGGCCCTGGTATGATGGTTCCAGAATTTGACCGTGTAGTGTTTAACGAAGAAGTCGGTAAAGTGCATGGCCCAGTTCAAACGCAGTTTGGGTATCACTTGCTTGAAATTACACAGCGCGACGACTAGACCTCTGGCAAAATATCAGTATTAAAAAATACCTTGTTTCGACAAGGTATTTTTTTGCCTGTGTATTATCGAGATTTTCTAACAATGCTCAGAAAAAACGAATTAAGCAAAACACCGAAACACTCAATAGCACCACTAATATGCTGCTAACGCGTAAAAAGCTCAGCAATCCAGCCAACGTTGCTCCTACAAGGTAATCTAAGCTAACAATATGCAGGCCTGATTGATGATTAAATTGAAGAACTAACGGAGCCCATATCGCGGTTAAAACAGAAAATGAGGAGTAACTGAGAAAGCGTTTAAACTTTGGCCCAGGTTGGTAGGCAATTGAGCGAGCAAGAAAGAAGTATCGATTAAAAAAGGTAACTACTCCCATAGTGAACAATAATAACCAGGTCATGCTTCGCCTCGGTCGCTTACTGACTCTAAATTACCGGAACAAAGGTAGGCTGAGAACATGCCAATTAGGGCCGCAATCATTATGTAACTGTCGTTAAATAATGGCTTTAGCATTATCGAGACAGCTCCGCTAACCAAAATAGCCACAAGTACCGGGAAGTCCCGAATATTGGGGAATGTCATCGCAATGAATATTGCAACTATGGCAAAATCTAAGCCGAATGATTCTAAATCACTAAAGTACTCCCCAGCGACCACCCCAATACACGTGGCTAAGTTCCAAAATACGTAAAACGTAATACCCGCGGTTATCGCAAATAATGGAGAAAAATAACCAGCGCGCCTTGTATGTGCCTCGGAAACAGCGAACATCTCATCAGTTAACAGAAAGCCTATTGATATTCTCTTACCTAACGTCAAGCTGCTAATGTGTTGCCGAAACGTCATTGAATAAAGTAAATGTCGAGCACTAATAACAAAAGTCGAAAGGTTAATTGATATGAAGGGAGTGCCTGTGGAAAACAAGGTGATGGCCGATAATTGAGCAGCTCCAGCAAACACAAACAACGACATAAACTGTGCCTGCAATGGCGAAAAACCGGCTTGAACAGCAAGCGCACCGGTTAAGATACCCCAAGGAATCACAGCAATACAGAGCGGAATAATACTACTAATGGCCTGTCGCATTACCGCAGGTGCTAAATCAGCGACGAATTCACCTTCACTATCTCTTCGAGGCACGTTTCAACATCTAAATTACAGGTCATCAAGTGTATCAATTATAACATTAATGGGCCTACTTTTAGGCTTATCAACTCGGTCTCTGAGCGGACTCGTTCTAGGAAAATGAGCTTTCAAAAATTCCATTTGATCAGCCAATACCCTGCGCCCACGCAAATATACATATTCGGCATGGGTAGGTTGAAACGGTACGGCAATTAACTCCATTGACGCTTGTTCGGGCGTACGCCCAGCCTTGAAGTTATTGCATCGCTTACAAGCCGTAACCACGTTGCTCCAAATATTACACCCACCTTGAGAAACAGGCGTCACATGATCTCGAGACAATTCATTGTGCCTAAAACTATTACCACAATAAAGACAGAGCATGCCGTCTCGAGCAAAAAGAGTCTTATTCGTTAGCGGAGGGGTGTAGTTAGGTAAATGATGAAACTTACTTTGAATCGCTGATGATGTTGCAATTATAGAACTTACTTCTATGGTACTTCGTAAACCAGTTTTCGAGTTAACGCCACCTCGAACTCTATATAGAAGGTTTCCACAACTATAAAGAACCTGACCCGCATAATAACAACGAGCGGCTTCTTTATATGTCACCCAGTCTATCGGCATGCCTCCAGCATCTGTTCGTAGCACTTGTTGGCTAAAGTCGTAAAGCACGCTCTTTCTCCTACTTATATTAACTGATTGATCAACTCACGTTTCACTTGTGATTCTACTTGCCGTTCTATGGTATCGAATTACCCTGTTTAGTTTACGAGGTATTTATAACAAATTCATGTCATTCAAGGCTAAACGAACTTAAGCAAAAAAGAAACCGGGTAACAGAGTCAGTCAGCCTGACACTAATAAACCACCTATATACGAACCAGCTACCTTCCTTTCATGCACGGCTACCTGCCGAAATTTTGCCACAATATGCGCGCTCGGTACGGTATAAACAGCGAAAAAACGTGACTATTTAAATATCAGCACTAGGTAAGTTTAGTCGAGCTCACGATGAGCTATAGGCCCCTCGCCTGCCGTCACCATGTAAGTACTAAACACAAAGGCGTCTATTCAAGACAATTATACAACGTGACCCGAACTTAACTCTTATTAATAAATATAAAATTAAGGCCCCAATAGTGGGAGACTGAGCGCATTGCATTAAACTTAAGGATAAAAAATGGGATCTTTTATAAAGAAAGTTGCGTCAGAAAACAAAGGACTGATTGGTTTCATCATACTAATGACTGTATTTCGAAGCAGCCTCGCCGATTGGAACTCTGTGCCGACGGGCTCGATGAAACCCACTATTATTGAAGGTGATCGAATCGTCATCAATAAACTCGCCTATGATCTGAATATTCCATTTTCACACATTTCGCTAGTTAAATTGGGTGAGCCGAAACGGGGTGAAATTGTGATATTTAATTCTAAAGTCTCAGAGAAACGTTTAGTTAAACGAGTTATTGGCCTTCCGGGTGATACCGTCTCGATGACCAATAATAGGCTTACGATTAACGGTACAGAGCTACATTATCGCCAAAAAGCGCAAAATAGAAACTCCCTAGGCCAAGCTACATCTCTTGACCTTGCTGAAAACTTACTTGGTTTTGAGCATACGATACGAGTGAACACTCACGCTAGCAAGGCGTCCAACTTCCCACCCATTACGGTTCCCAATGGTCAATATTTAGTACTCGGAGATAATCGAGACAATAGCGTAGATTCTCGCTACATCGGCTTTGTCCCGAGGGATGAAATCATTGGTCGAAGCCGTAATGTGGCCATGTCATTCGACTACGAAAATTATTACCGTTTGAGGAAAGAGCGTTTCTTTAGAAGACTGTAACCAAATAACTAGAGTAAAGCTTATGAACGAAACCCTAGGTTAGCAATCTAGGGCTAACTCTCACACGCGCTTATCGAGTCACTGCCTCTTTAACAAACTCTTTATATAGTTTGTCTTGCAAGCTCGTATCATTATGAGCTTTGAGTGCTTGATCGATCACCCCCTTATTCAAATGCGAAGCGAATAACTGAATAAATTCATACACATACTCTCTCAACACCGCGTTTTTTCGAATAGCCAAACTTGTTACACTCGAGTCAAATAGATTACCAGCATCGAGTACCGCCAAATCTTGATCTTGAGCTTTGTCGTACGCCATGCGTGCACAAATGCCAATACCTAAGTCATTGCGCACGTAAGTTTTTATAACTTCAGCATCGGCCGCCATCAACACCACATTTAAATCCAAACCCTTTTTAATAAATGCACGGTTTATTACTGAACGATCGGCTACACCAAAGGTGTAAGTTATGATCGGATGTTTAGCAATCGCCTCTAAACTCAGCTCATGCTCACTTACAAGCTCATGCCCTTTGGGCACGATAATGCAGCGATTCCACCGATAACAAGGCAGTAAGATAAGATTATCAAATAATTCTAACGCTTCAGTTGCAATGCCAATATCGGCTTGCCCAGAATCAGTAAGGCTGGCGATTTGCTCAGGCGTGCCTTGGTTTATTTGTAACTGCACCTTCGGATAGCGCTTGCGAAACTCACTAATAACGGGTGGCAAGACATAACGCGCTTGAGTATGTGTTGTCGCGATTGACAACATCCCTGAATCAGGATGACTAAAATCTTCAGCAATACGCTTTACGTTATCAGCTTCGTTAAGAATTAATTCGAAACGCTGGACCAATAGCTCACCCTCTGGAGTAAGACCATTTATATGTTTTCCACTACGTTCAAAAATGGTGACGCCAAGCTCTTCTTCAAGGCGTTTTATTTGGCTACTGACACCCGGCTGGGAAGTAAATAATTTCTCGGCAGCCGCAGTGACATTCATACCGTTTTTAACCACCTCGGTGACGTATTGGAGTTGTCTAAGTTTCATAATTAACCGGAAGCGTTGGCGATCAAAGGTCTAATACATTAACGTATTAAGAGTGTCACACAAAACGAGAATAAAAACTAATGAGCTCAGTTTTTAAAACATTTATCAGGAATTGAAAACTCGCTATCGAGCGAACCATTTTGATCATAACGATCACAGTTAGCCATATAATTAGAGGTAGTGACGGGCATGGGCACCCTCACTCCACTTAGGTGGCTGATCACATCCTTACCCATATGCAACAAGCGCATTCCATCTTCCCAGTACCGTAAACGGTCTTCATGGCTGCTCAAGCCGCAAGGTTTAAATTCGGTTATTGCTTCTTTAGCCGCAACGTAACGAGGCCATACCTCATAAATAACTTCATCGCGACGCATTGTTTCGACTTCAGTCTGGGCCGCTTGACGAAGCTCTTCAAGCATTGGTAGCACGCCATCAAAGCCATCTACCTTAGCAAATACCTCAATCATTCGATCAATAACTTTATCAATCGATTTAAAGGTCTGGGCTAATTTAATATAACGACTTTCAAAAAAACGATCCATTGGGAATGAAAATGCTTTAAAAGGTTCCCCCCAAAGCTCATCAACACCCTCTTCTCCGCTAAAATGTTTCACTTGCTTGCCCAACTCAAGAGCTTCAACAAAGCACGCTTCACATTGCCTCATTAGCTCATTATCTTCATCGATATGAATACCCTTTTCTTCAAGTTCTACAACGCCTGAGAAAATATCAGTTGCTCGATTAAATAGAGAACCTGCTAACATAGCCGCTTTTACTCGTTTTCTTGCGGGGTCTTGCTCTTGTTCATAGTACTTACGAGCAATTTCCAATCGCCAACCAGGCGAATTTATACCTTGTTCGGTATGATGAAAAACACGTCGGCGCAAGGAAAAAATTAAGGCTTTCTTCTCCGCCATTGTATTCGCCGGAGGCGCATAGTAACGAATCCAGTAACCATCAATATATATACATATTTTGCCATTACATTCTCGAATCGCACCGTTTTCCGCCGACTCCGAAGGGTCTTGAGGGGAATTGGTATTGGTGGGTGATACTGGCACTTAGACTAACCGTTTTATTTTAGAGTCATAAATGCATTTTGTACTATTTGCATATAATCTATTTGGATAGCGCCTTGCGTTCCATTTGACGGCGACGATTACACACTTTTTTACCTTCACAAATATCACAAGCCCCTTTCAGGCCATCAATATCATTAAGCCCTCCACAGCTTCCCTTAATTGCGCGATTATTAACTAATACGCCGATCGCCATAGCAATCATAACTAAAATAAACACTGTAAAGGTAACAATAAAAAGATTCATAAGAAAAACTTAATTCGTGATTTTGTTATTAATAAGAGACCGACAGGCCTTTCATTTAATGACAGTAATGTAGTAATAGCTCACCAAGGTTGCAAGCAGTTATTGCAAATAGATATCAAAATTGTCAGTGATTTTAACTTCAAAGTTACCTTGAGGAACACCTCGAATTATCAAATAAGCGGCCAAATCATTTTCCTGAGCAAATTTCCAAGCTCGTTTTTCACCCATCGCCATCATCGCGGTAGCTAAGGCATCTGCGGTGCTCGCTCGCGGACTAATAACACTTACGAGAGCAAGCTTATGGTAAACCGGTGTTAAGGTTCGAGCGTCTATCATATGAGAAAATCGCTCTCCATCTATGGTATGGTAATTACGGTAATCACCAGAGGTAGCAATCGAAGCATTCTCAAGTAGCACTATCTCTTGAATACCCCCTAAAACATGCGGCTTCTCTATACCAACGCGCCACCTTTGTTTGTCAAGAGACTGTCCAGACGCTCGTAACTCGCCTCCGATGTTAATCAAGTAATTAGACAAGTTTTGAGCCTCAAGCGCGAGAGCCACCTTATCAACGGCATACCCCTTAGCGATTGCTGATAAATTTATTTCAACATCGGCTACCCGTTTCTCTAAAAGGTCACCTTTTAACGATAACTTCTCATACCCTACTGATGCCCTAAGCTCGTCAAGCTGGACCCTACTCGGCCTCTGTGTGATTTCCCCGTTGGGCCCAAAGCCCCACGCATCGATCGCGCGAGCCAATGTTATATCGAACGCACCGTCGCTCATTTCCGAAATATTTAACGCTTCTGACATGACTGCTTGAAAGTCAGGCGATAACCGTTGAGTTTGCATGGCAGACAAGAGATTAAACCGGCTGAGTTCTGAATTATCGATGTAGTTCGACATGCTACGATTCACCGAATCCATTGCCTCGATAATAGTCGCCTCTAGATGCCTCTGATCAGAGTGAACTTCAGCTATCACCGTGACACGATATTCTGTCCCCATAATTGGGCCCGTGAACACCAATTGTTGCAACGTCGGGGAACTGGGCTTACAACCAGCAAGCATTAGTATGCAAGCAATAAGCGTAAACAAAAACAGCGAGCATCGCTCGCTGTTTTTACTGAATTTCATCAGTCTTGAAAACATAACTCTACTCGGTTTTCAATAATGAGGTGACAGACACCCTTAGCCACCAAAGTCATCTAGCAAGATATTTTCATCTTCGACACCAAGATCATGCAACATATTAATCACAGCTTGGTTCATCATGGGCGGCCCACACATGTAGAATTCACAGTCTTCTGGGGCGTCATGCGCACCCAAATAGTTATCATTTAAAACGTTATGAATAAAACCAGTATCACCGTCCCAGTCGTCTTCTGGTTGAGGGTCTGATAAGGCTACATGCCATTCAAAATTGTCATGCTGAGCAGCTAAACGATCAAAATCTTCCACATAGAACATTTCACGTTTACTACGAGCACCATACCAAAAGGTCATTTTACGTTTAGTGCCAATCCGCTCTAACTGATCAAAGATATGAGAGCGCATCGGTGCCATACCTGCGCCACCGCCCACAAATACCATTTCGGCTTCTGTCTCTTTAGCGAAAAACTCACCAAATGGGCCAGAGATAGTAACTTCATCACCTTCTTTCAAATTAAAGATGAATGATGACATTTGACCCGGTGGCAAACCTTCTGTTCGAGGTGGCGGAGAAGCGATACGAACATTCAACATAATGATGCCCTTCTCTTCTGGATAATTCGCCATTGAGTATGCACGGACAACCGTTTCATCTACGACGGATTCATATTGCCAGATGTTGAAATGATCCCAATCCGGTTTGTATTCGTCTTGAACGGAAAACTCTTTATAGCTCACTTTGTGTGGCGGGCATTCAATCTGAATATAACCGCCAGCACGAAAGTCTACGTTTTCTCCCTCAGGAAGCTCTAACACTAATTCTTTGATAAAGGTAGCAACATTATCATTAGAGCGAACCTTACAACGCCATTGCTTAACGCCAAAAACCTCTTCAGGCACTTCGATATTCATGTCTTGCTTTACGGCTACTTGACATGACAAACGATCACCGCAGGCAGCTTCACGTTTGGTTATATGAGTCTCTTCAGTCGGTAAAATTGAACCTCCACCATCGTGAATCTTTACGCGGCATTGCGCACACGTTCCACCGCCACCACACGCAGACGGTACGAATAGTGAATTATCAGCTAGTACGCCTAATAATTTTCCGCCAGCGGGTACTTCTAATTCTTTTTCACCGTTAATCGTGATTTTCACATTTCCAGTGGCAACTAACTTACTTTTAGCAAACAAAATGATCGCTACGAGCGCTAAAACAATCGCGGTAAAAAAGCTAACACCTAGTCCGATTTCTAACATGAGTCCGAGCCCCCGCTACTATAATTGTATGCCTGAGAACGCTAGAAAACCTAACGCCATCAAGCCAACGGTAATAAACGTAATACCTAAGCCTTCTAGGCCATCAGGTACATCGCTATACTTTAACTTTTCTCGAATACCGGCTAAGGCAACAATTGCCATTGCCCAGCCAATACCACTGCCTGCTCCGTAAACAACACTCTCAGAAAAAGTATAATCACGTTCAACCATAAATAAAGATGCACCTAATATTGCGCAATTCACTGTAATTAATGGTAGAAATATACCTAGAGCTGTATATAACGCTGGCACAAAGCGGTCTAAAAACATTTCAAGAATTTGAACCAAGGCCGCGATAACACCAATATAGCTGATCAAACCTAGAAAGCTAAGATCAACTTCAGGCAAGCCTGCCCAAGCTAACGCGCCTTCTTGTAAAATATTTTGGTAGATTAAATTATTGATTGGCACCGTGATAGCGAGTACTACAAATACCGCAAATCCCAAACCAAAGGCAGTTTCAATTTTCTTAGATACCGCTAAGAATGTGCACATTCCTAGAAAAAACGAGAGTGCTAAATTCTCAATAAAGATAGCCTTGACGGCTAAACTGAGTAAATCCATTAGTGAGAACCTCCAGTACCATGAGCAGGAGCATTGTGTGCATTTTGCATTTCGAAATCAGGTTTTTCGACTTGTTCAGGGTTAAACGCTCGAATTGCCCAAATGGTTAAACCAATGATAATAAAGGCACTCGGCGCCAGCAACATTAAACCATTCGGCAGATACCACCCTCCATCCGCTACTGGTGAAAGAATTTGATAACCTAACAAAGAGCCCGAGCCAAATAATTCACGAACAGTGGCGACAATAATTAAGATAACCGAGTAACCGAGACCATTACCAATGCCATCTAAAAACGAATTCCAAGGCCCGTTCTTCATTGCGTATGCTTCGGCCCGCCCCATAACGATGCAGTTTGTAATAATCAAACCTACAAATACCGCTAGCTTTTTACTCACATCAAAGGCATAGGCCTTTAAAATTTGGTCAACCACGATTACCAACGAGGCAATAATCGTCATTTGCACAATAATACGGATGCTTGAAGGAACGTGGTTTCTTATCAAACTAATCGAGAGGTTAGAAAATGCGGTTACGCTGGTGAGCGCTAAACACATAATCAATGCCACTGACAACTGAGAGGTCACCGCCAGAGCAGAGCAAATACCTAGAATTTGCAGAGCAATCGGGTTATTCGCTACCAAAGGCTCAAACAGTGCTTTTCTTGCTTCACTTGCCATGACTAACCTTTCTCCGTATTCGATGAATTGTGCGCAGATGCTTGAGATTCACCTGACCGTACCCGTTCCAGATAAGGTCCGAACGCGTTCTCACCCATCCAAAATTTAATTAAGTTTGACACGCCATTGCTTGTTAACGTCGCACCGGCAAGGCCATCAATTTTATTTTCAGCGTCAGGGGTGCTACTAGTGACACCTCCCTTTATTAGGCTGAGAGCCACCTCACCCGATGCATCGGTAAGCTTTTTACCGCTCCAACTTGCTTGCCATTTCTTGTTTTCTATTTCACCGCCTAGACCTGGTGTTTCACCATGCTCGTAAAAGGTAATGCCACTAACCGTCTGAGCATCGCTCTCAAGTGCAATAAAACCGTACATTGTTGACCATAAACCATAGCCCTTGATCGGTAGAATAATCTTGCTCACGGAATCGCCTTCTCGTACTAGGTAAACATTACCGTACTTTGAGAGACCTCGAATAGACGCAATATCTTGGCTTTTATCAAGGTCGATTCGATACTCCGAATCATTCGCGGCTTTGCGTTGGTCAAAAGTAGCCGCATCAACAGCCTCAGTAAACTCACCAGTGGCCATATCAACAACACGTGCTTCAATTTTCTCAAACAACTCGTCAACTGTCTTACCTTCTCCACTGATACCCGCAACTGTCAGAATATTAGTCTTCTTATCAAGTAATTTATTAGCCACTTGCTGCGGCTTAAGAATTGTTGCTGCGCCAGACACAATAACCGAACACAGCAAGCAAAGAAGTACCGCTACACCAATAGTCTTAACTATATTGTCATTCGGGAGGTGAAGGAATCCACCTTGCTTGAAACTCAATTTTTTTGAAGTATTCACTTTCATGTTATCTCCTAACCTTGAGCCGCATAACGAGCGGCACGACGCTTAACGTTAGCCTGAACCACGAACCAGTCAATCAATGGCGCGAATATATTGGCGAATAAAATTGCTAACATGATTCCTTCAGGGAAGGCTGGGTTTACGACACGAATCAACACCGTCATTAAACCAATCAAAGCGCCGTACCAAAAACGACCCGTGTCGGTCATAGACGCACTAACAGGGTCTGTCGCCATAAATACCATCCCAAACGCTAAGCCTCCAATCACAAAATGCCATTGAGGTGTCACATAAAACATAGGATTAGTGTCGCTGCCAATGAGGTTAAACAAAAGGCTAGTGGCAACGACACCAGCAATCACTCCAAGCATGATTCGCCATGAGGCTACTTTAGTTGCAAGCAAAAATACGGCGCCAATGCCAATCGCTATTAACGATGTCTCACCAATAGAACCTGCTATCTGCCCCATAAATGATTGCTGAATGCTATAACCCGCTTGGTTCAGCGCTTCTACACCACCTTGAGCCGCAACACTTAACGCCGTCGGGTTGGTGAAGCCGTCGACCGCCACCCATACAGCATCACCCGAAATTTGAGCAGGGTAAGCGAAATATAAGAACGCTCTGGCCGTAAGTGCCGGGTTTAAAAAGTTTTTGCCAGTACCTCCAAACACTTCTTTACCAATTACGATTCCAAAACTAATGCCGATTGCTGCCTGCCAAAGTGGCAAACTGGCTGGCACGATCAAGCTAAATAGAATCGATGTCACGAAAAAACCTTCGTTAATTTCATGCCCTCGAACTGACGCAAACAAAATTTCCCAAAAAGCACCTACTAGGAAAACAGTGGCGTAAATAGGGAACCAATACCAAAAACCATGCCAAAAATTGTCGAATACGCTACTCGGGTCGATGCCAATACCAAATAGCGTTAAGATATCACCGCGCCATCCACTGACTTCGGTGATGCCCATACTTGCCATTACGGTATTTGCTTGCAAACCTGTGTTGTAACATCCAAGAGCTACCGCTGGCATTACCGCAATCCAAACGTAAATCATCACACGTTTAAGATCGATACCGTCACGTACGTGATTACGGCCTTGATTCACATCTGCTGGAGAATAGAAAAAGGTATCTACGGCTTCATAGAGCGCATAGAATTTTTGATATTTACCACCTTCGATAACATGCGGATGCATACTATCAAGCGTGCGTCGTAAAAAAGACATATTAACCTTCCACCTCAATTTGAGTGAGCGTTGAACGCAAAACCGGCCCAAAATCATGTTTACTAGGGTCAACGAACGAGCAGAGAGCAAGGTCTTCTTCAACTAGCTCTAGACAGCCTAACTGTTGGGCTGCGTCCGTATCTTTAACCAAAAGAGATTTAATAAGCGGCGTTGGCAAAATATCTAACGGCATTACTTTCTCAAATACACCAATAGGGACAATTGCACGCGGACTACCGTATTGAGACGCTGTAATATTAAAGGACTTAGGTTTAAAGATGCTCGAGAAAAATACATTAATTGCTGAGTATTTATTCAAACCTGGTGCAATCCAACCCATAAACTCACGATCTTCAGGCTCTTCAATAACAGACACTTGGTTGTCATAACGACCGAGAAAGTCTGTAGCCTCTATCGCGATATGGCCATTTAATACCGAACCGCTGATGATTCGCTTAGTACCCTCAGATGTACGGCCTTCCACCAATTCACTTATATTAGCACCCAACTTACTCGACAACACTCTTGGAGAGTTAACCAACGGGCCCGCTACTGCAACGTACCGTGTTGTATCAAGTTTTCCGGTACTTGCCAACGCACCGATTGCAATGACATCTTGATACCCAAGAGTCCACACAGATTTCGCCCCATCGACTGGATCGATATTATGCACATGTGTACTACTCAAACCAGCTGGATGCACACCTGAAAATTGAGCAACCTGAACGTTATTTCCGTTCAAATCTGGTAATTGCGCGCCATCAGCCTTACACACATAAACTGGCACATCGAATTTTGCCAATACGCTTACGCCCATAGCGAAGTCGCCTGCACGTTCATTAATAATAATAGTTGGGTCAACCGACAATGGGTTTGTATCCATTGCATTGACAAAGATCGAATTTGGGGTCGCGTCAACCGTTGGCACTTTACCGTATGGGCGAGTTCTCATAGAAACCCATAAGCCAGATTTAATCAGTAGTTCACGGACTTGGTCGCTAGAAATCACGGCAAGATCTTCAGACTCAAAAAGCTCTGCTTCATCACCAGCAACTTCGATAACGACTGATATCAAGGCGCGTTTAGAGCCGCGATTAATGGCAGAAACTGTTCCTGATGCGGGAGATGTAACAACTACACCTGGATTTTTTTTATCTTCGAAGAGCGGAGAGCCGGTTTTAACCGAATCGCCTTCTTTCACCAACATAGTCGGCTTTAAGCCGACATAGTCGCTACCAAGAACAGCGACTTTTTTAACCGGGTTTGCGGCATCAATACGCTCATCTGGGCGACCTTTCAAAGGAATATCTAACCCTTTCTTTATCTTAAAAAACAATGATTACCTCACCACGTTTTGTATTTGTATGCTCTAAATTATCACTTAAAGCCGTGCTAACTCATCTGACGATACGTTAACCTCTATA
>CAZFVP010000003.1:3169-5836 GCA_964522345.1 uncultured Gammaproteobacteria bacterium | reverse complement strand
ATCTGACGATACGTTAACCTCTATAAAAGAAGAACAATCAAGCTTTGTTTGTTAGCGTAGTTTAGCCCGGCACTAAATTGTCAACCGATAATAAAATAAGCTCTATACAAACAATTAATGAGCAAAAACTCGTCATACAATCGCACAGAAAAAGGTTATTACTCACATACCTGATAAACCATTTAGCCCACTATCAAACTCTTTATTAGCTTGCACTAGCAAAATTCGGAATTAGGGGCACTTTTTGTGGCTCTCTATCAGCGCGCGAATAGTATACAACTTTGGGTATTGGAGCAACAGCTACTTAGCCCTGCAGATGTTAACAAATTAACAAAAAATGGTCGCAAAATTATCGAAGCTAACAATTTAGCACCAACTTATAGACTCTCCCTTTTTATGCTAAGCTAATTCCAATGATTAGGTGACTGGCTGATAGTAAAAGCATTTAGATCAAAAAAATACAGCTTATCAATAAACATCATACTAAACTTCAATTACACCGGCTCTGAATTAGTCACTTCGGCTAGTCTCACTAAGCCAAAATGGAAACTTAAATGAATCTTGAAAAAGTAATATTCGCGTTCTTTATAATATTGGCATTATCTTTAAATTTTAGCTTTTTCATTGGTGACTTATCTGAGCCTGCACACCATCACGTTTACGAACTGTTTGCAGCATTAATTGTCAGCCTTGTTTGCACTGTAATGAAATTTGGAGACAGAACACATTTTGGCTCAACAGTGCTGGCGTCCAGTTTGGTCGTTGACCTTCTATTAATTGCGGCGGCCATTACCTGGGGTATGTCAACCCTGAGTCAAGCTCAACCCGGCCCTTCCACCATGGCAACAATCTCATCGTTAGCTGGCGGCGCACTTATTGCTAATCTAATATCCGTTGTGCTACTTGTAATAGAAACTGGCCAGATTCGCAAATAGTTGTGTTCACATAAGCTTTGGTTGAGACAGCGTGTCTGATATATTTTTTCTAGTATTACGTCGCCTACGCACCCCACTGATTTTACTTATTAGTGTGTACGCAGTAGCCACTCTAGGTATGACTCTAATTCCTGGAATCGACCCTGATGGCAATACATGGCACATGAGCTTCTTTCACGCGTTCTATTTTGTAAGTTTCATGGGAACTACTATCGGCTTTGGTGAAATACCTCACCCGTTTACCGACGCCCAGCGAGCTTGGGTGTTGGTATGTATTTATACATCGGTAGTTGCCTGGTTATATGCTATTGGTAACATGTTAAGGCTTTTACAAAATGAAACGTTTAGAAACGCCGTTGCGCAGCGAGCATTCGAGCTTAGTATTAAACGCATAGATCTACCATTTCATATTATTTGTGGTTATGGCGAAACCGGCCGTTTAATCACAAGAGGGTTGTCTGAACTTGGTATGCAAACCGTGATTATTGACTTAAATTCTCAGCGTTTAAACACGGTAGAGCTAGAAGACCTAACAATCCCTGCGATCGTTCTCAATGGAGATATTACCGAACCAAACAACCTGGTTGCCGCCGGCATCAATCACTCATGCTGTAAAGGGGTTATAGCCGTAACACAGGATGACCATACTAATCTTCAAATAGCAGTAGCAAGCAAACTAGTAAACTCTGATATTCCTGTAATTAGCCGCTCCGAAATACAAGACGAAGCGGATAATATGGCCTCATTTGGCACGGACGCGATTATTAACCCATATCAAACTTTCGGTCGGCGCCTGAGTATGCTTACAAAAAATCCGGCGCTGCATAGAATACATAATTGGTTTATCAACCAACACAGTGCCGAACATATACATCGACGCATCACTCATCAAGGCCTTCCTGATGGAGATTGGGTGATCTGTGGTTATGGTCGATTTGGCAAGGCCATCGACCACTATTCAGACAGTAGCAAAATAAATGTCACGGTTGTCGATATCGACCCCGATGCGAGCAACGCTCCACAAGGAAGCATAATCGGGCGAGGCACAGAGGCTAAAACCTTGATAGAAGCCGGAATCGAGTCTGCTACGGTAGTAGTAGCCGCAAGCGATGACGATGCAAACAACCTATCGATACTAATCACTGCCAAGCAGCTTAATAAAAAATTAGTCACTATTGGTCGAGTAAACCGAGGAGCGAATCACCAGTTATTCGTAAATGCAAAATGCGATTACATCATGCGTCGCAGCCAAGTGGTGGCGAATGAAGCACTAACAACCATATCCAGGCCACTAGTTACAAAGTTTTTACAATATTCAAACTCACTTTCGCCGTCCGAGACGGAAGAGCTGATCACAGAAATTTGTCGTCTAACAAATAATAATGACCCGGTCACTTGGAGATTAGTTATTGATTCAGAAAATGCGCCTGCTCTTGTGCGTTTTCTTGACAGCGAACGGTCTTTAACCATTGGCGATATTAGTGCGAATAAAAAAATACCCAATAGCAAAGGCATTCCTTTGTTATTACTCCGTGGTGGCATGAGTCATTTATTACCAGACACAACCATGCCGCTAAAACTTGGCGACGAACTACTGTTTTGTGGTCATCGATATCAAACACTACTTGCGCAAAAATTGCGTGACAATATTGAATTAGTAGATAGCCTAATTAACGCAAATCAACATCACATCCCATTACTGAGATGGCTTGAGCGACGACGACATAATTAA
>CAZFVP010000003.1:0-3069 GCA_964522345.1 uncultured Gammaproteobacteria bacterium | reverse complement strand
CTCGGCAAACCTCAAGCAACTAAGTTAGCCGTAGTGTGCTTACTTGCCCGCGGCCATTTACTAGTAGAGGACATTCCTGGTGTAGGTAAAACCACTTTATCTCACGCCCTAGCGCAATTATTTGGGCTACCTTACAAACGAGTACAGTTCACTAGTGACTTACTACCAACAGATATCATTGGCATGACCATTTTTGATATGGAAAGCAAAAAATTCCATTTCAAGAAAGGCCCGCTTTTCACTTCTATTCTGTTAGCAGATGAAATCAATAGAGCAACACCAAAAACTCAAAGCGCATTACTGCAGGCGATGGAAGAACAGCAAGTTTCGATAGAGGGCAGACAAATAGAGCTAGATAATCCGTTCTTTGTCATTGCCACACAGAATCCCTTAGAACAAAGTGGCACATTCCCATTACCTGAATCACAACTAGATCGTTTCTTGATGCGGCTTTCGCTAGGCTACCCAAGTGAACAGTTCGAAAAACAATTATTGCTAGGACAAAATAAGCGCAATAACGTTGAGCCTGTTTTCTCCGCTGATGAGGTTTCAACAATGATCGACGATGTTAACAAAGTGCATGCTAGCGACGCGGTGGCTGAGTACCTGCAAACCTTACTCGCTCGTACTCGAGATTGTGGCAAGTTCATCACCGGGCTCTCGCCTCGTGCTGGTTTACAATGGTTACAAGCAGCCAAAGCCCTAGCCTATATTGAAGGTCGCGACACGGTATTACCCGACGACATAAAATTACTTGCTAGTTATACAGCGGCCCATCGATTGCATTGTAATGACGGCTCAGACTCAACAGACGCCCTCAATGACATTCTAGGCAGCGTAGAAGTGCTGTAGAAAACGACTTCTTATTGAAATCACAATAACCTAATACCGAACTTCGTAAACACCTAATGTCCAACTTTGTCATTGACCGACGAAAACTGTATATCTTACCCACGCGGGTAGGTTGGTATTACGCGCTAGTATTGATGGCCCTGTTTGGCATCGCGGTGAAGTTTGATAACCAAGCGGCATTTATGATGTTGTTTATACTCATCGCTGTTGGTTTGATCGCGATGGTTTACACACATAACAACGTGGTCGGTTTGAGCATGAATAGTCACCCCAGCAAATCAGTTTTTTTGGGATCTCATGCAGTTTTTCCAATTACACTTAACAACGATAGCAACAAAGCTCGTCATGCGGTTTGGATGATTGCTGGAGGGTTTCATCAATTGACCGCGTTAAACGCTGGAGCTCAACGAACTGTCGAACTGAAACTGCCAGCTGTGCAACGAGGCTATTTACCTTGCGAGCCGATCAACCTAAGCTCTCTTTACCCAATTGGCGTTTTCTTCTGTTGGACTAAGCGATTTACCTCAACTGAACGTTGCTTGGTTTACCCACAACCTCTCGATTTAGTTCCGTTTCCTGATGACGGTTCAAATCAAGGCAAAGAACAAGCAAATGCAACTATTCGCGTAGGTGCTGAAGATTACGCAGGTATGAAAAACTATCAAGATGGCGACCGACTACGAGATATTCACTGGCCGTCTTTAGCGAAAACCAACAAACTCGTTTCCATTCAATACGAAAACCACAGTAATAGCTCGGTAAATTTAAGCTGGTTTAGTTTGCCACCAACACTCGGTGTCGAAGACCGGCTGAGTCAACTTTGTTACTGGGTTGTTGAAGCAGATAAAGCCGGGCAACTGTATCAATTAGAAATGCCCAGCCACACAATTGAGTTCAACAAAGGCATGAGCCACTATCATGAATGTTTGAGAACGCTGGCATTGTGGGGAGATAGCTCTGCTGAGGCGCAAGCATGATTAAGGTTCGAAACCCGGTTACGTTATTGCTTAATAAGCTACCGCCGATGCCATCTCAACCGCCAACACATGAAGCAAGGCAAGCGACGTTAATTCAGCTGGCCGGCCTAATTGGCATAGCAGTACTATTCCATTTTCAAATCGCGAATATCGCAATTGCATTATTTGCTCTTGCGATCTTTATTTTAAAGACAATTATTATTTTTCGTAAACAATCGATTCCTCCGCGATTGATCATGATGATTCTCACCGTCGCAAGCCTCGGCATGGTGATTTATATTTATGGAGGCTGGAATGGCCAGAAAGCCGGAATCAGTTTCCTCATTCTTCTTGTTGCTTTAAAGTTTCTCGAATCGCAATCTCTTAGAGATTACTACATCGTTTGTTTACTGCTTTATTTCTTGGCTGCATCGTCATTTTTGTTTGATTCATCGATACCAAACATACTCATCGTTGTTGCCTACACATTGGCAACGACTGGCATCTTGTTACAAATATCTAACCCAACAAAGGTATCACTTAAAGAAACACTTATCATGAGTGCATCAATGGTGGCAAAAGCACTGCCTCTGGCCATTATCTTATTTTTCTTTTTTCCTAGAATTGAAGGTGATTTCGGCTTCATTCCTTCGTTTGATAAGTCGAATAGTGATTCAGCACTAAGCGATAGCTTGGTAGCCGGAGACATAGCCGCCTCGGCATTTAATAACGAACTCGCCTTTAGAGTCGAATTTACAAGTAAAAATATTCCTACAAGATCTCAAATGTATTGGCGTGCTAAAACCATGCCTACCGAGCTGGATTTTGTGTGGGAGGTTGTAAAGCCAAGCGCTCTAGAAATGAGTCAAGCTAAAGAAAGAACATTGAACACTAATTTAAGTTCAGAAAATTGGCTCTACGAAATTCTGCACGAAAAAAGTAAAGACCTGTACTTGCCCCACCTCGATTACGCCGCTGGCTCGAGCACAGGCCATATACTAAGCGATTATTCAGTCTACCTTTCTCGCCCAAAATCTGGTGCGTTTAGCTATAAAGGCTCTTCATCGGCCGATTCGAAAAAAACCTTTTCAGCACCTAAAAACAGGGATGCTCTACTCGCATTACAAACTAGGCCTAACGCTAAGATCCAGTTATTGCTCAACCAATGGGGACAAAATGCCAGCAGTGATATGCAAGTAGTTGAGCGGGTTTATAAGTATTTCCAGGACAACTCCTTTGAGTATTCTCTTACCCCTCCTGA
>CAZFVP010000002.1:29052-33120 GCA_964522345.1 uncultured Gammaproteobacteria bacterium | reverse complement strand
GCCGCTCGTAAAGGTAATTTAGATTGGCAGTTGCTTGCGGCAATCGCCTATCAAGAGTCGCGTTGGTCTAATGATGCTAAGTCTCCGACAGGGGTTAGGGGGGTAATGCAATTAACCACCGAAACAGCGTTGGCGTTAGGAGTTGATGACCGAATGGACATGAATCAAAGTATTGATGCCGCCGCTCGATATCTAAAGCAGTTAAATGATCGCCTACCCGAGCGAATCAAAGAGCCTCAGAGAACTTGGTTTGCAGTTGGCGCGTATAATGTCGGCATGAAACATATAATTGCAGCATACCGAAAAGCGCGTGAACAGGGCTTAGATCGCACCCAATGGAAAACCATTAGCGATTTGCTTCCCACGCTATACGGCAAACGCTTTGAGCGAGGTATTCAAGCGCAGAAATACGTTGAGCGTGTTCAGATATTTACTGATATCGTGAGGTTTTATGATATTCATCAACGCGAGAAACGAGAGTTAAAGAAAGGGGTAGTAACGCTCGCGTCAGCGAATTAAAATGCCTTTGTGGATAATATTATTATCGTTTCCCTTGCATTAATTGGGTTGCGGTGGCGCAGGTGGTAGCGATGAGCGATGACTTTCAATTAGATGATTTAAACTTAGGTAAGCAAACTCAGTATCGCAGCGACTATGACCCAAATTTATTGCAAACAATACCGCGCAGCTTAAACCGTCAAGAGCTTGGCTGTGTTGATGTGCAGCCGTTTGTTGGTGTTGATGTTTGGCACGCCTATGAAATCTCCTGGTTAAACCCTAAAGGTAAACCTATAGTTGCTTTGGGGCGTTTTACGTTTGATGCGTCAAGCCCGAATATCGTTGAATCGAAGTCATTCAAACTTTATTTGAATAGCTTTAATCAGTCTAATTGCGCGTCTCATGAGCAAATCAAAGAGCGGCTATTTGAAGATTTAAGTAAAGTTGTCGGAGGTGAAGTAGTCGTCGAGCTGTTTATGCCGGATGATATTAGTTCTTTATCGACACGTGCATTGCCTGGAAATTGTATTGACGAGGCGGATATTTCGATGGATGGCTTTCATCTATCGCCCAACATCCTTGCGACTAAAACTAACGCAGCAAGTGTGTCAGAGACGTTGCACAGCCATCTACTAAAATCGAATTGTCTAATTACCAATCAACCCGATTGGGCTAGTGTAGTTATCGATTACACTGGCTCTCAAATCGATCGTGAGGCCTTGCTTCGTTACCTGATCTCTTTTCGTTTGCATAATGAATTTCACGAGCAATGCGTGGAGCGTATCTATTGCGACATCCTGTCTATTTGTAAGCCTAAAAAATTGTCCGTACAGGCTTTGTATACTAGGCGAGGAGGGCTAGATATTTGCCCGTTCAGAACGTCTCTTCATGATGAAAAAGCGCCAATACGCAGAATTAACAGGCAATAAAGGAAGCATTAAAAAGCCGCCAAGATGAATAGAATCAAACTTGGCGGCAGATAATGCGTTTATTAGATTTATCTATACATCGATAATTCTTTACGAGCTACTTGCATACGATGAACCGCGTCTGGGCCATCAGCGAAGCGTAAGGTGCGCATTTGGGCGTACATTTCAGCCAATGGCGTGTCTTGAGAGATACCTGTTCCGCCAAACATCTGAATTGCTTCATCGATAACCTTGAGCGCCATATTCGGAGCAACTACTTTAATTTGTGAAATCCAGGGTGCCGCTGCACGTGGGTCGCCTTGATCCATCATCCATGCGGCTTTCAGGCATAGTAAGCGTGCCTGTTCAATGCCAATTCGGCAATCGGCGATAATATCGTAGTTGCCTCCAAGCTTAGCGAGTGGTCGACCAAATGCCTCTCGAGACATGGAGCGTTTACACATTAATGCCAGTGCTCGCTCAGCTTGTCCGATAGCGCGCATACAATGATGAATACGTCCTGGGCCTAACCGACCTTGGCTAACTTCAAAGCCTCGACCTTCACCGAGTAAAAGCGCAGATTTAGGGACTCTGACATTATCAAACTTGAGGTGCATATGCCCGTGAGGTGCATCATCGTGGCCAAATACTGTCATAGCACGCAGCACTTCTATGCCGGGCGTGTCAGCCGCAAGGGCAAACATCGAGTGTTGCGCATGCCGTGGCGCTTCATCACCTGCGGTTTTAGCCATCAAGATGTAAACTTTGCAACGTTCATCGCCGGCACCAGATGACCAGTATTTTTCACCGTTGAAAACATATTCATCGCCTTCTAATTTGGCTTCAAACTTAAGATTTGTTGCATCAGACGATGCCACATCAGGCTCTGTCATCAAATATGCTGATCTTATTTTACTTTCAAGAAGTGGTTCAAGCCATTGTTTTTTATGATCTTCAGTGCCATATCTCTCTAGAACTTCCATATTTCCGGTGTCCGGTGCTGAGCAGTTAAATACTTGTGGCCCTAATACACACCAACCCATTTGCTCCGCTAAGTGAGCGTATTCAACGGTAGTTAAACCATAGCCGCGTTCAGAGTCGGTCAGCCAAAAATTCCATAAGCCTTGTTCGCGCGCTTTGGCTTGTAAAGAGTCAATAATTTCATTTTGGCGCTCATTCATTGCCCATCGGTCACCAGTTTTGCCAATCTCTTGGTGAAATTCTTCGTCTGCCGCGAGGACTTCTTCCTGCATCAATTTACTTACTTTTTCTAAAATGGGTTTCAGTCTTTCACTGACGCCTAAATCCATACTCATTGAGATACCTCTAATTTGAAATTATTTTGATTATTATTGTTGCTTGATTCTACGTTATAAAATGCGATTCTTATATCGAAATAAGCCTCACTAGGCGTTACAATCGCCAATCGCTCACACCCAATTTATTAAATTCTATGCGTATTTTACTCGCTCCTATGGAAGGGGTTGTAGACGCCCAGATGCGGGCCGTGTTAACGCAAATTGGTGGCTACGACCGCTGTGTGACTGAGTTTGTTAGAGTAACAGAGCAATTAGTTCCGAATCATGTCTTTAATCGCTTTTCTCCCGAACTAAAACATGGGGGAGTTACACCTTCAGGCGTTCCTGTTTACGTACAACTACTCGGTGGAAACGCAAAGTACATGGGGCTGAACGCCGCTCGTGTCGCGAAATTAGGCCCCCTTGGAATAGATATTAATTTTGGTTGCCCATCGAAAACGGTGAACAATAGCGATGGTGGTTCGGTGTTGTTAAGAGAGCCAGAGCGGGTTGGTGAGATAATAAAGTCCGTAAGAGACTCGGTAGATCCTGCCATCCGTGTTACTGCTAAGATTAGGCTTGGTTTCAGCAATAGTGACTTACTTGAAGATGTCGTTGATAACGTCATTACCGGTGGGGCAGATGAGCTCGCAATTCACGCACGCACTAAAGAAGATCGTTATAAACCACCGGCTTATTGGTCGCTAGTTAAATCTGTATCAGGCAAAATTAGTATACCTGTGGTTATTAATGGTGAAATTTGGAGCTCTGATGATGCGTTAAATGCACTCGAGCAAAGCGGTTGCCGTGATTTAATGTTAGGCAGAGGCGCAATGGCGTTTCCAGACTTAGCAACGGAAATTCAGGCGCGGGGCAGTGGGGCGGCATTTGAGGCTATGCGGTGGGGTGATGTTTTATCGTTGGTGGCAGATTATTTACGAAGTACAGAAAATAAGCACCCAATGTTTGTCAGTAATCGTTGTAAACAGTGGTTAGTGTTTTTGCAAATGCGTTACCCTGAGGCAAAAGAAGTCTTTCATTCTATTAAGCGGCTTAAAGACGCTCCAGATGTGTTCGACGTGTTAGAAATGTATATGAAACGTAATTGAGAGAGCGTTACATATAACACCGAGGCTCTTACATAGGCGCTATGACCGACAACTCGCTACGGTAAACGCCTGGATCACGGTATCTAGACGCTTCTTGTGTAAGCTTTCTATTATTTAGGGTCTAGGTAACATTCGCTTAAGCGTTTTTTTAGCTCTCGGTCTTCACTCAATTGCTCAATTTTGCGTCTAGCATTTTTTGATCGTTTAGTCATTGTTTGACTATGTTTAGTGTATTGTTCGAAGAATTCATCATCA
>CAZFVP010000002.1:23277-28952 GCA_964522345.1 uncultured Gammaproteobacteria bacterium | reverse complement strand
TTGGGTACTGAATTGTTTGTGCGTGAACGCAGCAATATTCATTTGACCAAAAGCGGAGAGGCATTGGTTTCACACGCAAAAAGCATCTTAACCCTTTGGGGTAGAGCAAGGCAGGAAGTCGCGATGCCTGATGATATTGCCCACACACTCAACATCGGGGGTCTTTCGGGGCTTTGGGATATTAGTTTACAAGATTGGTTGACCGAAATAAGCAAAATGGATTTGCCTCTTGCCATCACGGTAGATACTTATGGCGCTAGTACCATGCTTGAACGAATTATGAATGGCACTATGGACCTTGCCTTTATGTACGATGCTCCGCAAGGTTTGAATCTTATTTCTTATCCGTTGAAAAATATTCAGCTGAAATTGGTTAGTTCATTTAGAAGAGAAACGGTTACTTCGGCGTTTAGTAACGGTTTTATCAACGTAAATTGGGGCCTTAATTTCGGTGTCGAATTTGCTACTCATTTTCCCGACGTGAATGTGAGCCGGTTAAACACAGGGCTAGGGCGTATTGCCTTCAACTATTTGAAGCGTAATAGAGGGAGTGCTTACTTAGCCGAGCCAGCTGTCGCCGCAGCGGTAGAACAGGGTCAGTTGTTTTATATCAAAGGTGCGCCAGTTTTTGAGCGTAAGGCGTATGCAATTTATCATCAGGAGAACGAGAAAATAGATTTAATCCAAAATATCATTCGCGTATTATGAGGGCTAATGAATCGAATAGGTGCGATCGGGTTAAATCGTTTGCCATCCAATAAATATAATATTAAGTTTTTAAGAAGGGTAAGTAATGGGTGAAATTTACATCGCATATGAGTATTGGTTTGCTGCGTTTCAATTAGTATTCGCTATGCTGGGAATGGGTGCGACCCTTACTTTCGCAGATTTTTCCGCCGTCCTTAAGTCACCAAAATCGGTCACTATTGGCACAATTATGCAACTGCTGTTTGTACCAATCGTTGCTTATCTATTTATCAATGTTATTGGCGTTATTGGTGGTGTGGCGGTTGGCCTCGCCTTGGTTGCTGCAATTCCGGGAGGCACTACGTCGAATATTTTTACCTATATGGCTAGGGGTAATAGTCCATTATCAATTTCGATCACAGCCATTACGACATTAGCTTGTTTAGTAACGACACCATTTATACTCGAAGTGTTAATCGTTGAGTATTTGCCCGCTAACTTTTCGATGCCTACCGGTCAAATCGTGACTGATATTGCGTTAACGTTATTGCTCCCTTTAGTTATAGGCATGATGGTTTTAAAAGCGTTGCCGAATCAAGCTGAAGTTATTTCTAAGTGGTGTATAAGAGCATCCTTATTTGGAATTTTATTGATTATCGTTGGTTCATCAAGTGCTGGCCGTTTGGATACAGATGCGTTTGGCGGAGACAATATTTTACTTGTTCTTTTATTTGTTGTTGCGCTCACGATTGCTGGTTGGGTACTACCGAAACTATTGGGTTTGGTCACCGCTGATGTGACTGCGATTCAAATGGAAGTCGTCGTACGTAATGTTAACCTTGGCGTGTTGATCAAAGCGTCGATGTTTCCGGTGGTAGTTGGTTCATCCAACGTTATTGGCGATATGGTCTTATTCACGGTGCTACTTTATGGTGCGGTGCAAATGTTAGTTGCGGCGGTGGTGATATTTTTATGTAGGCGACGCTCGGGCAAACTGGTCGATGAAACCCTGTAATGCGTGTGGTAAGTGTTGCATTAAGTACAGCAATGGGCGGTTATCTGCATCAAAAGCAGATATCGAACTTTGGGAAAGTTTTCGGCCCGACATAGCCGCGCATGTTGTTGATGGAAAGATTTGGTTCGAGCCGAGCTCTCATCAATTAATTGAGCTTTGCCCGTGGCTTAGAAAAGACCGTGATTCAAACAGGTATCTTTGTGAGATCTATTTAGACCGCCCAGAAGATTGTCGTGCCTATCCAGCGACTATAACGGACATGATCAAAGACGATTGCGAGATGTTGGAACCCAGCGACCTAGCAGACCTCGAATACGCTCGAGAACGTTTAAACATAATAATTGCAAACGACACCTAACTAGCGGCGATTAACCTATTAAAACGCTCGTCTAGGTTTTTTTGTAGTGTTGGTTCTGCCCCAGGTAAGCACAACCAATCCAGTTTCAGTTCTTTAAGTGCGTTATTCTTTTCGGTCAACGAATGGCCAATTCCAGTGTCTTTCATTCGCTCGAGTTGAACCTGCATTCGCAAGGCTTTGTCTTGTTCTGGGCTGGCCTGGTCTAGCAAAATTTCTAAATCGATGCACAGTAGTGTTCGCGCTTTATTGGCAGCGGTTTTATCGACTTCCGTTGCTGCCTTTAGGCGGGTATCAAAGCGCTTATTCAATGTCTTATCGTCGACAATAATCGCCTCAATTTTTTGTTGAAGATCAGACGCTTCGTCGTTTCGTTTATCAATAATGACAGCCTCTAAACGAGTGCATAAGGCCGCTTTTTCACGTAGTTTATTGATGGTATTGTCTTTTGATGCTTGGATAATTCGATCATGCGCCTTGGAATACACATCACCAGCACGCTGGAAATCTGATTCGAGTCTCTCAACTAATTTGTCTGGAAGCGTTTTAGGTAGTAACGGCAGTAATTTGTAGTTTTCACAGAGTTTATTAAACTCTAAATCTGACTCGGCTAGATTTGTGGCGGACTTAGATAGAGAATGTATTTGTTCAATGATATCTCTATAAGCTGCTATTTTTTTATCGTCGACGGAGCGCCTCTCGTTGCGCATACTTTTCACTTTATCAAATACGTGGTCGCTAGCACTTCGAAAACGCCCCCATGCTTCTTGGTCTTGCTTCCGGCGAGTAATTCCAACCTGTTTCCAGCGGCTTTGGAATAATTTTAATTTATCTATAGAACCGTCATTAACTTCGCCTTCAGCTAAGGAAATGGTTTGCCTAATAATTTGATTTTTTTGTTCAATATTGGCGTCGTATATCGGGTCGAGTTTTTGGTAAATTGATTCTCTTAACGCGCTCAATTTATCCCACTGTTTTTGTCCGGCTTTGCGGCCAACATCTTTCACTTTGCGCCAGTCGTTATTAATTTCGCGTAGACGCACTTCGATCGACTTATAGTCGGGGGTATTGTCCCAATTTGTGTCATTCAATAAGACTTGCATTTGGTCAATTAAAGGCTCCCTTTTGGCTAAGTTGTTCTTCTGGGTAACCTTGCGCTGTTCAAAAAATACATAACATGGAGCATAAGCGAGATCTGCTGCCGCTTTAAAACGTTGCCAATGTTGATCTGAAATGTCGCTATGTCCGAGTGTTTTCCAAGTATTTTGCAGCTTTAAAATTTCTTTAGCTAGTTTGTCTGGATGCGCTTTTGAGTCGACCAGTTGCTCCATTGATTCACATAACTCGACTAACTTAGGCTCAATCGCAAAGTTTTGCCAATCGTTCATCTTGGAAACAATTTCAGCAGCCATTTCCAGTCGGTCATCAAGGATTTTTCGCTCTTTACCTGAATAACAACTAGCTGCCTTGTTTGTTGCTGAAAGCTCGTACTTGGCTTTTTTAATATCCCCTTTATTTGACGTGCTAAGGAGTCTACTTATTCTTTTATGTAGTGCGTCAAGGCTGTCTTTTTGCTCTTTCTTCAGTGCTGAACTTTGTTGCCTCAAATTGTCTAATAATTCCTTAGCCTCGTCTGCCGCTGATAAATGTGCATAGCTTTCATGCCAATTTAGTGAGGCCATTCTTGATCTTAAGGCTTTTACGTCTATCTCTTCTTGCGAGGTAGTTTCGATTAGGTCGGAAAGTGAACTTAAGGCTTGTTGCGCGTTAAGGAATCGAGTCGATAGTAGTGTGCTAGGCGGGACCAAAGCAGTATTTTCTAACCACGTTGCTAGAGCCTCGCTAAGTACGGTATTAATACTTAAATGTTCTTCTACCAATTCGGACAAACTGAGTGGCGCTAACGCTCTGCAATATTTTTCAAGTTTGCCACTTATCTCTTGTTGATTATGTTCAGCTTGCTCGTGTTCAACTTGCCGTTCAACCTTTGACTCGGAGATATGGGCTGAGTGATCGAAGCGTTTAATAAGGTCGTCGGCTGGCGTAAGCTTTAAGGCGTTCCAGCGCTGTTGATACAACTCGTATTTGTCTTTAAATTCTGATCGCCATTCAGGGTGATTGGCGATGAATTCCATTTGCTCACAAAGGGTCAGTGCTGTCTCGTTGACACTATTTTCAAGTTTTTGTTGAGCTCTATGCGTCTCAAGTTTGGCTCTAATTACTTTCTCTGCTTTTTTATCCTTGCCCTTTAAATAGCGCCGAGCATTTTCTAGTGCTTCTATTTGGACTAAACTTTCAGCGATGTGAAGACGTGTATCAGAATAATTCACCTCAGCAATAATGCTTGCCCGATCACTTTGACTAAAGCTGTCTATCAGCCTAAGTCTCAGGTCAGGGTAAGGGCAATGTTGCGCGACTAAAGTGCTAGAATCGCTGTATTCCGAAAGAAGAGATTCGAAGTCTGCTTTGCTGAGTGGACTGCTGCTACCAATTAAGCTGCAAAATGCCGAGCTTGCTGCTTGTTTGACTGTCTGCTCTGTCTGGTTTTGATAAACCCTAAATAACCGTTTTGCGTTGCGAATTTTTTTTATACATGTGAGACGCACAAGGCTGGATGAATCATTGAGAGCTAGCTCTTCGAAGATCGATTGATTTGAATCATCTTGACTACTCATTTTATCGATCGCGATGACTCGTTTTTCCGGCGAATCACTCTGCCAACCAGGTTTGAATAAACCACTTAACATTTTGTGAATTCCATATTTAGTTTTATTGTTAGTACCTTAGTCAGCATGTGCAGAGCCAAATAGTGTGTTAATTGTTGACCGATATTTTAGCAGTTAAGGTAAAATATCGGGGTAACTTTCCATTGCTATTTATGATTTAAGGGGCCATTTCAAACTAACTATGAAATTTTTATCTGATTTTTATTCGGCGTTACAAGGTGACCAAATTAGTGTAAGCGCCGAACAAGGCAATAATTTTGCTAAGTTTATTGCCGATGATTTCAACCCTATTCACGATACACAATCAAAACGTTTTTGTGTGCCTGGAGATTTGCTATTTGCGATTGCCCTAGAACGCTACGGTTTGCATGAGTCGATGAGTTTTCAATTTCGCGAACTGATCAAAGCCGACACATCACTAAATTACCCAAGTCAGGGTCAGGGGCCGACCGAGTTTGATGTTATATGTGACCGCTCGAAGGCGGTATTGGGCATAAAGTATAGTGGGGCACACTCAGATAACGCACAACGGGTAGAGCAATTAATACGAAATTACGTTGTGTTTTCGGGGCAAAATTTCCCACATATCTTAGTGCCGTTGATGCAAGAGCATAAGGTAATGATTAACCCAACTAGGCCTTTGGTAATATACGAAAGTATGTCTTTGAAATTCAATGACTTGGACTTCGATACCTTGACTATCACTTTAAGTAGTACAGAACTTGAAGTATTGGGCAAACGAGGTAATGCGCAACTTCATTTTAGCCTGCATGACGGCGACAAACAGATTGGAATTGGCCTAAAACGCTTAGTTTTGAGCGGTTTACGAGAATATGACCAAGCGGCGATAGATACGATGTGTGAAAAATATAACGAAAGTAAGTCATCGTAA
>CAZFVP010000002.1:14948-23177 GCA_964522345.1 uncultured Gammaproteobacteria bacterium | reverse complement strand
CCAAGCGGCGATAGATACGATGTGTGAAAAATATAACGAAAGTAAGTCATCGTAACGTAGGCAAATTTAGTAGCTGTTAACATTGGGCTAACCCTGGGTAGGTTAGTATTGGGCGATCTAAAATTCGAGGTTATTAATAATGAATCGTATTGTCCTATATGTATGTTTTATTGCTCTTGTGTTTTCAATTGACGTTGATGTACGGGCTCAGGATAAACCTGTAATCGCGGTTCGCAATCCAATTGAAAATGCGAAAGCAAAAGATTATCTAGATAAAATCAAGCTTCCGAAAGGTTTTGCGATATCGATATATGCTGATGGCGTACAAGGCGCTCGCTCGATGGCTTTGGGAGATCAAGGCACATTATTTGTGGGCACCCGAGGCTTACGCGGCGACCCTGATCGCAAGGGGCCAGTGTATGCGATAGTTGATACTGACAATGATTTCAAAGCCGATGTCGTTCACACCATCGCTAGCGGCTTATATATGCCGAATGGCGTTGCGTTTCGCGATGGGAGTTTATACGTCGCGGAACCTAATAGAGTAATTCGCTATGACAATATAGAAGACAAGCTGACATCGCCTACCAAGCCGGTGGTGATTAATGACTCTTACCCCTCGGATGCTCATCATGGTTGGAAATACATTGGCTTTGGGCCGGACGGTAAGCTGTATTTGCCCGTTGGCGGGCCTTGTAATATCTGTGAATCAAGCGATGATTATGCGGTTATAACTCGTATTAATGCCGACGGTTCGGGTAAAGAAATCGTTGCTAAAGGTGTTCGTAACACAGTGGGGTTTGATTGGCATCCTAAAACTGGTCAGCTTTGGTTTACCGACAATGGTCGAGACTTATGGGATGATGACTTACCACCTGACGAATTAAACGTAATCGAAAAAGACGGCCAACATTTTGGCTTTCCATATGAGTACGGAAAAGGGCTTCGCGATGGAGAGTTTGACATACCCGAAGGTGTTGATTTTACTGACGCGGCGCTTGAACTAGCGGCACATACGGCGCCTTTGGGAGTGGCGTTTTATAGAGGCGACATGTTTCCAGCAAAATTTAAAAACCAACTATTAATACCTCATCATGGTTCTTGGAATCGTTCTGAAGCGGCAGGTCATTATATAAATTTAGTGACATTGGTCGATGGCAAACCTCAAGCTCCCGAGTTGTTTGCAAGCGGTTGGTTGCTCGAGCAAGGCGATTGGGGTCGGCCTGTTGATATTTTAGAGATGCCGGATGGTTCAATATTAGTGTCAGACGATCAAGCCGGGGTTATATATAGAATTACCTATAGCGATGAAGGTTGATCATGAAAAAGATGGCCATATTTGCTTTATGCATGACTCTTGTATCGAATTCTGGAGCACAGCAAGTCGAGAGTTTTGATTATTTTTCCGCGAATCGAGGAATGATCCGAAACGGAGTGCAAGCCGTTCTTACCTGTAACGGCTTGTTTACTTCTAATAGAAATATTAAGCAGGTTTTTGCCCAAGAGCTTGCCTACCTCGCAGAACCACTCGGGACCGCTAAGGGTGGGAATTATGTGATAGACAGTCCCAATAAATTGGTGTCCGTTGGAGGAGGTGATGATGGGCATCAAGTAAGTGCGGTGTTTCGAGATGGCATTGGCTGCGTAGTTCTTGGGCCTCAACAGACTGCCGAGGACATTGATGAATTGCCTTCGATTAAGTTTTCACCTAGTGAGCTGGACTTTGCACAAGTAGAGTGGCCGCAAGGCGACTTAGTAGCGGACATAAGCTTACCTAGTTATATAGATGAAGGTGCATTAAAGAACGCCTCGAAGTGGGCGTTTGATCGCGATACTCAAGAGCAAGATACCTTAAGTTTAATAGTCGTGCATAAGGGGGAAATTGTGCATGAGCGTTATGCAGAAGGCATTGACCTAACCACACGAACTCGTACCTGGTCAACAGCTAAAAGCATTGCCGCAAGCCTCATCGGCAGCTTAGTAGAGCAGGGTAAGATGGAGTTAGACGCGCCGCTAAATTTAGACTGGTTACCAAAAGTTGCTGAGAGCGAAGATGACCCTCGTGATGAAATTACCTTACGACATTTGCTGCACATGAGTAGTGGGCTTTATCCGGTTGATAGTTTTGGAATGGAGTACGCCACAGGCTCTGGTCTTTCTTATTGGGCTGGTGCAAGCTCTATAAAAGGAGCGCTTAAGCGTGGGGTTATTCGTGAACCAGGCACTTTTTGGGATTATGAAAATTACGACACTCTCTTGGCCGTACTGGCGATGAAAAATGTTCTTGGTAGTGAACAAGCGTATCACCAGTTTCCCTATAAAGAGCTACTGCATAAAATCGGTATGCGTAACAGCTTAATTAGTACCGATCGCTTTGGTGACTTTATTTTCAGCAGCCAAATGTATACCAACGCCCGCGACTTGGCGCGCTTTGGTCTTTTATATCAACAGGGTGGTGTTTGGAATGGAGAGCAACTCGTTGCAAAAGACTGGATTGATTTTGTCCGCCGTCCCGCACCATCAACGTTAAATGCCGGAGGTTTCTATGGGGCTCAATGGTGGTTAGTTCCAAGTGATCGAAAAGACGTTCCATCAGATGCATACTCAACGGCAGGTAACAGAGGGCAATATGTAATTGTGGTGCCATCACATGATTTAGTCATCGTTAGAAGAGGGCTTGATTATGGTAAACAAGGTTTTAATCGTTGGGACCTAACTAGAGAAGTTTTGAAAGCCTTTCCTGATCTGTAGCCTGCCTTGGCCTAGGCTCCTAGTATGCTTTGACCACAAACTCGAATAACATTAGATGTTAGCCCCGCTGATGCTGGGCTAGCAAGCCATGCAATGGTTTCAGCCACGTCGATCGGCAAGCCGCCCTGGCTCATCGAGTTCAAACGCCTTCCGGCTTCACGGACTCCAAAAGGAATTGCCGCTGTCATCTTGGTCTCTATAAAGCCCGGAGCGACGGCATTAATGGTTATATTTTTTTCAGCAAGAATAGGAGCAAGGCTTTCTACCATACCGATCACGCCTGCTTTTGAATACGCATAATTAGTCTGGCCGCGATTACCTGCGATTCCAGATATTGATGACACACAGATAATGCGACCACCGTTTTTTAAGCCGCCCGAAGACACTAGGGCGTCATTGATACGCTCTTGACTAGACAAGTTTATATTAACAACAGAAGACCAAAGCTCAGGCTTCATATTGGCAATTGTCTTGTCTCGAGTAATACCTGCATTATGCACTATGACGTCCCAACCGCCGTCTTTCTTGGCCTCATTGGTTAGGTGTTCAGCTGCATCACCACGGCTCAGGTCTAATGTTATTGCTCGGCCATTCAGCCTAGTTGAAATCTCGTTAAGTGCCAGCTCCGCTTCTGGTATATCTAAGCAAATTAACTCTGCGCCATCTCTTGCCATTACCTCAGAAATAGCTGCGCCTATACCTTGAGAGGCTCCGGTTACTAACACTTTCTTACCAATGAGAGGCTTAGACCAATTAAAGTTAGCCCCGACACTATTACTGTCGTTAGGTTTAGATAGTTGTATTACTTGCCCCGACACATAGCTTGACTTCGTTGAAAGGAGAAATCTAAGCGTCGACTCGAGTTGCTCTTCAGCACCGTTTTCTAGATAAACTAATTGAACGGCAATTGCTTTTTTAAGTTCTTTTGCCAATGAGCGACTTAGGCCTTCTAAGGCTCGTTGTGCAATTGCTTTACTCGGAGTACTGCACTGACTGGGAGGCCGACCAATTAGTACGATACGGCCATTGGTTTCTACTGAACGAACGGTGTCATTAAAAAAATGATGTAAGGTGGTTGAAGAAGAGCTGCTATCTAAGCTGGTTGCGTCGAATACTAAGGCTTTTACTTTTTCGCCGGATTGCCACACTTTATGTAAACTTTGTGCAGCTGATGAATGAGCACGTACTTGCACGCTCATGTTTGCAAAACATTTATCAAGAGGGGCGTTTAATTCGCCACTTTGGCTCGACCCTAGCAACAAAAGCCCATCGATTAGGGTTTGGTCTCTATCATAACGCTTGATGATCATGGGGCGTGGCAAACCCAGCATTGACGTTAGCTTACTGCCAAAGCTTGTATTCGCGAAGTTTACATATGAATCTGTCATAGAAAGTTTTGAGGCTTGGAAATAGCGGCGGGCCCGACTAATTTATCTTTATGTCATTATAGGCGAAGCCGAGTTTTAAGGTTTTTAAATTTAGCTGTTTGAACTTTTATGCTGTTTTTTCGCACTAGATTAAGTGAAGACAAACTATAATGACTAATACATTGCACCCGGAGCTCTACCTATGAAATTCAACAAGGCACTTTTTTCGACTCTACCTTTTCAGAGTAATGTCGCATCAGCAGCCGCTATTGGCATGTTATGTTTGTCCATGATGGCAACTCCGAGCTATGCTTCTGGTGGTGGCGGTGGAGGCGGTTTTAGTAGCCCGATCCAAAGTGCGCCAAAATTTGATCCGGTTGTTAAGTATCAAGAGGGTATCGCTGCTATGCAAAGTGGAGAGCATCGAAAAGCTGAAAAAGCCTTCCGCAAAGTAATAAGCGCGAATAAAAAGCACGCTAATTCTCAGTATTTTCTAGGGTTAGCGTTATTTGAGCAAGAAAAATTTAAAAAAGCCAAGCGCCCGTTTGAAAGAGCACTCAAGTACGATGAGAAGCTAGTCTCAGCTCATGGCTATTTGGGCGTTGTGTATCAAAAAACAGATAAGCCGGACAAGGTAGATAAGCATCGTCAGGCGTTAATAGAACTAAAGAGTTCATGCGGCGATTGCAAGGATAAGGTTAAAATTGATCGAGCCTTATTAAGAATCGATGGTAATAGCCAACAATCTTGGTTGAATTTTGATGTTTCACCGGAGCATGGCAACAAGTTATACGTTGATGCGGTATCTCATATTAATCAAGGCGATTATGATTCTGCTTTAAGGTCGTTAGAAGAGTCTGCGATTGTATTTGGTCCTCATCCTGACGTATTAACATATCAAGGTTTTGCTAATCGTAAGCTAGGGAACATGACGCAAGCGTTTGAATACTATCAAGCCGCTCTTAATATTGATGCAAATCATCGAGGTGCAAACGAATACCTCGGCGAATATTATGTTGAAATAGGGCGTTTGGATTTGGCACAAGCTCAATTAATCAAACTCGAAACGATTTGTAACTTTGGGTGCGAGGAAGAACAAGAGTTACGTCGTTGGATCGAGTCAGCTTCGTAGACATTGTTATTAAATGATCAAGTGACTAGAGCATTACTGGCGATACCAGAGTTTTCAAGCTTTGTTTTACTTGCATTTTTTGCACTAAACTCTCAAGCAGCCGATTTTCGGCAGCCCACCGAGTTAGCATGGTTTAACGATCAAGCGTCTCAACTCGAAGCACTGAGCCAGAAGCCTGTTGAATGTGTCGCATTGTCTGAAGACCCTCGACTTCGTCTAGGGCGCCTGGTCTTTAATAGCCCGCGGTTATTAGGCGGGCAAGCTGGTCGTATGGGCTTAAGTTGTGCCTCATGTCATCCTTCTGGGCGTCGCAATGACCGTTTTTTTATTGATCAAATATCTGATCAACCGGGACATGCGGATATAAGTCATCATTTCTTAAGTAGCCAAGGCGGCGACGAGAAGTTTAATCCTAAACCAATTCCTGATCTTGCCGATGTTGATAACTTAGTATTTAAAAATAGAAATGATTCAAAATTTGATGACTTACTAACACGTTTAATTGAGATCGAATTTGATGGTCAACCGGCATCAGCATTGGTATTCGAATCTCTGAAAGAGTACCTCGCGCACAACGATCTTAGCAATTGCGAAACCCCATCTCTGGCAATCGCACGCAATGCAAAGACTGACTGGATCATGATAGACGATGGCCTTTTAGCATTAAATTATTCTATCGAGGTTAATGATATTGAAACGCTTAAGTTAGTTGTTGCTAGCATGCGCTCGACTCTTGAGACTTTTTACCGATTTTATTCGATCAAGCCTGTTGATTCGTTAGATCGCAGTTTATTCGACATAAGTGACAAATTGCAGAAATTTAGCAAGCTTGAAAGAAGCCAGTATGCTGATGCACAGAGCGAACTCATCAATGAATTACATGCTCTTAAAGATCAGTTAAGGTTGCACCAATCAGATTCGTTTTATAATTACAATGCGGCTTTAGAACACCTAAGTCGAGTCGGCCGGCAGTAGTAGAGTCTCGTTAGTGCAGCGGTCTTATTTGTTAAAGTGAATACTGAAGGCTCCGCACGTGATTAAAGATAAGCTTTACGTAAGCTGAAGTATAAAATTGATATGGCGAGTAGGGCGATGATACATGCCCACAATAAGTGTCCACCAATTAGGTGTTGCGCAATTGTCGCGGTGTCTGAGTGCCTATCTTGGCCGGCAACCGTAGCCGTTGTTGAAAACAAATACCTGAGAGTGCGAGTAAAGGTGTCAACCAGCATGTGTACGCCCATAAATTGAATTAAGAAGTGTTGCCATGCGGTATTGCCTTTTTTAGATAAAAGTAAAAATAATAAGGCTGTAGGAAGTAATATTAAGAGTCCAAATACTGATCTAACCCATAAAATACAACATACGAAAATAAACACTCCGAAGGCTAAAAATACTCGAGATGATGCTTTCTGACTTTTTCCTGAAATAATAAATACACCACCTGCAATGGATGGTGCAAGCAAACCTCCAGCGGCAATCGCAGCTTGACGCCAACCTCCAATAGTCTGAATGCGTGCCAACCCCGATGCGTTTTGATATACCTCTATTTGAACTAAACTACCTCCCGTAAAAATAGCTGTTAGGCCGTGCCCCATTTCATGAATGAACGTGGTTATGATTACAAATGGCCATTGAAGAGTGCGTCCAAAAGGAATGTGATTTAGTATTAGGAAAATAACTGCTGCAAATATGAGTGACAACAGACCATAAGAACGTCCGTTTCTTGAGTTGTTCATGTCAGCTAATTAGTGTTCATCTTCATCTTATGAATGATTTTAAATGGTAATCTGGTCCTATGGCAATTAGATGTATTTCTAAATGCTTTAAACTAACCAATTAAATTTTTTATGGATTTAAATATAATGCGAAACAAAATTCTCTTTTTAGGCGCTTTCGTCGCCTCAATGACTGCCACCGCTCAAGAGTCTGAGCTCTCGATTAAACTTAATGAAGCGTTAAAATCTGATATCCGTACTGAAGCTGAAGTTGATCGTGACCGCAATCGCCGTCCGGTTCAAACGTTAGAATTTTTTGGAATCACTCCAGATATGAAAGTGCTTGAGCTGCTTCCTGGTGGCGGTTGGTATACCAAATTACTGGCACCGACTTTGCGTGACAAAGGTGAACTCTATGTGGCAATAGGAACTGGTCGTGTAAAATCGTCTCTATTGCCTATGCCTGGTCTAGATGAGATAAAGGTTCTTGAACCTGAATTTGAAGTTACCGACGGTGAAGATAACCTACGCACCATCAATGAGTTTAAGTTGAGCGAAAAGGGTTTTGATGCTGCCTTAACATTTAGAAATATGCATAACTTTGACGCCGCTGGACGAAAAAATATAAATGATGCTGTTTTTAAATCACTTAAAAAGGGTGGTGTCTACGGCATAGTTGATCATACGCGTCGTCATATGGAACCCATCACAAGCGAGAATCGTCGCCGTGCAGACCCAGTAACTATCATCAAAGAGTTGTTAGATGCTGGCTTTGTGTTCGAGGGTTACTCGAACTTACATCGTAAGCCAGACGATGAGCTACGTTTTGAGGTTGGTCGTAAGTCGGTAACCGGTAATAGTGATCGATTCACTTTATTGTTCAAGAAACCGTAGTATTTAAATACCGCAACTGTTCTACCTGATTAACCTTTAAAGGAATTTACTCGGGTAGGTCAGTTCGATGCACAAAAAAAGCCATGTCGTTATTATTCGCATGGCTTTTCAATATTCGCTGCTGTTTTGGGGGGAGCGCGATTTACTAGAAACTTTAACCTAAAATCAAACTTGCGGTTGTCTCAAAACAAATTATTTTAAGCGATAGATTATCTTGCCTCATGTAATAAGTCATTGGGTGACGAGCCACGACGAATGTAAGTCTCGTTAGCGATTAGATATATTCGCTCGTTAAACTCGGACTCTTTGGCTAAGACTATTCATAGGTGCACGTGAACTCAGCTCACTTTTAAGCTTTTGTTCGATA
>CAZFVP010000002.1:0-14848 GCA_964522345.1 uncultured Gammaproteobacteria bacterium | reverse complement strand
AAGACTATTCATAGGTGCACGTGAACTCAGCTCACTTTTAAGCTTTTGTTCGATAACACGCTTCACCTCACATGCGCAACCGCCACAAACAGTGCTAACTGAAAGGTGAGACTGCATATCCTCAAAAGAGCTTACGCCAGTGTCGACGGCATCTCTTATTTGATGGTCGGTTACCGCTTTACATAAACAAACGAACATGTGATATCTATTTAACTTAACCAGATCTACTAATAAACTAAATCTATCATCTATCAACAGAAATGTAAATGCTAATTATTCTCATTTGCATTTTAATATCGTTGTTCAAATGAAGCTCTCCTCAGTGCGAAAAATAGGCGTACTCTTAATACCTGATCCGAAGAGGTTCCGTAGATTAAATCGGATTTTTTCGAGATATGAATACATTGTGCGATAAATATATTGTTATGATCGATTCGCCAAAATTAATGTCGTCCTGCATTGATGTTCGGAAGCATTCGTTTGTCCAGTAACTGCCATGTCGGTGTGCATTAACCATAAGCGTCAATCATGAATATTAAACTCTCAGATCCTCTTAACCTTCCTTGTGGAGCCGTACTTCCTAATCGTTTAGCTAAAGCGGCTATGACTGAGGGTTTAGCAACACCTCTTGGAGAGCCAAGCGATGATTTGACTAGGCTATATGAAAGGTGGTCAGACGGCGGTGCGGGCCTGCTTATCTCCGGTAATATATTAATTGATGGTGATCATCTCGAGCGGCCTGGTAATGTGATTATTGACCGAGAGCCGCGTCCTGAAATGACCGCTGCTTTGAGGCAATGGTCGACGTCGGCTACTAGCAATGGTAACCATTTTTGGGCTCAAATTAATCATGCCGGCCGGCAAACTCAAAAAGCCGTAAACCCTGCGCCTAAAGCGCCATCAGCGGTAAAACTTGGCTTGCCTGGTTGGCAATTCGGGTGTCCTGTAGAAATGACTTCTAAGGATATCAATCAAGTGGTCGAGGGTTTTGCGCGATGTGCTCGTGTCGTTCAAATGACAGGTTTTACCGGCGTTCAAGTACACGCGGCCCACGGCTATTTGATTTCTCAATTTCTTAGTCCAAGGTCGAATCAGAGAGAGGATGAATATGGTGGCAATTTAGAAAACCGATCTCGTTTGCTGCTCGAGGTGGTAGCACGTGTTCGGGCGGAAGTCGGCGATGACTTTCCTGTTTCAGTAAAGCTCAATAGCGCTGATTTTCAAAAAGGAGGCTTCGCATTTGAAAATAGCATTAGTGTCGCTAGATGGCTGCAAGACGCGGGGGTTGACTTGATAGAGATATCCGGAGGCACTTATGAGCAACCTAAGTTGCTAGGCTTGGAGGGAATTGAACAAGTTGAGACACAAAACGTTGCTCAATCGACATTAATGCGCGAAGCGTATTTCGTCGATTTTGCTTTAGCCATGCAGGCAGAAGTTTCGATTCCGTTAATGGTCACTGGAGGCTTTCGTCAATTATCAGTAATGCAAGACGCGTTGGATAATGGCGCCGCCGACGTTATTGGTATTGGGCGGCCAATGTGTGTCGATACGGATGCTCCAAATCAGCTTTTAGAAGGAGTTCAAGAGCTACAACGTTATGAAGACATGGTTCAGCTGTTGCCTAGTTGGGCCGAATTTATGAATAAGATAAATCTCGTGCGAACGATCGCAGGATTTTCGCTTCAATATTGGTATTATACTCAGTTGCTGTCTATTGGCAGGTCTGGTCAGGCAAATAACGCGTTATCGGTTTTATCAGCGGTTAAAATTCTAACCAAACATGAAAAACGTTGGTTAAAAGACAGGCGTACTGCGCTAAAAGAAATTCAATAATAAGTAATCGCTAGCACCGCCTTAATGGCAATTAAAAAAGTAAGAAGAGATAAAAATGTTAAAGAAATTCGTTCTTGGGTTAATGATTCTAATTGTCGTCGTCATAGCTTCTGGCTTTACTTATATTTCGCTTAATAAGTCGCCACAGCTATTTGAGAAAAGTATTGCAGGCCTTTATCACACCGAGCATCGTGTGATCGACGCGAACAGCGAGCGTTCTACTCAAGCTGGTAAGGTTGTGGGTTTTGCCGATTCGTACGATACGTTTGCTTGGTTAGGCATTCCATACGCGGAGGCTCCCTTGGGAGAGCTTCGTTGGAAAGCACCTCAAACTGTAAAGCCCTGGGCTGACACCTTAGAAGCAACTAAGTATGGTGAGCCTTGCGTCCAGTTTTCAGGGCCTCTAGCAGGTGTCGATGTTGAAGAAGGGCAGGTGGTCGGCGATGAAGATTGTTTGAGTTTAAATATTTGGGCACCTAAGTCTGCTTTTAATTCAGACAAGAAGTTACCAGTAATGTATTGGATTCATGGTGGTGGTAATGATTCTGGCTCTGGTAAGGTGTTTCAAGGTCATCACCTTGCTGGCGAAAAAGACGTCGTCGTCGTGACGATTAACTATCGAGTAGGAATGTTAGGTTGGTTTAGTCATGACTCGATACGGGCGACATCGACGAACCTTGAAGATGCGTCTGGTAATTTCGGTACCTTAGACATTATTCAAGGTTTGAAATGGGTACAACAAAATATTGCTCAATTTGGAGGCAACCCTGATAACGTGACTATATTTGGTGAGTCTGCTGGTGGGCGTAACGTCTATTCTATGCTGGCCTCGCCATTGGCTAAGGGTTTGTTTCATCGAGCTATTTCTCAAAGCGGTACGCCCGATACTACCGTATTAACACTTGCTGAAGATTTTGATGATAGAAAACTCTCTGATCCAGTTTCAGGATTAAAAAATAGTTCTAATGGGTTGATTTCATTGGTTTTGTCAGACCTTAATCCAGAGAAAAGCAAAGAAGAAATTCGGCGCATGATTACCGATATTGAGGCAGAAAAACTATTAGCAATTATGCGAAAAGTAACGCCTGAAAAGCTGATGACACTCGCATCAAATAACAGTTCCGCTTCAACCTATATACAGGTTGCAAGAGTATTACGCGATGGCTATGTCTTACCCAAAACTTCAACGCTTGAATTATTTAAATCGCCTCAAAACTATAACAGTGTGCCGTTAATACTAGGCACAAACCGTGATGAGCAAAAGCTCTTTATGGCAAGGAACCCTCGGTATGTTGATAATCTTTTTGGCGTGTTGCCAAGGCCAAAAAACAACGCTTATTATAATCGTGTTTCTGAATACGTCTCTGACAACTGGAAAGCAGGAGCGGTTGATGAGCCGGCCAAAATTATCAGTAACACAGATGCACCAAGTGTATTTGCCTATCGTTTTGATTGGGACGAATCGCCGTCGAATATATTAGTCGATCTACCGAATTTAATCGGAGCAGGACATGGTTTGGAAATTAGTTTTGTTTTTGGCGATTTCGAGGGCGGTCTTCCTCTCGGGCCTTTACTGGATAGAAACAATGCTCCTGGCCGAAAAACACTATCCTTATCAATGATGGATTATTGGGCTGAATTCGCTCATAACGGCAACCCCGGAAAAGGTTATAGCGGCGAACAAACAATGTGGTCTGCTTGGAGCCAAACTGGCAATAATGTCCTGTTGCTCGATACAGATGCCGACGGTGGTCGTCGCATGCAAGAGGTGAGAAACAACGTAGCGGATATTAAAGCTAAGCTACCAGTCGATGATGTTATTACCGACCAACGTGAAAGGTGTGAAGCCTATGCAGCCTTATTCCTTCATGGTTACCAATCGAGCGACTTTTGGAATCCTGCCGAATACTCTAAGCTAGGCTGCGATGCCTATCCAGCCGGCGAGTTTAGAAATAGTTAATGCGACTTAATATCGGCTAACAGAGCAGCGTTTCATTTGTTTTGGGTAACGTCGTTAATAGTGGCAAGAGTTTTTCCATCGCAACTAATGACAATCGCCCGATATTTATCTGCAATCGCCACGGTAGTGTGTTGCAAGGTCATTGGTGTAACCGCCTGAATATAGAAACCACTCAAAGTTTCTGTTTTTAGATTGAAGTGTTGACTTGGTTCAAGGTTGTTATCAGCAGGAATTTCCTCGAAGGCTACAGAGTATCCGGGGCTGGGTAATTCAATATCGCCACTAATGTACAGCGTTGACTCGCCGCTGTCCGAGGTTTTGATTTGAGCCGACCAATTTTGATCGCTGACTAATGGGCAATTACTAATTTGCGTAATTTTAGATTCCTGTTGTTCGCGTGCATGGTCTGTGTCTTTTGTGGGATCATTAGCCTGACACGCGCCACTCATAAGCAGCAGACCGGATATAAGTATATACCGAGTTTTAATTGTTAAGACCTTTACTGGTAGGGGAGGCATAGTCTATCTATTGTTATTAAGTACCCCATCAACGATAATTCAACTCAGCGCTTAGAAAGAGTTAACTAACTCAATTGTCACCATTTAGTTGAGTCCAAAGAGAGGTCAAGATTCTTTACTCAGCTTAAGGTAGCATGAAGTTTTGGACAACACATCTTTAGATCATAAGGCATTTGACAACTAATATGACCAATATTCATGTCGGTTTTTTGCTTACCCGATCTAGTGTCAATCGCTATGGAAGAACTGATTTAGAGTACTGGTTAGCAAGCGATTTAGGTCCAGTACTATTAACCGTTTCTGATCATAGGCCACTGTTTTTTGTTGAGCAAGAGCACGCTGTTAATGCAATAAGGTCGCTGAACGATATTGATCGAGGTGCGTTTGAGGTTAAACCGCTCGATCTTAAAACATTTTCTGGAGCACCCGTATCTGCTGTTTATGCAGCAAAACTTAGTGACGTATACCATGTTCGAGATTCACTCAAACGAGCAGGCATTGATGTGTTTGAAGCCGATATAAAGGCTCACGATCGGTACCTAATGGAGCGTTTTGTAATGGGCGGTGTTGCTTTCACTGGTGAACGCATAGAACGTAAGGGTTATACCGAGTTTAAAAATGCAAGAATCAAGAGTAAAGATTATCAGCCGACACTAGCGATAGTCTCCTTGGACATTGAATGTGCCATGAATGGAGAGCTATTTTCAATTGGTCTTGCAAGCGCTGATAACTCAGTTTCACAAGTCCTTATGATTGGTAAGCCAGAGCTGAGTCGCGACACGGAATTGCTTTGGTTTGATGACGAAAAAACGTTGTTATTAGGTCTTTGTGATCGTATAAAAAAGATCGACCCAGACCTGATAATCGGTTGGAACGTCATCAACTTTGACATGAAAATTCTTGTTGAACGTGCAGAGCTCCACAGGATTAAACTTAGATTGGGGCGTGCTAGTCGTGAGGCTCGTTGGCGTAACCATCATAACGATGCGAGTAAAGGTTATATTCATATTCCAGGGCGCGTTGTCATCGATGGAATTGATGCCCTAAAGTCAGCTACTTGGATGTTTCCGAGTTTCTCACTGGAGAATGTCGCTCAAACATTGTTAGGCCGAGGTAAAAAAGTTGAGCAAGGAGTTGATGATAGGGTTGCCGAAATTGTACATAATTTTCACCATAATAAACTGGTCTTAGCAGCCTACAACTTGGAAGACTGCAACTTAGTGCTCGATATCTTCAAAAAAACAGAAATTATTGATTATTTGATTCTAAGAAGTAAAATCACTGGCTTAGAAATGGACCGAGCTGGCGGATCGGTGGCGGCGTTCACTAACCTCTATCTACCTCGGCTGCACCGAGGTGGGTATGTAGCGCCTAATTTGCCCCAAAGCGGAGGCTTGGCTAGCCCAGGCGGCTATGTGATGGATTCGATACCCGGCTTGTATCGTAATGTACTTGTACTAGATTTTAAGAGTTTGTACCCGTCAATTATTAGAACATTTAAAATTGACCCAATGGGACTTATCGAAGGTTTAGCAGCGCCAGAGAATAGTATTCCAGGGTTTAGAGGTGGTACTTTTGATCGAGAAAAGCACTACTTACCGCAAATTATCACTGACCTTTGGGCTCAGAGAGATCAAGCTAAGCGTGATAAAGATAAAGTTCGGTCTCAAGCAATAAAGATCCTAATGAATTCTTTTTATGGTGTGCTTGGGTCTGGCGGTTGTCGCTTCTATGACACTCGTTTGGCCAGTTCGATCACGATGCGTGGACATGAAATAATGCAAACCACTAGTAAGTGGATCGAAGAGCAGGGTTATGACGTAATCTACGGGGATACGGACTCAACCTTTGTTTCTCTTGATGATAAATTTGATTCGGAGCAATGTACTAAAATCGGCGATGACTTAGTCGAGCTTATAAATCAACGATGGAAGGAAACGTTGGAGAAAGAATATCAGCTTGATTGTTTGCTAGAGATGGAGTTTGAAACACATTTTAGCCGTTTTTTAATGCCTACGATTAGAGGCTCGGAGGCGGGTAGTAAAAAAAGATATGCAGGGCTTATTGTTGACCCAGATACGCAGGCAGAGAGGATTGTATTTAAAGGCCTAGAAAACGTTAGAACTGATTGGACTGTGCTCGCTAAGGAATTTCAAGCAGAACTCTTTGAACATGTGTTTCATGATCGCGACCCGACCGAGTTTGTGAAAACTGTGGTTAAAGACACCTTAGCCGGTAAATGCGATGACAAACTGAGCTACCGGAAACAGTTACGACGCAAGCTACAGCTATATGTAAAGAACGTCCCTCCACATGTGCGTGCTGCGCGACTGGCGGACCAACTAAACCAAGAGTCGGGTAAGTCGTTACGCTATCAAAATAAGGGTTGGATTAGCTATGTGATGACTACCAACGGCCCAGAACCGGTGGAATATCATTCCAGTCAGTTAGACTATGATCACTATATAGAAAAACAGATAAAACCTATCGCAGACGCTGTTTTGCCTTTTGTCGGATATGACTTTGATGCTATCACCAGCAACCAAATCGAATTGTTTTAAATTCGTACGGTAGTATTAGACAAAAAAACCACTCAAACGCGTTTAACATCGATGAAAATTTCTAAAAATCAATGAGAACAGTATGCAGGATTTTCCATTCCCCAATAATTCGCATGATCTAGACGGTAAGGTGGCCTTCGTTACAGGTGCTACTTCCGGCTTAGGCTGGCACTTTTCCAGAGTGTTAGCCGCGGCTGGCGCAAGAGTTGCCATTGCGGGCCGGCGCCAAGAGCGCTTAAGTGAGCTAGAAGCATTGATCAAAGAAGAGGGTGGCGAGTGCGTTTCTTTTGTGCTTGATATGACAGACGCGGATGCGATTGTGTCGGTCGTTGCTGATATTGAGCAATCGTTAGGAGTGGTCACAATATTAGTAAATAACGCTGGAGTACCCGATGCTCAGTTAGCGACAAAGATGGATGTCAGTTTGATTGACCGGGTTCTAGATACGAATGTGCGTGGCCCGTTTATATTGAGCCAAGAAGTGGCTAAGCGATTGATTGCCGACAAAAAGCCCGGCCGAATTATCAACATAGCAAGCATGGCAGCCTATCAATATGACGGAAACGGTGCGGCTTTGTATTCCGTTAGTAAAGCCGCGATTGCACGCATGACAGAAGCGTTGTCGGTCGAATGGGCGAAGTTTAATATAAATGTAAACGGAATTGCTCCCGGTGTGTTCGCGTCAGAAATGGTTGATGGCATGATAGAGCGCATGGGTGATCTAGCGGGTTACTTCCCTCGAAAGCGAATTGGCTACCCGCCACAGCTAGATAGTACCTTGTTGTTTCTTAGCTCCCCTGCATCTGAATGTGTCACAGGTACCATAGTCAAAGTCGATGATGGGCAATCGAATAAATAAGCCCACGAAAATAATTAATAGGATTTCAAAATGAAAACTCGTATAACCGAATTGTTTAACATTCAACATCCAATCATTCAAGGCGGCATGCATTTCGTTGGTTTGGCTGAGCTCGCAGCGGCAGTTTCAAACGCCGGAGGCTTGGGCATTATCACCGGGCTTACACAAGGCACGCCGGAAAAGTTGAAAGCTGAAATTGAGCGTTGTAAAACCATGACCGACAAGCCGTTTGGTGTCAACATGACGTTCTTGCCTACACTAACACCTCCAGATTATGGCAGCTTGTTTGAAGTGATTATTGAGAGCGGTGTAACCGTTGTCGAAACAGCGGGTAACAATCCAGCAAAATGGTTGCCAATGTTAAAAGAGGCTGAGGTAAAGGTGATTCATAAATGTACTGCTGTGCGCCACGCCTTAAAAGCACAATCGATTGGTTGTGATGCAGTATCTGTTGATGGCTTTGAGTGTGGCGGCCACCCCGGCGAAGATGATATACCTAACTTTATTTTACTACCGCGTGCAGCTGATGAACTTGATATCCCTTTTGTCGCATCTGGCGGCATGGCCGATGCGCGCAGTTTGGTTGGTGCGTTATCAATGGGAGCCGACGGTATCAATATGGGCACTCGCTTTATTGCCACCAAAGAGGCGCCAGTGCATCAAAACGTGAAAGACGCCATTGTCGAAGCGTCGGAGTTAGACACTCGGCTAGTAATGCGCCCTCTACGTAACACCGAGCGTGTGTTGAATAACCCCGCAGTTGAACGTCTTCTTGAGAAAGAGGCTAAATTGGGTGCTGATCTTAAATTTGAAGATATCATTGAAGAGGTCGCTGGCGTATACCCTAAAATTATGCAAACCGGCGATATGGACGCTGGCGCGTGGTCTTGCGGAATGGTTGCCGGGCTGGTCAACGACATACCGACCGTGGACGAATTGATCTCTACGATCATGCGTGAAGCAGATGACATTATAAAGCAGCGTTTAGCTGGTCTTTACTAGCAGGAGAATACAGATGATTTTTTATGATTGCATAACCGCACCTAGCCCGAGAAGAGCACGAATTTTTCTTAATGAAAAACAAGCCCCACACGAGGTTGTCAACGTCGACCTGATGAAGGCAGAGCAGCTCTCGGACGAATTTAAATTGGTAAATCCTTCCTGTACTGTACCGGTTCTTAAATTAGATGATGGCACACTTTTAACCGAGAACTCGGGCATCGCGGCCTATCTTGAAAGTGCATTTCCTAATCCTCCTTTGCTCGGTTCTACAGATGCTGAAAAAGGTTTAGTTGCGTCTTGGAATTCAAAAATAGAATTTGAAGGCCTCTATGCCGTCGCTGAAGCGCTGCGTAACTCGTCGCCGATGATGAAAGGAAGAGCGATTACCGGCGATACGAATTATGATCAAATTCCAGAATTGGCAGAACGTGGGTTAGCCCGATTGAACGCGTTTTTTAACAAGTTAGATGCGCATCTTGAAGGGCGTGAGTTTGTCGCGATCGACCGTTTTTCTAATGCCGATATCTCGGCCGTTGTTGCGGTAGATTTCGCACGTATCGTGAAGGTGACGCCGCAAGAACATCAAACAAACCTGATTCGTTGGCGCAGCGATTTAGCTGATCGTCCAAGTTTAGCTGTTTAGGAGGTAGGTATGATTGACCTATACACCGCGCCAACACCCAATGGCCACAAAGCGTCGTGCACCCTAGAAGCCTTAGAGATGGGCTATATAGCGCACTTCGTGAATATCAGCGAAGGGGAGCAGCATCAGGCTGAATTTTTAGACAAGAGCCCTAACGGGCGTATTCCTGCGATTGTTGATCGAGAGGTAGATAATTTATCGATCTTTGAGTCGGGCGCGATCATGATATATCTCGCCGAAAAAGCTGGGCGCTTATTGCCGACTGATGTGAAAGGTCGCGCCAATGTTATGCAGTGGCTTATGTTTCAAATGGGAGGGGTTGGCCCGATGATGGGTCAAGCGAATGTGTTTCATCGCTATTTTCCTGAGAAGATTCAGCCCGCGATTGAGCGGTATCAAAACGAATGCCGACGTCTATTTACGGTGTTGGATACGCATTTAGCTGATCATCAATGGTTGGCCGATGACTATTCTATCGCCGATATCGCTAATTGGTGCTGGGTTAGAACTTATAAGTGGTCGGGTGTCTCGATTGATGGTTTAGATAATCTAGAGCGTTGGATGTTGGCTATGCGCGACCAACCAGGGATGCAAGAGGGAATTGTCGTACCATTTGATTTAGCGGAACGGTTAAAAGACAAAGCAGAAGAAAAGAAGTTCACAGACCGCGCAGGCAGTCTACTTCAGAAGTAGGGCAACTAAATTACTTAGGAAAAACAATGTATAACACAATTAAATATGAGATCGACGAGTTTATTTTAACCATTACGCTCAATCGGCCTGACAATATGAATGCCTTTACCGTTGAGATGGCTCACGAGTTAGTCGATGCGTTTAACAAAGCCAGCGATGACGACAATGTTCGAGCAATCATTGTTACCGGTGCTGGCAAAGCATTTTGTGCTGGCATGGATTTACAACAGGCCGATAATGGGTTTGACACTGATAATGTGTTTGCTTTAAACGAGTCACTAAACCCGACAATCGACGAGCTGAGTCAAAATTTAGAATCACCAGAATTTGTCGACGGCGTTCGAGATACTGGCGGTCGACTTACGTTGGCTATTTATCAATGTGATAAACCAGTGATCGCAGCCATTAATGGTGCTGCAGTCGGAATAGGCGCGACCATGACTTGCGCGATGGATATCCGTTTAGCTTCTGAATACGCTCGAATCGGCTTTGTATTCAATAAGATAGGGATAACTCCTGAAGCCTGTTCTACATGGTTTTTACCTCGAATTGTCGGAATTTCTCAAGCCTTGGAGTGGTGCTATAGCGGAGATGTAATTAACGCAGATGAGGCTCATCAAGCTCGTTTTGTTAAATCAGTATTGCCAGCCGATGAGTTGCTTGATGCTGCGTATGATATAGCACGAAAGATTACTCAGCATAGCCCGGTAGCGATCACACTTACTAGACAGATGATGTACAGGAACAGCGCTTTAGACCATCCAATGGGTGCGCATATCGTAGATTCACTCTCAATGCTTCATGTGAGTAGGAATGATGGCAAAGAAGGTGTACAGTCCTTTCTCGAAAAAAGAGCACCGGCTTTTAGTCAGCGTGCTTCGAAAAATATGCCCGAATTTTATAAATCGTGGAAAGATGATTAACACGTTCTACCTTTTAGTAAGGAAGAACGGACAACCTAAAATGCCCAGAGATTGATATGACGCACCACCAAGATGAAGAATTAGATTTGTTTCGTGACATGGTTCAACGCTTCTTAAAAGAAGAAGTAGAGCCAAACTACGAGCAATGGGAGCATGACCATGTAATGCCAAAGGACTTCTGGCGTACGATGGGTAATGCCGGAATTTTACTAGTGGATATGGACGAGCAATACGGGGCTGCCAACACCAGCCTTGATGTTGCCATGATGGTTCAAGAAGAGATGTGTGCTGCGGGGTACCACTCTCTTGCCACTGGTTATAATATTCACGCTAACATCGTGGCGCCGTATATCGATAATATAGGGTCTCAAGAGCAACGTGAAAGATGGTTGCCCGGCATGGTGACAGGTGAAATTGTTACGGCCCTAGGGATGACAGAACCGAGTGCTGGTAGCGACCTTGCCGCTCTCCGCTCAAAAGCGGTTAAAGATGGAGACGAGTATGTACTTAACGGTTCAAAGGTCTTTATAACTAACGGTATACACGCCGACATGGTAATCGTTGCGGCTAAAACTGACCCAAGCGCCGGAGCCAAAGGCGTATCATTGTTTATGGTGGATACTAGCCTTCCTGGTTTCTCTACCGGCAAGAAGATAGAGAAGATGGGGCAGCATAGTAGTGATACCGCTGAGTTGTTTTTTTCGGATATAAGGCTACCCGCAGACGCTCTATTAGGCCAAGAAGGTCGTGGCTTTATCTATATGATGGAAGAACTGCCTCGAGAGCGCCTTGGCTGTGCAATGCAGGCTCTAGGTCATACTCGAGGTGCCTTAGAGCTTACGGCGGAATACGTAACTGAGCGCAAGGCTTTTGGTCAAAAAGTAAGTCAATTTCAAAATACACGTTTTAAACTCGCGGAGATTAAGATCGAGCTAGAGCTTTGCCAAGCGTTGGTTGAAAAATACATGGGCAAATTCGATCGTGGTGAGATGACGGTTGAAGATGCTGCGGTGGTTAAATATGCGACAACGGAAATGCAACTTCGCGCAGTAAACGAGTGCCTTCAGTTGTTTGGTGGATATGGCTATACCGACGAATATCCAATTTCACGCTATTATCGCGATGCTCGCGTGCAAACTATTTATGCTGGAAGTTCTGAAATTATGAAAGAGATTGTCGCTCGTGGTGTCGTAGGCCGATAAGAGTCGCTGTTCTAAATAGTTGTTGATAAATAGTTGCGGTTTAATGAAGTCACTGGGCTTAGATTTTGGCACGGCCAACTCGTCGGTAGCGATCAGCGATGGTCTTAAGACCGATGTGCTTGGACTTGATCAAGGCAATGCTTCAATACCCAGTACGTTCTTCTTTGACTTTGAAGATGACGTCACCTATATAGGTGACGATGCCTATGATCGCTATTACTTCGGAGATAAAGGGCGGTTTCTACGCTCGTTTAAAAGCGCACTCGGAACCTCGACCTTAGATCACGAAATACAGATCAAGCGCAATCGATACAAAGTAAAAAATATAATTGAACAATACATAAGCATTGTCATTAGCCGTGCTGAGGAGGCTTTGCAGCAGCCAATTGAGAATCTTGTTGTTGGGCGACCGGTTCATTTTGTTGATTATGACCCGTCTGCCGATGCTAAGGCCGAAACATCTCTTAGAGAAATCATTGAAGGTTTAGGCGTTAAAAACGTTGAGTTTCAACTTGAACCAATCGCCGCGGCGTTTAATTATGGCGTAACTATAGAGAACGAAGAATTAGTACTGGTAATTGATATTGGCGCCGGCACTTCTGACTTTTCGGTGGTGAAATTTGCCGATGGCGATGCTGAGGTTATTTCTAACTGTGGTGTGCATATTGGGGGTAACGATTTCGATAAAACCGTCGCGTTGAATTTAGCAATGCCTTTATTTGGCTATAAAGAACGATTTAAACGCCGCGAGCAATTAGAGGTTCCTAATCATTACTATTTAAATGCATCATCATGGCACAAAATTGATTTGCTTTACGATCGCAAAGTACTCAATGCACTTAAGGAGATTAGCCCACAAGTGTTTAACCCTGAGTTAATTGAACGGTTTATTTCCCTAGTAAGCTCGCGTCAAGTACACAATGTGCTGGCCGAGGTCGAGGGCATGAAAAAAGCGTACAGTGACAATAACACAGCAGACTTAAATTTAGACTTTCTCGAACAAGAACTTAGTATTGAACTTGCCAAAGAAAGCTTTAACACACTCATCGACAACATGTGTGATGAAATTATTAGCAATGCATATCGCGCGATCGAGTTAGCTGGTTTAAAGAAGAATCTAATTGATACTGTTTATGTTACTGGCGGTAGCATGGGCATTAAACATCTTCATGACAAAGTAGTGGCTAACTTTAATACGGCAAAAATAGTCGAGGGCGACAGGGCCACAGCAGTGGCGAGAGGGCTCGCCTTGCACGCTAACCGGATAGGCTTCTGAAATAGTTGTACCGTAGTCAATGCTTACTTGGTTAGAGCGTCAACGGCTCTAGCGATAATGCGTTCTTCATCAGTTTTGATCACTAAAATTGGTGTTGGCCCAGAGTGAATGTTGATTTCATTGTTATTGTTTGCTTCAGCGTTAATATTTAGGCCCATGAAACCTAAATTTTCAACAACTCTTGCACGAATTTGACTCGCATTTTCACCAATGCCTCCACAAAACACTAGAGCATCTAAGCCACCGAGAATAGCGGCCATTGCTCCAACCTCACGTTGGATACGAAATACGTAGTAGTCGATTGCTTTTTTTGCATCTTCAGCATCACTCGAGAGTAATTCGCGCATATCTGATGTAATGCCTGAGAGACCCTTCATACCACTTTCTTTGTAAAGGATACGGCTGATTTCAGCGCTGCTTCTGCCTTGATCCATAAAGTATAAAAGTACACCCGGGTCTAATTGACCGCAGCGCGTGCCCATCGGCAAACCATCAAGTGCTGAAAAACCCATTGTTGACCCGACGCTCTTGCCTTTATCAATTGCACACATAGAAGCACCGTTGCCGAGGTGGGCAATAATTACTTTGGAATCGGAAATATCAGGGTGAGTTAGATCTAGCTCATTACTAATGAAGTCGTACGATAAACCATGAAAACCATATCGGCGTACGCCTTTTTGGTAGAATTTTTTAGGAATGGCAAAAGTGTCATTAACCCAAGGTTGACCTCTATGAAACGCGGTGTCAAAACAGGCGACTTGTGCGGCGTGTGGAAAGGTAGCAATTGCTGCGTGAATGCACGCTAGGTTATGAGGCTGGTGCAAGGGTGCAAGTGGCGTTAACGCAGTTAATCTCTCTATAACATCTTCGGTTAACAAAGTAGGTTGATCAAATTCAACACCACCATGAACTACTCGATGGCCAACGCCGATAACCGTTTCATTCTGTAAATGCGGCTCTAATGCTTTAAGAATAGCCTTTACTGCGAGCGCATGATCGGCCGCCCCAATATCAGCGTTTGTTTTTTTACCACTAATAGTAATCGAGAGTTTGGCAGCAGGGCCTAAGTTTTCAACTTGACCCACTATGAGTTCGTTGGGTTCATTGTTGTCTTGCCTGTATACAGAATACTTAATGGAAGAACTGCCGGCGTTCAAGGTCAGAATTAAACTCATGTCATTGATCTATTGGTTATTTTAGCTTGATGATACAGGAGCACATAAAATAATCGAGCTTGGGTTCAAGATGATAATGAGCCTCTACGTCTAGCGATGATTAGCACCAAAGACGAAATGAATTTCTACGATTAATATAGTGCTAATGAATTTAGGCTATGAATATGGTCTGGTAAGTAAAAGGCGGTATTTAATCATGC
>CAZFVP010000001.1:20945-37622 GCA_964522345.1 uncultured Gammaproteobacteria bacterium | reverse complement strand
CATGTTGCGAGCGCAACGACAACAAGCCTTCGGACGAAAATTATGGTATCGAAATAGTAGTAATTTCGCCTACTTGCCAAAACAACACTACTAAGTGCAGGCTGCAACCCGCAATGTGTGCTGCGTAATAACTAAGATTAGCCTTTGATAAAGGAGGGAGAAACGATGGGACTTTTTGATTTTGCAGCGGATATTGGTAAAAAGGTATTCGGAATTGATGACGCATATCCAGCCGAAAAAATCAAACAGGATTATAGAAGCTAATAATCCTGTTGTAGAAAATTTAGAAGTAGAAATGCAAGAGGAGACTGCATGTGTGCTTCGAGAGGAATGTGAAAGTTCAGAGGCGAAGGAAAAAGCCATACTTATGGCGGGAAACATGAAGGGAGTGTCGGCTGTATTTGCTAGGCGTCTCAAAGTTTCTGAACCTGCTGGAGAGCAAGAAACCGAAGAAGTACAGGACGCGGCGTTCGAAGCCTCATCTGATACTCGCTACTATACTATTGAAAGTGGTGACACACTTTGGGGTATCGCGGCTAAACTGCTGGGCAACGGTTCAAAATATCCTGAGATTTTTGAAGCAAATCGTGAAGTAATTGAAGATCCAGATAAAATTTTTGTCGGCCAAAAAATTCGCATCCCTAGTTCGTAATCAAACACGATATGAATAACATGCAAGGATTGAATTTGCGGTAGCTCACCTAAAGCATCTACTTTCGGTGCCGCGAATTAGATTTTTGCAGTTAAAATGAAAAACAGTTTGCTTAGGCAAGCTGTTTTTTATGCCTATTGATCTAACTACCATGCATTATCAGACAAATAGCAATACTAGAAATCGCCTAAAACACGCTTGATAACTAACTTTCAGAGCTCTATACTCCGAAACCCGAGTAATTTACTCAGGTTTTATGAGGCCTGTTTATAATTTACCTATGAAATTAACCACAAAAGGCCGATACGCGGTTACTGCAATGATGGATTTAGCGCTGCATTCCAAGCTCGATCGCATTGCTTTGGTTGACATCGCCGAGCGCCAAAACATTTCGCTCTCGTATCTCGAGCAGTTATTCAGAAGTTTGCGCAATGCCGAGTTAATAAAGTCCGTGCGCGGTGCAAAAGGCGGCTATATGTTAGCTCGAAGTGATAAAGATATCTCACTTGCTGACATTCTAATCGCCGCTGATGAACACATCAATTTAGCTTGTGGGGGCGGGAGTAGCTGTAATGAAGCTGACCCATGCTTAACACACAATCTTTGGACAAATTTAAGCCAAGAATTTTTTGAATTCTTAGACAGCAAAATGCTGAGCGACCTCGTACGCTCCCGCCATGTTCAAACCATGGCCACCCAACAAGATGTGACCTCGATTGGTGACATTCCCATTCATATAAGCAGTTAATTAGGAAGTTGCTATGTCAACCCAAGTCGTAGATGAACAAGTAAACGTTGTAGATGAAAAGAACAAAGACCTTAAAGAACTCGTAAAGCGCGAGTACAAAGAAGGCTTTGTTACTGACATTGAATCAGACACGTTTGAACCAGGTTTAGACGAGGACGTGATTCGTCGTATCTCGGCTAAAAAAGACGAACCTGAATTCATGCTTGAGTATCGCCTTAAAGCCTTCCGTCGATGGCAAAAAATGCCAGAACCTAATTGGGCGCACATTGACTACCCGAAAATTGATTTCCAAGATATCGCCTACTTTTCGGCTCCCAAAGAAATGCCCCAACTTGATAGTCTGGACCAAGTTGATCCAAAGTTATTGGAAACGTATGAAAAGTTAGGCATTCCGCTAGAAGAGCAGAAAATGATGAACAACGTTGCGGTAGATGCGGTGTTCGATAGTGTTTCGGTTCGCACCACTTTTCGCGAAACTCTGTCAAAAGCAGGTGTAATTTTCATGCCGATCTCTGAAGCCTTGCAAGAGCACCCTGAGCTTGTAAAGCAGTACTTAGGCAGCGTGGTTCCAACTAAAGATAACTACTACGCCGCTCTGAATGCCGCCGTTTTCTCGGATGGTTCCTTTGTTTACATTCCTAAGGGCGTTCGCTGTCCAATGGAACTATCGACCTACTTCCGTATTAATGAAATGAACACTGGCCAGTTTGAGCGCACACTTATCATTGCCGATGAAGGTTCATACGTCAGCTACTTAGAAGGCTGTACCGCACCTCAACGCGATGAAAATCAATTACACGCAGCAGTTGTTGAGCTGGTCGCGCACAAAGACGCTGAAATCAAATACTCAACGGTACAAAACTGGTACCCAGGCGATGAAAACGGTAAAGGTGGTATCTATAATTTCGTGACTAAACGAGGGTTATGTAAAGGCGACAATTCCAAAATTTCTTGGACCCAAGTAGAAACCGGCTCAGCCATTACTTGGAAGTACCCGAGCTGTGTATTGCAAGGTGATAATTCGGTCGGCGAGTTCTATTCGGTTGCGTTGACCCACAATAAGCAACAAGCTGACACCGGCACTAAGATGATTCACATGGGCAAGAACACGTCTAGCACTATCATCTCAAAAGGCATCTCTGCGGGTCACGGTCACAATACCTATCGAGGTTTGGTTAAAGTGGCGAAAGGCGCCGACAACGCACGTAATTTCTCACAATGTGATTCATTGTTGATGGGTGATCGTTGCGGCGCGCATACCTTTCCTTATATGGAAGTGCAAAACCCGAGCGCCAATCTAGAACACGAAGCAACCACGTCAAAGATCTCTGAAGATCAATTATTTTACTTGAAACAACGTGGCTTAGACGAAGAAGCCGCTGTATCAATGATTGTTAATGGCTTCTGTAAAGACGTATTCCGCGAGCTGCCTATGGAGTTTGCCGTAGAAGCCCAAAAACTACTGGAAGTTTCTCTCGAGGGAGCGGTAGGTTAGGTTTAGTAAAAGTGCCTGCGGTCTGTCTAAAACCGGAGGCTGAGTAAAAATAAAGTGGCGCGCGCATAGCGTACCGCAGGTCCATTTCATTATTAAGTGAGGGCCAAATAAAGGTAAAAAGAAACATGTTAAAAGTTACAAATTTACATGCCAGTGTTGATGGCAAAGCAATTCTTAACGGCATTAACCTGGAAATTAAGCCAGGCGAAGTACACGCTATCATGGGCCCTAATGGCTCAGGCAAAAGTACTTTATCAAACGTGATCTCAGGCCGTGATGGTTACGAGGTTACGCAAGGCAGTATCGAATATTTAGGCAAAGACCTACTCGAGCTTGAAGCCGATGAGCGTGCTTGCGAAGGCATCTTCTTAGCGTTCCAATACCCGGTCGAAATTCCAGGGGTCAGCAACATGGCAATGTTAAAAGCTGCTATGAACTCGATGCGTAAATATCACGGCCAAGATGAAATCAAAGCCGGTGACTTCTTAAAGTTAATTCGCGAAAAAGCAGACCTCGTTGAAATGAAGCACGAATTTCTAAAGCGGTCAGTTAATGAGGGCTTTTCAGGCGGAGAAAAAAAGCGCAATGAAATTCTACAAATGGCCATGCTCGAGCCAAAATTAGCCCTATTAGACGAAACCGACTCTGGCCTAGATATCGATGCTTTAAAAATCGTTTCTCATGGCGTTAATGCCTTGCGCTCAAGTGAGCGTTCTATTGTGCTCGTAACGCATTATCAGCGCTTGCTTGATTACATTGTCCCTGACTACGTCCACGTATTGGCGAATGGTCAAATTGTAAAATCTGGCGATAAGTCTCTAGCACTCGAACTTGAGGCAAAAGGCTATAGCTGGATCGAGGGCCTCTCTAATAGTGAAGCTGCCACGGCGGAGGCCAGCTAAATGATCACTGCAAATGAAAATCAAAGCTGGGTAACCGCTCACGCTGATATTGCATTTACCGGCGCTGATGTCGCTTGGTTGAATGCACAGCGTACAGCCGCGCTTGCTCAGTTTGAAAAGATTGGTTTACCTGGAGTGCGCGATGAAGATTGGCGTTATACCAATTTACGCGCGCTCAAAAGTAATGACTATGCGCTAAGCGCCGCATCAGCCTTAAGCATTGAACTCAGTGATACAACTAATCCACGCTTAGTATTTGTTGACGGCCACCTAGATATTGACGCCTCTACTGGCCTTAGTGGCTGTGTTACATCACTAAAAGACTCACTTTCGATTGTTAAAGATTCTTTTGGCTCAACCTTGCCTCAAAATTCTCACGGTTTTACCTCTCTAAACACTGCGTACGCACATGACGGCTACGTCGTTAATCTCAAAGCAGGTCAAACTCTCGAAGGCGTTTTAGAAGTTGTTTTCGTATCGCAAACGTCTGGCGCGGTTAGCCATACTCGCAATTTAATTGTTGCTGAAGCGAATACGCAGTGCACTATAGTAGAACGTCATATCGGCACACACGGTACGGTTTACTTGAACAACGTGATCACTGAAATCGTTGCCGGCGATAATGCACACATCGATCACTATAAAATTCAGCAAGAATCTAACGACGCATTTCACATGGGTGGCGTGTTTATAAACCAAGCGAAAAGCTCACAAGTTAAGAACCACAACATTGCCCTAAGCGGTTTAGTTACTCGCAATGATATCCAAACTAATTTGTTAGGTCAGGGCGCACATATGGAGATGAACGGCTTAGTTGTTGGTCAAGGTCGTCAACACATCGACAATCATACCCAAGTCAATCATGTGGTTCCCAATTGCACCAGTGACGAATATTACAAAACAGTATTAGACGATTACTCACGCAGTGTCTTTCGCGGTCGTATTATTGTTGCGCAAGACGCTCAACTAACCAATGCCGATCAGCAAAATAACAATTTGTTATTATCCAAGAACGCTGAAGCCGACAGCAAGCCTCAGCTTGAAATTTACGCCGATGATGTGAAATGCTCGCACGGCGCGACAGTGGGTCAGCTCGACCCTGTGTCGTTGTTCTACTTGAAATCGCGTGGCATTAACACTGAATCAGCTAATGCACTTTTAACCTTTGCATTCGCCAATGAGGTTATCGAACGTATTGAGGTCGACAGCGTACGTCAAGAACTCACACAAGTCTTGGCTGGCGAACTGTTAAGCGGCTTGGAAGAATTGCTTTAAAAGACGAGTTTTAAAAGGTAAATGTTATGACAGTTGTAGCCATTAACAAAGCTAATAGTAAGGGTTTCGATGTGGAGCGCATTCGAGCTGATTTCCCGGTGCTTGATCAAACTGTATCGGGTCATCAATTAGCCTACTTAGATAATGGGGCATCAACACAAAAGCCCAGTCAAGTGATCGACGTTATCAAAGAATTCTACGAAAACGATAATTCCAACGTACATCGTGGCATTCATACATTAAGCCAACGCGCGACTGACCGTTTTGAAGGTGCTCGTAAAACTGTTCAACAATTTATTAATGCCGAAAGCGAGGCTGAAATTATATTCACGCGCGGCACCACCGAAGCGATTAACTTAATAGCGCAAAGCTTTGTACGAGATTCATTTAGCGCCGGTGACGAAGTTCTAATCTCTGCCATGGAGCATCATTCAAACATTGTGCCTTGGCAAATGCTTGAACAACAAATTGGCATCAAGCTTAGAGTCATTCCAATTAATGATAAAGGCGAGTTGCTATACGATGAATTCGAGAAGCTGCTTAGCGAGAAAACTAAATTGCTAGCTGTTACACAGCTATCAAACGCGCTCGGCACCATCACTCCGCTAAAGAAAATGATCGACGCTGCGCACGCCGTTGGCGCTAAAGTGTTAGTCGACGGTGCACAAGCAATCGCACATACTGAGGTTGATGTTCAAGCGTTAGATTGTGATTTCTATGCGTTCTCGGGACACAAGATTTTCTCACCAACCGGCATTGGCGTGCTTTACGGAAAACGCGCGTTGCTAGATGCAATGCCGCCGTATCAAGGTGGTGGCGACATGATCAAAGTAGTGAGCTTTTCAGGCACCGAGTTCAATGAGCTACCGTATAAGTTTGAAGCGGGCACACCAAATATTGCGGGCGCAATAGGCCTCGCCGCAGGCTTAGACTACGTAGACAACATCGGCATTGCCGCCATCGCCGAGTACGAGCACAATTTATTAGAATACGCCACCGAAAAAATGTTAGCGATTGAAGGCTTACGCATCATCGGTACCGCAGCTAAGAAAGCAAGTATTATCTCATTTGAAATTGACGGCGTTCATGCATCAGATCTTGGCACATTACTCGACTCACAAGGCGTAGCCATTCGTGTTGGTCATCACTGCGCGATGCCGGTTATGGAGTTCTTCGGTGTGAACGCCACAACACGTGCATCATTGGCTTTTTACAACAATAAGGCAGACATCGATGCCTTGGTTGCTGCGGTAAATAAAGCCGTATCAATGTTACGATAATTTTTATAAGGTAAACGTTATGAACGATACTCTTACCCCATACATTGTTCCCGCTAAAAAAAGCGACGACAAGCCCGCTGTTTCTTCAAACCGTCAACGTACACCTGAAGAGCTTGGTCCCGATATTATCGATGCATTGCGCACCGTTTATGACCCAGAAATTCCAGTAAACATTTACGATCTAGGTTTGATCTACGATTTTAAAGTGGACGACAACTACTTCGTGGATGTAAGCATGACACTTACCGCTCCTGGTTGCCCTGTCGCTGAAACCTTTCCCGGCTTCGTCGAAAATGCGGTTAAAAGTGTCGTTGGAGTGTCTGATGCCCGTGTTGAACTGACCTTCGAACCTCCTTGGACAATGGCGAATATGTCAGAGGAAGCGAAACTTGAATTAGGAATGATCTAGGGCTCAAACGCAGATGGACAAACCTCAAATCATCCAAGTGTTGGAAGACGCGCAACTTGCTCACAAGGCAGGCGACTATTTAAATGCGCTCAAGTTTTACGAATACTTTTTTGATCATGCTCTAGACGATGACCCTTATGCCTTTTATGGTGCACGCTTGTCTCATTGTTTGAACGGCTGGGGCGAACTAGCGCTTGAATTCCCAGGCGCGAAAAACCGCTTAGAAGCAAAAAAGCGTGAAGTACTTGATCACTATTTAGATATTCGTGAGCCAGAACGTTTTCATGACTACCTAACGATCTGTCGCGTTCTTGGTGTAGAAGGCGATGCTCTAGAGCAATTTTTAACTCTACATCATAGCGAACCTAAATCCGCTGCAAAACTAAGTAAATACTTATGGAATGACTTAATTCTTGCTGAACAGTGGGATGTTTGCAACGCACTAATGGAACAACCCGTACAGAAAATGGACGAGTTGTTTGCCGTATTCGATGAAGCCGCTCGTCTAAAAGAAATTGATCCATCGTTTAATAATATTCGCTTCGAGCAGCATATTGTAGATACGCTTCTAGATGACGTACAAAAGGTAGTCATGGTATTGCGCTACGCTGATCGCAGTAGTGATATTAGCGCGATACAGCGCCAGTTTAATCAGGGCGTAGAAAGCCGAGATCATTCATTATTAACAACTCAAGTTCACGCAAAAAGCTCGTTCCTTTTTGCTGGACACTAAACCCGAAAAGCATATGACAAAAGCCAGCGAAAAAAGCAATAACGAACTCTACTTTCGACACTGGCCTGCGGAAGGCGACACTAAAGCGACCGTCATGCTAATTCACGGGCTTGGCGAACATTGTCAACGCTACCAACACTTAGCCCAGTATCTTAATAATGCTGGCTATTCGCTTAGCTCGATGGACCTTCCTTGCCATGGAAAATCAAAAGGCCTACGTGGCCATGTAGACAGTTTCGATGTGTTTGAAACCGCAGCCCTTGAGTTATTTAAACGAAGCCAAGCACTAAACCCCAACACGCCTATCGTCTTACTTGGCCACAGCATGGGCGGCCTGATTGCGACGAGATTATTACTCAATCATCAAGAAAAATTTCAAGCAGCAATGCTCTCTGGTGCAGCAATACAAAGTCCACAAGAACCTCCAGCATGGCAAGTAGTCATTATCAAAAGCATTGCTAAACTATTCCCCAAAGCGAAAATGCTTGCACTTGATGCATCGGCGGTAAGCCGAGATCCTGAGGTGGTGGAAAAATACATGGCTGACCCGCTAATAAGTAAGGATAAGCTCTCTGCGCAGTTTCTAGTGAGCATGACCAACGCTATGCAAGAATGTAAAGATAATGCTCAGCGCATTTCTCTACCGCTAAGGATTATGCATGGCTCAGCCGATGTAATGACTGCTCCTGAAGGCTCTGAATTTTTACACAATTCGGTCTCGTCGAAAGATAAAGAATTATGTATCTATGACGGGCTATTCCACGAAATTTTTAATGAGCCGGAGCAGCTAGATATCTTTGCTGAAATGGTTAGTTGGATGGGCACTCGAGTTTAGTTTTTTATTTAGCTAAGGTGCCTCTGATTTAATCTAAATAATCTCTGCAAAACTTTTGTAGAGATCGCTCAAGAATAAATAGCTAATACCGCTCCTTCAGGGTCTCGAATCACAAAGTAAGTTTCGTTTCCCATTGTTGTAGGGCCTTTAATAATACTGCCGCCTAACTCAACAACCTTTTCGGCACTCATAGTCGAATTCTCTACTCGCACATACATTAGCCACTGAGGCGGCAAACTTGCGTTATCCCCCCTCGCATGGCAAATACCAGCAACCGTTCGCCCACTGCCGGGAGCGTTCATATTATAGTCATCGTACTCACCCATCGACACTGCTTGCTTATCCCAGCCTACGACATTAGTGTAGAAATCACTGATCGCAGTTGCATCTTTTACGGTTAAATCGCGCCATTCAATTGCACCAATAGCGCTACTAGAATCAGTCATGATTGCTCTCCAAAATTTGTATTAGTTTAGCATTAGCTAATCACTACTTGTATTTGTTAATATTGCCGTATGGTAGAAGCGCAAAAAAGTAACGGCGGAAAACGATTACTTATTACCCCTAATCGCTCCATGTCGTGGCAAACTAATAAGAAAATTCTGCTTTGTATGTTTCTAATGAACATGGTCATCGCACTTGGCTGGACCGCGATGGGCGCTTGGATGGTCTTGCCATTTGCTGGCCTAGAAATACTTCTTGTCGGTATTGGTATGTACTACGTCTCATGGAAACTCAGCTTTAAGGAAGTTATCATTGTCGAAGCTGATTCACTGATCTTACAAAAAGGCGTTTACTTTCCAAAGCACGAATGGCGTTGGCAACGCAGTAATAGTTCGTTGGTTAAAGAGATCAGCCGTTATCGTATGAGCGCGCCAAGCTTATACCTTAAACACCTTAACGAAGAGGTTGAAATAGGTAACTTTCTTAACCGTACTGAAAAGAAAGTACTTCGCGAACATTTACTGGAACTTGGCATCGCTTTATACACACGAAAACCGAGATGAATCATAGCTTAGTCCTCGGCTACATTTTTTGCCTGTTAGCGGCTTGTAACCAAGACAAATCAGCAAGTGCTGATTATCTAAATCGTTTGGAAAATGTGCTAGAGCGCAAAGCAATTGCCGCAGAGCCATTCGTACTTTTAAACTTTCCGAGTAAACGCGAACTTATTTTAGATCCGCCACAGGCAAGCCTTAGTATTCGTGAATTCCTCAGCCTACGAGAATGCAAAATTCACGCAGTCATTGCTCATAGAAATAGTTCATTAGGGAAAGTAGCAAGTGCTTCACAAAAACTCTTCAATGATTTGGAAATTTTGCATCATGGACCCGCATGCCTAGAGCATCTAAACGATAACGACCTGAGAAGAAAACTTGCTCAGTTTCTTACAGAAAAGGAAACAAATCTACCGACAACACTATGGCAATCAATGCTCGGTCAACAAGAATATTCCTCATTTTGGCGAAGTAAAAACTATGATAACTATCCAGCAGAGCTAACACTTGAAACTATTCCGGACCTAGTGATAGTTTCAGAATTCATTAATTGTGTTTTAGCTGGTCAGCGCTCATTCACGAAACAACAAACCAGCAAAATAGAACAACATTTAGGAAGGCTTCGTTTTGGCGATGGTGGCGAATTGCTCTGGCATTATCAGCGCTTGGGTGAAAATTTAAAACAAGCAAATTCAATTATCAAACAACGTATTCAATCTCCTCTGTGCCCACAAAAAAAATCAACACAACAGGCTCGATTTCTAAGCAACGTGGTTAACAATTATTTTATAAAACACGTTCAAACTAACGCTGTTCAGTTGAACCAGAGGGCCAAAAAGCTGGAACCCGTGCTACGACAACTCGAAGAGCCTTTACTTATCTACGCTCACCCGCTTTATATACAGTGGCGTAATAGGCGCAATATAATTTTCGAACAAAATAAGAGTGCAACCATGCTACATGTGCAGTTGTTACAGGAGCTCTATTCTCAGTGCGGCTTAACACCTGGTAAACCTCAACGTACCGAATAATAGTAGACCATTACAAAGCCAACTAAGGCACCACCTAAATGCGCAAAGTGTGCAATATTTTGACCAAAAATCGAAAAGCCAGTAAAGCCTGCAGTTAGATCTATCAATAATAAAACTGGCACGAAATGCTTCGCCGCAATCGGCACTGGCAAAAAAATCAGCATAATTTTAAAGTTGGGAAACATCACCGCAAAAGCAACTAACAAGCCATAAATAGCGCCGGAGGCACCCACCGTGTAACCATAAACGGGGCCTAAGAAAAACTGATCGACCAATTGAGATATTACTGCGGCGCCAATACCACATATTAAATAGAACAGCACAAAACGGGTTTCCCCCCAAACTTTTTCTAATACACGGCCAAACGACCATAAGGCGAGCATATTAAACGCTAAGTGGGATATTCCACCATGCAAAAACATGTGGGTAAATAATTGCCAAGGTTTAAAATTTTGATTTTGCCAGCCAAACATTTCGAACCCAGTTAGCGCATTTGCAAAAAGCGCCTCTTGAACAGCGAAGTAAATTACAACAGTAATAAGCACTATGCGATTAGTCATACTGCTTAACAATTCTTGAAATGACGGCATACGAATTAAAACGTTAATTATTCAAACTGCATGATAGCAAGCGATTCGATATACTTGGTGATCTAATTTGCTATCAAGAATTAAGTCTCTCATGGTTCGCTTGAAGCACCTACGTTCACTTACACTTAGTAAAAATACAAAACAAACATGCTAAACGCTTCGATTTCAGACGGCCTCGGCTGCACGGTTAGTTTATTGGATTACGGCGCACGCATTTGCAACATCAACTTCCATGGCAACGAGCTTACTCTTAGCTATGAATCAGCTGACGATTATCTAGACGACCCATTTTATTTAGGTGCATCGATTGGCCCAATAAGTAACCGTATATCCGGCGGCCAAATCAACATCAACGACATAGCAATGCAAATGCCATGCAACGAAGGTGATAACACCTTACACAGCGGTGGTATGGGTTTTGACAAACAAACATGGCAAGTTGAGTCTCATAGCCACAATCAAATTTGCTATCGCCTCGATTTTGATATGACCACTATTGGGCTCGCCGGACTGCTCACCACGTGGGCAACTTACCATGTATCTAAGGGGTGTTTAACGATTAAGTACCGATCGGTCTGTGATACAGATTGCTATATTAATCCTACTAATCACGTCTATTTGAACTTAAGCAACGCCACTAACGCCACTAAGGAATCGAGTAAAGATATCTCTGATCACCATTTCGAAATTAGGGCTGATTCTTATATGGAGGTCGATCAAGACAATATTCCAACCGGCAAAATAGTACCTATAGCAGAACCATTTAGTTACTCTATCGAACATTCTCCATACCCTGAGTTTGACGGCGCTTGTGATCACCATTTTAATATTGACGATCATGATATTATTAAGCCTATGTTGACTGCAGCTTCGTCGAGTTCGGGCGTTACTCTAAGCGTCTCTGGTAACTCACCAGGCTACCAATTTTACAGCGGGGCCTTTTTAGGCACTCCATTCGCGCCCTCAAGCGGGTTCTGTGTTGAGACTCAGTTAGCACCAAATGCAATTAATCAGGCAGGCTTTTATTCGCCAATACTTCAGGCTGGCGAACAACGTGAACAAATCACGCTTTTTCAATTTCAACTTGAGAAACCTCTGTAGAGTTTCCCTTAAACAAGCCGCTGACTAGTCACTATCAACCAAAAGCCGACTCTTTAGGTTTTCAATATGATCTGAGTCTAACTCCAAGATCGTAAATGCGTATTGGCTAAAACTGCCGTATTGAGCATTAACGTAATCGATCAACGTAGTTATATAACTTAAATCAGCATCAAATACTGGCTGCACAAGCTCTCTAGGATAGCTGGCTAGCTTGTGTTGGAAATCTGAGTTGTTTTGTGGACCTGTAGCACCTCCCGCTTGAAACGACTTAAGCAAGTTGCGAGTCATACTTTGAGTGACGAGGTAGTCCTCAATAATTTGCTCCTCACTGACACCTAACAAAGATAAAATTAGCGCGGCTGCAACGCCAGTTCGATCCTTACCAGCGGCACAGTGAAATAACAATGGCGTTTTCTTAGCGATTAGGCACATCAACATGGTTTTATAAATCGCGCTATGTGAGTATAACTTTCTCGGGTAGTTGACTCGCATAGCTTCGCGCACTTGCGCCGGATCGTTACTGTCGAGACTTTGTTGCCATGAACGTTTAATAACATCATCTAGGTTACGATCATCATTGGACAACTCATCATGCCAACTGAAAATATCGGCATCAGGTACAGCATAGCGCATGGTTGGGTAACGCCTAGTTTCATCGCTAAAACGCAAGTCAATTACCGTTTTGATACCTAAAGCCGCCATATCTTCGACCCCCTGCTCACTCATTCGATCGAGTTGCGCCGATCTATATAATTTCCCCCAGCTCACTGTACGACCATCGTCAGTTTGATACCCTCCGAGATCACGAAAGTTGATAACCCCTTCTATTTCAATAATTCGTGAATTGTTCATAACTCTATTTATCCTAAAGTATTTATCTTAGTGTAGGCGATTCATTGTTGATTTAATGGCACAATATTACCTCTTATATGATCACGAAATCATGAGGCAAACTTGTGACAGTCTTTGCGCTCAATCTCGGTCTTTAAATAATAGATATAGCCGTTAATACAATTAAAATGACCCGCAATCTAATCAACATTTTCCACTTTACAATAAAGCTGACATTGACTTTGGTGCTATTGAGCTCACTAACGGCCAATGCACAGTTTTGGGGCACCAAGAAAACAGAATTACTAGCCGAGACTGACGCCTTTGGCATGACGGCTTTTATAGATGGCGATCAGCTGCGCATTCAATGGAGTGTTGCCGATGATTATTATATGTATCGCGACCAGTTTAGAGTGTCATCAAAAACACCAGGCGCTGAGTTTGGTGATATTATTTTCCCTGAAGGGGTTATTGAGCAAGACCCTGAATTCGGCGAAGTAGTTGTGTACTTCGATAGGGCTGATTTACGAGCGCCCGTCGTAAGTCTACCAAGTTCCGGCAATGAACTCGAACTCGAGATCATTGGCCAAGGTTGTAATAAACCTGTAGGCGTCTGTTACCCACCTCAAATTCGAACTATTAAAGTTAGTTTTATACCCTCTCTTACTCATACGACTGCCACCGGCGAAAATAGAACTCAGACACCGCCATCGGGGCAGCCTTCGATAAATAATGTGGATTCAGGGTTCTCAGCGGCCAGCCTTGGTGATCAGAATAAGAGCTTTTGGGGTTATATATCAGCCGCATTTTTTATTGGCATTCTTTTAAGCTTTACCCCTTGCGTATTACCGTTGATACCAATCCTATTAGCGATAATCGCTGGTCAAAATAACCCCAGCAAACTTACCTCAGGACTGTTGGCGTGCTGCTATGTCGGTGGAACAGTCGTGGTATATGCGATTGCTGGTTGGGTGCTAGGCGCGTCAGGAAGTCAACTGCAAGCACAGTTTCAAAACCCCTATGTTATAGGATTTGTGTGTAGCTTATTAGTCGTACTGGCAATATCACTTTTTGGCGTGTTTAAAATTCAGCTCCCAAGCTCACTACAAACAAAGCTCAATAATGCATCACCCAATACTCGCTCTTTATATCTTACCGCGTTTATTTTAGGTGCTATTTCAAGCCTGGTTGTCGGCGCCTGTGTATCACCACTCTTAATTGTTGCCGTTGGCGCCGCTATTTCTCTCGGCGACCCTGTATTAGGCGCAGCGGTAATGAGTGCCTTAGCATTAGGCATGGGGTCGTTGTTAATCGCACTTGGTTTCGGCGCTGGTTGGTTATTACCCAAAACTGGCGCTTGGATGAACCATGTACAAGTCGTCTTAGGGTTTATGGTTTTGGGCGCGGCGATCTTTATTGCTAGTTTTGTCGATTTAATACCTGTGCTCTATTTCTGGGCGGTATTATTAATTTGGATGGGCTTCTACGTTTGGAGAATATCTGAAAGTATTGCATCCGATACTGTGAACGCACTATTGAAAGCCATTTGTGTAGTCTCAATATTATGGGGCTCATCTGCGTTTTTAGGCGCTTTATATGGCGGGAAAGACATCAGTGAGCCTTTCGCCGCTATTTCCTTTGCAAGTTCATCAAACACTACTATCAGTAAAAAACTGCCATTCAATAAAATAACCACAGTTGCTGAAGCCAAACAGCTTTTAACAAACGCAAAAGCATCTCAAAAGGCCGTGTTAGTGGATTTTTACGCCGATTGGTGTCTTGACTGCAAACGCATGCAGCGCACCACGTTTAAAGAACCAAGTGTACACACCGCCTTAGACGGCTGGATATTGATCGAGGCTGACGTTACCAATACCAACGATGACAGTGAAGCACTCAAAAAATTCTTCGACGTGTTCGGCCCACCAGCAACACTATTTATTAAAGCTGATGGTTCCGAGCACCAAAATTTAAGACAATATGGCTATATGAAAAAAGACGACTTTCTTGCCATTATTTCTAAAGCTAAACCTTAAGAGCTAACGCCAAGGCTCGACCATAAACTGACATGACTAACCAGAATAAAGTTCTTCTCCTTTTCATCGCGATCGTGGCATTTGCTATTGGCATTGCCGTTAATACATCTCGGACCGAAACAGTGTCAGAAGCTTCTGCTCTCCTTAGTGCAAAGCTAGAAACAAGCGATGCCAAGACAGCCACAAGTGGAACGGACACCGTTCAAAATCAACTCAGCGAGCTCACTTTGATAAATTTTTGGGCTACGTGGTGCAGCCCATGTCGTGAAGAAATGCCATTGTTTGAAGCGATGTATCGCCTACATAAAAAAGACGGTTTTAGCGTAGTTGGTGTGGCGATCGATAACCCGAGTCGTTCGCAACCGTTTTTAGATTCAATGGATATTACCTACCCTATTTTGTATGCCGAGAACACAGGCATGCAATTGTTAGAAAAAACAGGTAACGCGCAAGGTTTGTTACCTTACTCACTATTATTGGACAAAGACGGCAATGTTGTCGATCAAGTATTGGGCAAGATCAATCAAGCCCAAATTCAAAATTGGTTAAACGCGCATCTATAAATTCACATCGATAGTAAACGAAGCTCTAAACGCTCATTGAAACTATCAATAGATTCTTCTTTATTGTGCGCGATGGATGTTGGGAATGACCAGAGCGCTAGGTATACTCAGCGTCAACATGACACGAGAACATTGCGCCTGAGCAACGACCATGAGCTGGATTCAAACAACCTTTATCATTGATGCTGCCGACGTCAATAAACTGTCAAACATGCTAGAAGCGTTCTTAGCTCAGGCAATTACCTCTGAAAATGCTGGCAAAGATGAGTTCTACGAAGTCGCTTTTCCAGGCACCCCTGATTGGCGAAAGGTGAAACTCACTGCCCTGTTTAACGATACTGTTGAGCTAGAGCCCATTATCGCCTTTGTACAAACTCAGTTTTCAAGCACCACAGAAACCGAAATTCCGGTTGAAGTCTCCAAGCTGGTAGATCAAGACTGGGAACGCGTTTGGTTGGCCTCGTTCAAGCCCATTAAGGTTGGCACTGACCTTTGGGTATGCCCTAGTTGGTGTGAGCCGATCGATTCTAAGGCCCGTAACATCGTATTAGACCCAGGGTTAGCATTTGGAACTGGCACACACGCGACAACAAATATGTGCTTACAGTGGCTAGCCGACCAAACTCTTGAAGGCCAACGAATTCTCGATTACGGCAGCGGCTCAGGAATTTTAGCGATCGCAGCAATCATGAGCGGCGCCAAATTTGCTGAGGCCGTTGACATTGATCCACTGGCGGTAGAGGCCTGCATCGAAAATGCCAAGCGCAATCAAGTCGATCAACAGATGAGTGCCTGCTTACCACATCAATTAGAAGAGCTTCCAGCGGCTAGCTATGACCTTGTCATCGCTAATATATTAGCCGAAGTAATCATTGAACTTCGTGACACCTTGCTGCTACATTTAAAGCCCAACGGGAAACTGCTTCTAACTGGGATATTAAGTAGCCAAGCTGAGCGCGTCAAAACAGCTTTTGGCGATGAATTTAGGTTTAAGCAACAAGACCAAGATCAGTGGTGCCTAATTACGGCTCGACGAAAATGACAATAGCAAGCTAAGACTAAGCAAATGCCTTTACACAACACGCAATGCCCACACTGCTTCACTACTTATGTGATTAGCGACGAGCAGCTGCGTGTGTCAGAAGGGATGGTGCGTTGCGGAACGTGCCGAGAACGATTTCAAGCTCGTCTACTTGAT
>CAZFVP010000001.1:14856-20845 GCA_964522345.1 uncultured Gammaproteobacteria bacterium | reverse complement strand
AAATTAGGCTCTCGCTTTTCTTGGTTACTAGTACCACCAATGCTAGTTATAGTGTTATTACTGGGTGCGACATTGGTCTACCAATTATGGATGAAACAAATAGTCACTTTTAGTAGCAACTCTTTCGCTCAAAAAAAGATCACTGAGCTAAGTATTCCTGTGGCGAAAAAATTAGCCGAACACAATATCGTATTACCACTGCGCCGAAACTTGAGTCAACTAGAGCTAGCGTCAGCACGTACCGAGGCCCATCCGTCTAGATCATCAACCACACTGCTGCGCATTAGCATTATTAACCATGCTGACATTGAACAACCACTACCGTGGCTAGAAATGTCGTTGACCGACTCAGAGGGAAAACTGGTTTCAAGACGCAACTTATCCCCACATGATTATGTGTATCAAAATGCCACTAACGATTTAATCGGCGCTCGTGAACTAAAAAAAATCACAATCGAATTATTGTCGTTCCCAAAACAAGCAACCGGTTACGAACTAAAGATTTTAAGTAAGTAGTCAAGCCGCCAATTAATTATTAGCGTTATGGTTGCTTAAAAAAGTAGCAATTTTACTCGATTCGTTCTTTACCCCTTTAGTTACCTTGACGTATCATCTAACGTCCTCATTTTTGACATTCACCAGAATTGTAATACAGCGTTCGCTATGCAAATTGGACCTTACAAATTAGCCAATAGAATCATAGCTGCCCCTATGGCGGGTGTTAGCGATAAACCGTATCGTCAAATTTGTCGCGCGCATGGTGCGGGCCTAGTCGTTTCCGAAATGGTGACGAGTCAACCAGATCTTAGGCATACAAGCAAAAGCAGGTATCGTTTGGACCTTGTTGGTGAACCGGAACCTGTCGTTGTTCAGATTGTCGGCACTGAACCTAAAGTACTGGCTGAAGCAGCACAGTTCAACGTTGCTAACGGCGCTCAAATTATCGATATCAATATGGGCTGCCCCGCCAAGAAGGTGTGCAAGAAAGCAGCTGGCTCAGCACTACTCTCAAACGAATCTCTTGTTGCTGAAATATTGCACACCGTTGTAAGGTCGACCGATGTACCTATAACGGTCAAAATTCGAACCGGCACTACTCCAGAATCTCGCAACGCACCAAGCATTGCTCGTATCGCCGAAGACGCTGGTGTTAGCGCAATCACTATTCATGGTCGCACACGCCAATGCAAATTCGTCGGCGAAGTTGAATACGATACTATCGCTGAGGTTAAACGCTCTGTTGGCATACCTATCATCGCTAACGGCGACATTAGCTCACCTGAAATCGCTCGAGAGATATTAAATACGACCAAAGCCGATGCAGTGATGATCGGCCGTGCAGCCCAAGGGCAGCCTTGGCTTTTTCAGCAGGTCGCCGACTTTGTCGAGACTGGTCAATACAATACTATTCCAAGCGCTATAGAGCGAGCTCAAACCATAATTACGCACCATAAAAATATCCATGATTTTTACGGAGAAGGACTCGGCCTTCGTTTAGCAAGAAAGCATATTAAATGGTATTTAGCTAATTGGGATACCGATATCACTCCCGAACTTAAATCAAAAATCTGTACCACCGAAAACGCGCAGGAACAACGACAGCTAGTAAAGGCTTTTTTTCGTTCAAGTTCTTTGAATTTAGCTGCTTAAAAATATAATTACCCCTCAACCGACATGACAAAATCAGACCCGCTCTCAGAATGCGTTACTCATTCAATAGAGCAATACTTCGAAGATTTAAATGGTGAGATGCCAAGCAATCTTCATAACTTTTTTATTAACGAAGTCGAAAAGCCGTTTCTCGAAGTTGTGATGACGCAAGTTAACGGCAATCAAACGCGAGCCGCTGATATCCTCGGCATTAACCGCAACACTCTGCGCAAAAAACTTAAAACTTATAACTTGGGTTAACAAGGCCCTATATAAAAGGTATTACCATGACTGACCAAACCTCTGCAAATCGTAGAGTTAAACCTGTTCGCGCACTATTAAGCGTGTCCGATAAAACCGGCATTGTTGAATTCGCCAAAGGCCTAGAGGCCGCTGGGGTCGAGTTATTATCGACCGGTGGTACTGCCAAACTACTCGATAGAGAAGGCATTCGAGTCACCGAGGTTTCCTCATACACGGGTTTTCCGGAAATGATGGACGGTCGAGTAAAAACTCTACACCCTAAAGTCCACGGCGGTATCTTAGGCCGTCGCGGTACTGACGACGCTGTAATGGACGAACATGGCATCAAACAAATTGATATGGTTATTGTCAACCTTTACCCATTTCAACAAACCGTCGCCGACCCCAATTGCGACTTAGCCACCGCAGTCGAAAACATTGATATTGGCGGCCCGACCATGGTTCGCTCAGCGGCAAAGAATCATAAAGATGTCGCGATAGTCGTCGATGCCAATGACTATTCAGCATTACTAGCAGAAATCAATGACGGCGGCCTGTCGTATCAAACTCGATTCAAGCTCGCAAGCAAAGCATTTGAACATACGGCTCAATATGATGGCGCAATTGCCAACCACCTCGGGCGCATTCAAGAAGACGGAACAAAAACAGACTTTGCACAAACCTTTAATGTGCAATTCAAGCATCAACAAACCATGCGCTATGGTGAAAACCCGCATCAAAAGGCGGCATTCTACGTTGAAGATAAGGCGCCAATTGGAATCGCCTCAGCGTCTCAAATACAAGGCAAGGAACTATCGTATAATAATATTGCTGATACCGACGCAGCCTTAGAATGTGTTAAACAGTTTGACGGTGCGCCTGCATGCGTGATCGTTAAACACGCAAACCCTTGTGGTGTGGCCGTTGCCGACTCCTTGCTCGAGGCTTACCAAAAGGCATTCGCGACGGACCCCGAGTCCGCCTTTGGTGGCATTATTGCATTCAACCAAGAACTTGATGCCCAAACCGCTAGCTTAATCGTAGACAAGCAGTTTGTCGAAGTGATTATTGCTCCCTCTGTCTCGGAGGATGCTAAAGCGGCAGTCGCTTCTAAGAAAAATGTTCGCTTGCTTGAGTGTGGTGTCTGGGATGATTCTGCTCATAATGAATTTGAATATAAGCGTGTGAACGGTGGTTTACTACTACAAGAAAACGATCTAGCCCTTACTGAAAAACTTGAAGTCGTGACTAAAGTTAAACCGACTGAACAGCAAATGGCTGACCTATTGTTTGCATGGAAAGTTGCTAAATTCGTTAAGTCTAACGCTATTATTTACGCTAATAGTAATATGACGATTGGTGTTGGTGCAGGCCAAATGAGTCGCATTAATTCAGCACGTATCGCAGGCATTAAAGCTGAACATGCAAAACTTGAAGTAAAGGGCTCGGTGATGGCATCTGATGCGTTCTTCCCATTTAGAGATGGCATTGATAACGCAGCAGCGGTTGGTATAAGCGCCGTGATCCAACCCGGTGGTTCGATGCGAGACGACGAAGTGATCGCGGCGGCCGATGAAGCTGGTATGGCAATGGTATTTACCGGAATGCGGCATTTCCGACACTAAACTCATTAACTCAATGAAAAGTCGCTAACTGAATAACAACTCAAGTCCAACAAAGCTTAAGAAAGCCGATGCTACACGGTCAAAGCCAACTTTAGCACGACGATACACATCACGTGTGGCTCTAGTCGACAGGGTAATAGCAACCATTGCATACCAGAAGAAGTCTATTACAAATGCGATTATCGCCACCAATATCGCCGTATTTTCAGGGGGGCTGGTAGGCACAAAAGCAGCAAATATTCCGGCGATAACAAGTGCCGTTTTTGGATTACTGGTCTGCGTTACCAAACCAGTTAAAAACGCCGCAGTTAAACTGCCTTTTTGCCTTTCAGGCGAAGTGATACTGTCCGCCACCATCTCAAGAGGTTGACTCGCACTGCGCCATATTTTGTAAGCCAAATAGAGCAGATACGTACCGCCTACTAATTTAAACACTAGATAAGCACTTGGTACGTTCTGCAATAGTGCGGTTACACCAAAACTCGCTAGCAAAGCAAAAACTGCCACACCTAGACCGGTTCCAAGTGCAGTTGCAACACCATGAGAGCGCGACTTAGATAAAGAGTTCTGTGCAACGATAAAAAAGCTCGGGCCAGGGCTCATAGCGCCGAGAAACAATATGCCAGCTATCGAAAATAGAAACGAATATTCGTTCATCTTATATTTCTCACCAATACAATCACATTTACTGCGCTATAGCTACGATCCACCAAATCAGAGGCTGCTTAGCAGTAAACGATAGTTTAATCCGTCTCAAACGCGAAATTTTTTAGCCAATTAACCAAACAAAACTGGCAGGTGAACTATCTACCTATTTGCGCAATCGCAGCAAACCCTCTTGTGACGTTGAGGCTACAAGTATGCCTTTTTCATCATAAACCTTACCAAACGCCAAACCGCGACCATTGCCGGTAGACTGAGAACGACACTCATAAAAAAGCCAATCATCGATTCGGAAATCTCGATGAAACCAAATCGCATGATCTAAGGACGCCATGATGAGTTTCTCCTTGCGCTCTTCAAGCGTTCGCTTATCTAACTCATGTGGCACTAAGGTCGATTGTAGCAAACCCATATCAGAGATATACGCCAACACCGAATGTTGGCAGGCAATATTATCCGGTAAAGGGTGCTTTGCCTTCATCCAAAACTGAATGCTGTCTTTGCGAGTAACTTTGTCGCTCGATATATAATGCACATCAAAATACTCCGACTGAAAATGCCGATCAGCAGGCACACTACTGTCGAGCGCCGACTTAAATTCGTTTTTCGGCGGCACCCATGAGCGATGATGATTTAAGCCTTCTTCAGGTTTTTGAAACGAAGCGGATAAATGAAATATCTGCCGACCATATTGAATGGCAACAACCCGTCTGGACGAGAAACTGCCACCGTCTAAACTGCGGTCAACTTCATAAATGATGGGGGCATCCACATCCCCGCGTAACAAGAAATAGGCGTGAGCCGAGTGTATTTTTCGGCCCTCATCAACCGTGTTATAAGCCGCTTTTATTGCTTGTCCTAATACTTGACCACCAAATACTTGACCCGTTTTAAAATCACGGCTCTGACCTCGAAAAAGATTAAGATCGAGCACCTCGCAGTTCAAAAAATCAATTAATTCACTACTACTCATGTCTCGAGCCTAAATTCGGTTCAGTTTAACTCTACGCCAGCCTCATTTGCGGCTTTCTCAAAGTCTTTACAAGCGGCAGTATTAGGTGTGCCTTGAGTGGCAATAAGGTCGTCACAACTTTGATCAACAATCGAGTCAACACACGCATTGGATTTATCCTGCAACCCTGCCTCTTCGAATTTAGCGTTATAGCGATTCGCCATTGTTTCACATTGAGTGTCGATCATTTGAATAACAATCGCCTTCATTTGCTCGGGGATATACTGCCCAGCCGCATCGCTGAGCGCGCACTCTTTTATTTTTGCACACATTTTTTCCGTGCGCTCTGAGGCGTTAACAGCGTTAATAGAGACTGCCATTACGATTATAAACAGGGTCAGTGATTTCATTAAAATACCTAAATTAAGAACGTTTCATTTTTTAAAGTGTGAACTAACTACACCGTGCTATGCTGTTTTAATCAAAAATAGCATAACTGACTTAAGTGATGAGATTTAAAACTTAGACATCATAACCTAAAATCGGCGCTAACCAACGCTCTGCACTGATTGTATCCATACCTTTACGCTCAGCATAATCAATAACTTGGTCTTGTTGAATACGAGTAACAGAAAAGTAACGCGATTCGGGGTGGGCGAAGTACCAGCCACTCACCGCTGCGGTCGGCAACATGGCAAAGCTTTCTGTAATGCTCATGCCCGCATTCTCGCCAGGCTCTAACATCTGCCACAAAGTGGCTTTCTCAGTGTGATCAGGGCAGGCAGGGTAGCCAGGCGCCGGGCGAATACCTCGATACTTCTCACGTATAAGCGAGTCATTATCAAGGTCTTCATCA
>CAZFVP010000001.1:9289-14756 GCA_964522345.1 uncultured Gammaproteobacteria bacterium | reverse complement strand
TTAGGCTGAGCCCCTTTCTTCAAGTCTTGCTGGCGTAGATGGTGTAACTTGGTAGCCGTTTGAGTGCGCGAATCATCGGTATAAACCTCAATGTCATCTCCCACCGCATTCGCCGGGAAGAAACCGATAACCCCTCGAGCTTCGAGCCATTTCTCATCAATGATTTGCTTAAGCATGGCTTGACCATCAGCAAATAATTTCGTGGCTTCAACACCCACCACCTCGTCGTCCAAGATACGTGGGTAACGACCGGCCAATTCCCATGCACTAAAGAAAGGCGTCCAATCAATTCGCTTAACTAATCTCGCTAGATCATAGTCATCAAAGGTTTTTAACCCTAAAAAAGTAGGCTTCTCAGGAGTATAGTCAGCCCAGTTTATGCTCTTCTTATTCGTTCTGGCTTTGTCAATTTCGGCGGTTTTGTGAACCTTGCCGTGTTTAGCACGCTCAACGCGAATGCGTTCGTATTCGTCACGAACACCAGTCACAAAACCGGCTTTGTTGTCTTGAGATAACAAGCTCTGTGCCACTCCAACAGCACGCGATGCGTCCGGCACATGAACCACTTGATCTTTTAAAAGATTGGGTTCGATTTTTAACGCAGTGTGCACTTTAGAGGTCGTCGCGCCACCAATCATCAAAGGCATTTCAATACCTTGACGCTCCATTTCTTTGGCCATGTAAACCATTTCATCCAGCGACGGGGTAATCAACCCAGATAGACCAATGAGGTCGCAATTATGTGCTACCGCTTCTTTTAGAATAGTTTCGGCGGGAACCATTACCCCCAGATCCACCACTTCATAATTGTTGCATTGCAACACAACACCAACAATGTTTTTACCAATATCGTGCACATCGCCTTTAACCGTGGCCATTAAAATTCGGCCATTAGTGTCGCCCTCTTCTTTTTCGTCTTCTATATAGGGCATTAAATAAGCCACGGCTTTTTTCATTACCCGGGCCGACTTAACCACTTGCGGCAAAAACATTTTACCCGAACCAAATAAATCTCCAACCACGTTCATACCGTCCATCAACGGGCCTTCGATAACGTGCAAAGGTTTTTCCGCGGCGAGGCGTGCTTCTTCAGTGTCTGATTCTATAAATTCAGTGATGCCTTTTACCAAGGCGTGTGACAAACGCTCGGTCACCTCCCAACTACGCCATTCTAAATCTTGCTTACTTTCAACTTGCTTACCATCGCCCCGGTAGTCATTAGCAATTGCAAGTAAGTCTTCGGTCGCATCAGGGGAGGTATTTAGCACTACGGCTTCTACTTTCTCACGAAGCTCTTCTGGCAAGTCAGCGTAGATTGCGAGTTGACCGGCGTTAACAATCCCCATGTCCATACCCGCATTAATCGCGTGGTATAAAAATACTGAGTGAATCGCTTCGCGTACCGGATTATTGCCTCGAAATGAAAATGAAACATTAGACACACCGCCAGACACTTTGGCGTGTGGCAAGGTACGCTTAATTTCACGAGTTGCTTCAATAAAATCAACCGCGTAATTATTGTGCTCATCAATACCGGTGGCAATAGCAAAAATATTGGGGTCGAAAATAATATCTTCTGGAGGAAAACCAACCGTTTCGGTGAGCACCTTATACGCGCGAGTGCAAATCTCAATCTTGCGATCTTTGGTGTCCGCTTGGCCTTGCTCATCAAAGGCCATTACCACAACAGCCGCGCCATAACGCATGATCAATTTGGCTTGCTGAATGAACTTTTCTTCGCCTTCTTTTAGCGAAATAGAGTTAACGATGCCTTTGCCTTGAATACACTTTAACCCGGCTTCAATCACCTCCCACTTAGAAGAATCGATCATCACTGGCACGCGGGAAATATCAGGTTCGGATGCCATCAAATTTAAATACGTGACCATGACCGCTTCAGCGTCGATCAATCCTTCGTCCATATTGACGTCGATCACTTGAGCACCGGCCTCAACTTGCTGACGGGCAACTTCCAACGCGGCCTCATAGTCTTCTTCTTTGATCAGCTTTTTAAAACGTGCTGAGCCCGTAACATTGGTTCGCTCGCCAACATTAACGAATAAAGTTTCGTTATTAACATTGAACGGCTCTAAGCCAGATAGGCGCATGTTTACTTGATTCTTCATTTTAAGACTCTTAGTAATGTCTATGATGACGCGTTTCTATTCAAACTAGAAAACTTGAACAGCTCGCGGTTCACTTTTAGCAACAGCATCTGCAATGGCGCGAATATGGTCCGGCGAGGAACCACAACAGCCACCAACAATATTTAAGAAGCCACTGTCAGCCCATTCTCGAATATGATCGGCCATTTCTTCAGGGGTAAGATCATACTCACCAAGCTCGTTCGGCAAACCAGCATTAGGATGAGCAGACACGGAGACTTCAGAGATGCGCGATAGCTCTTGTACGTACTGACGTAAATCTTCAGGGCCAAGCGCACAATTCAAGCCAAAGCTCACGGGTTTTGCGTGACGTAAACTATTGTAAAACGCCTCGGTCACTTGACCGGTTAATGTTCGACCAGACGCATCCGTGATCGTGCCTGAAAGCATAATGGGCAATTCAGGCTTGCCCTTACTAACAAGTTCTTCATCGAACACCGTTTTGACTGCGAACACCGCAGCTTTAGCATTCAATGTATCGAAAATTGTTTCGATTAAAATAATGTCAACACCGCCTTCGATCAACCCCCTAGTAGCCAGCGAATAATCTTCGACTAGCTCATCAAAACTGATCGCTCTCGCGCCAGGGTCATTCACGTCAACTGAAACAGACGCGGTTTTTTGATTTGGTCCAAGTACGCCCGCAACAAAACGAGGTTTGTCAGCAGTACTATATTCATCAGCACATTCGCGCGCTAATGTCGCCGCAGCCACATTCAACTCATAGGCGTAATCTTGTAAGTTATAGCGAACTAAATCACTGGACGTGGCATTAAAATTATTGGTTTCAATAATGTCGGCACCGGCCTCTAGATACTGCTTATGAATTCCGGCAATAATCTCTGGCTGGGTCAATACCAACAAGTCATTCATTCCTTTTAAAGGTGATTCCCAGTCAGCAAAACGCTCACCGCGATAATCTTCTTCTTCAAGTTTATGACGTTGAATCATGGTACCCATAGCGCCATCAAGAATGAGAATACGCTCGGCCATCAATGCTCTAATGTGATCAGACTTATTCATATTCGAACACCCAAATGTTACGGCTGTTGTTGAAAACCAATACGCCGACAAATCTCTTGTACAGGCTCAGTTTTATTTAATGTATAGAAATGTAAACCCGGTACGTCGTTATCCAAAAGGTCGAGACAAAGGTGTGTCACTACGTCTAAACCAAAGGCTTTCAAAGACGGCTCATCGTGCTGATACTGCTCGAGACGAGCGCGAATCCAACGCGGTATTTCAGCGCCACAGGCATCAGAAAAGCGAGCCAGTGTTGCGTAGTTAGTGATGGGCATAATGCCAGGAACGATAGGCGCAGTAATACCCGCGCGCTGCGCTTCTTCAACAAAAGAAAAGTAGCTATCTGCATTGAAAAAATACTGCGTCAATGCGGAATTTGCGCCGGCATCGAATTTACGCTTTAAATACTGAATATCCGTCGACGGGCTGGGCGACTCCGGATGAAAATCGGGGTAAGCCGCGACTTCTATATGAAACGCATCAGCAAATTCATCGCGCACAAATTGCACCAAACTTTCGGCGTACTTAAAGTGCCCGCGCTCAACCATTCCACTAGGTAGGTCTCCACGCAACACCACAAGCCGTTCTACTCCAAGTTCTTTATAGCTTTGAATGATGGATTTAATGTCATCGCGAGAGGTACCAACTCCCGTTAAATGAGGTGCAGTAGGCGAACCGGCAGCAAGCATATTTTTAACGGCATCGAAAGTACCCTCTTGAGTACTGCCACCAGCACCATAAGTCACCGACACAAAATTCGGTTCGAACTTCGCTAACTCAGCATGCACCTCCATCAAGTTTTCTGAACCTGTAGGTGTACGCGGAGGAAAGAACTCAAAACTGAGTTCAGGACTGTCACTGTTAGACACAATAATCTCCGTAAACTATCTATTTTTGCACCAACGCGTTGAACAATAAACGCTGCAACGCGATACGCGAAGAGCATCAAGTAGCATAAAACTTATACTCTATGCACCAAAACGAAGGGGTGGATTTTTAATGCTGATCAAGGTTCTCAGACACAAAGGCGTGGCTCGAGAAACCCAAACTCGATTTTAGAGCCGTCGACTTTCACTTGAATCAAAGCGTGATGGCGCACAGACGAGCCGAGCACCATCACAACCAAGAGTCAGCCAAAAAGCCTTACTCCAAAACGAATTTTAATAGCGGTAGTGATCCTGTTTGTATGGACCATCTACCGGCACATTAATGTAATCAGCTTGATCTTGAGTCAAGGTAGTTAAGCGCACACCCACTTTCTCTAGGTGTAAGCGAGCTACTTTTTCATCAAGATGTTTAGGCAAAATGTAAACGTCGTTTTTGTATTCATCCCCTTTAGTCCAAAGCTCAATTTGTGCAAGCGTTTGGTTAGTGAACGAATTAGACATTACAAAACTTGGGTGACCAGTAGCACAGCCAAGATTTACCAAACGACCTTGCGCTAACAAAATGATACGCTTGCCGTCAGGGAAGATCACATGATCTACTTGGTCTTTGATATTGTCCCACTCACAATCGTCTAACGAGGCAACGTCAATTTCATTATCGAAGTGACCAATATTACAAACGATGGCTTGATCTTTCATTGCGTCCATGTGCTCGCGACGAATGATGTTGTAGTTGCCCGTTGTTGTTACAAAGATATCAGCGTCGGCCATTGCATCTTCGAGAGTGACAACTTGGTAGCCTTCCATCGAGGCTTGCAATGCACAGATTGGGTCAATCTCGGTGACTTTTACGATGGCACCCAAACCGCGTAGTGACGCCGCTGATCCTTTACCAACATCGCCATAGCCACAAACAACTGCCGTTTTACCAGCGATCATTACATCGGTTGCGCGCTTGATTGAGTCGACAAGTGACTCACGACAACCATACAAATTATCAAATTTAGACTTGGTTACCGAGTCGTTCACATTAATAGCCGGGAACGGTAATTCACCGTCTTTTACCATTTTGTAAAGGCGGGCTACGCCTGTTGTTGTTTCTTCAGTAACACCTTGAACACCAGCTAGGCGACGTGAATACCAAGTATTATCTTTGGCTAACTGGGCTTTGATCGCGGCAAAAAGAAACGTTTCTTCCTCGCTACCTGGGTTATCAAGCACTGAAATATCTTTTTCAGCTTTTGCACCCAAGATCAACAACATAGTTGCATCGCCACCGTCATCAAGAATCATGTTCGGGCCAGTATCGCCTTCCCAAGACATAATGCGGTGAGTGTAGTCCCAATACTCTTCCAAAGTTTCGCCTTTAATAGCGAATACGGGGATATTCTG
>CAZFVP010000001.1:7517-9189 GCA_964522345.1 uncultured Gammaproteobacteria bacterium | reverse complement strand
TTTGATGGGTTAGCACTCATCTTTCATCTCCGATTAAAAAGTTAGAAAAATGAGCGTCGTTGCAATTACAAATTCACTTAAGCCTGACGAGAAGAACTCCCGTTGCAACGCTCCTTAAGTAATAATGGCGCGATTATAAACACGCATTTCAATAAATTCTAGTACTTAATCTCAAACTATCAACACTTTTACACATAGCTGTATGTCAGCCGCTTCACCCAGCACTATGCAACAACACCTACTAAACTAAAGCAACATTACTCATGGGCCCATACGGCGAACTCATTTCCGCCTGGCTCTTCAAAGTGAAACCGGCTCCCTCCCGGGAACGAAAACACTGGCTTCACGACGACTCCGCCGGCCGCTTCAATTTTAGCCAAGGTGACTTCTAAATCATCACTATAGAAAACCACCAAAGCAGCCCCGTTTTTGGATTTGCTTGTCAAATCGGACTTATAAAACCCGCCACCACCTTGCAAACCTTGTGCTTCAAATGCGGTATATTCAGGCCCATAATCGGTAAATACCCATGAAAACACATTTTCAAAAAACGCTTTCGTAAGTGCCAAATCATGAGATGGGTATTCTAAATAATCTATTTTTTCATGCTGACTCAACTTTTCACCTGTAATCGAAGGGTTCAAACATTCACCATAACGCAAGCTTGCGCGGCCTTTTATTAGTTTATTTGTACTACGTAATATTAGTTTTCGCTGAATTTATGCGTAAAACTATCTATTTTATCAATAATGACAAAAACACAACCAAAATAAGCGTACACTGGGGATAGCTAATAAACAATAAACCTTATGGCGGTTATCTCCTCTACAAATCAGCTCAAACTAGTAAGTATTTTACGAGGGCTTGGGCTAAGTCTTTTGCTGCTATTCTTCGCGGCAGGCTGCACTAGTACCGCGATAGTTGAGCATGACGATAAGCTAATTAGCTCTATTCTTAATTACGAGACATTGCTCCCCGAGAATCACCCAGATACCCAAAATAAAATATTTAAGCTATCTGATGAAGTTCGTACCGAAATAAACAGAAAGTTTAAATCACGAGATCGCCATAGGACAGCCAGAGATTTAGCACGTTGGCTAACGTCGCCGGACGGTCACAATTTAACTTACGACTTAGAAGCCAACCTAACTCCAGCTCAAGCGTTTGAGCAACGTAGAGGAAACTGCTTAAGTTTTACCTTGTTATTAGTTGAACTGGCATCTGAGCTCAATATTGACTTACAAGTCAATCAAGTTGACCTACCTGACATGTGGGGCCAAGACGAACAAAAAGACCTGATCTTTTACCGACACGTCAACGCGGTTCTTAAAACTAAGCATAGCACTCAGATTTTCGATTTGGCGATGGAACAATACCGGCCGGGCTTCCCTCAACGCCTTATTGATAAACGCCAAGCAACCGCCCTATTATTCAGCAACATCGGGATCGAAGAACTTAAAAAGAGTAACATTAAATCGGCGATTCATTACCTACGCCTCTCAGTTTCTATCTTTCCAAGCAACCCCGACATGTGGATTAACCTCGGTGCTGCTTATAAACATATAGGCAACCTTGATATCGCTGAGAAAATATATTTGAAAGCATTTTCAATCAGCGATGTTAACAACTTAGCCGCGAGTAATTTGGAACGCTTATACCGACGACAAAATCA
>CAZFVP010000001.1:2659-7417 GCA_964522345.1 uncultured Gammaproteobacteria bacterium | reverse complement strand
CATGGTGGTCATCAATTAATTGTTGCATTCGTTCCTTATTACCTCGAAATGGCTCTTGATGCGCAGGCAAAATTAGAGTGTCGGCGGGCAATACGTCTCGTAGCTTCTCACATGAGGCCAACCAATCGCCTAAGGGGTCTTTGTGCCGATTTGAAGGGTAGACACTTACGTTCGAAGAGATTCTCGCAATTGATTGATCACCCGATATCAGTGTGTTGAGTTCTTCGCTGTAGAGACATGAGTGTTCAGGAGAATGGCCGTTTCCTGAGATTACTCTCCAATTGCGGCCATCAATATCAATAAGGTCTCCCTCTTTAATAAACTCGCACATGCCTTCTTGCACACGCGACTCATCTGGCTTGTCGTCATTCTCTAAAAACTTCACAAACGTATCAACCATGTCTGGCAGATAGCCCATTTCACTTATGAACGCTGATGCTTCACGCCTAAATACCTGAGGGTCGCGCTGAATAATTGATTCGTAATGCCGATACTCCCCTTCAGAAATCAAAATTGAACACTGACAGCGCAACGCCAACCAAGAAGCGAGACCAATATGGTCAGGGTGAAAATGAGTGATAATGATTTTTTTCACCGACTCTGGAGTGAGAAAGCCATCAAAAACGTTCTCCCACACATCTTTGCAAATCTGTGCGTCGTAACCCGAGTCTACTAAAGTCCAACCATCGCCATCTCTAAGAATCCAGAGGTTGATATGATCTAAGGCTATTGGTAATGGCACACGCAACCAGAACACACCGTCAGTTACTTCAAACGGTACTCCAGGCTCGGGGCTCCAGCGCATGTTAAACGGGTAGTCCAAAACTGGGCGTGGCGCGAATTCGGTAGTTAGCTGGTTCATGGCACTCATGCATCATTTACTAAACATCAATTACGAGCATAATCATGTCACCACTGTCAGTCTGTGACAGGAAGTGTAGTTAAATTGGCATTTTTTATCGTCTTGATGAACATTCTACCTGAATCAATTAGCAAACAAGGATGATAGGACAGTCTGTCAAAACAATCTGGGGTCGGGTTACACCTTCACACTGAACTAAAGTAATGGTATTATTGTACAACATTCAAGACTATAAGCATTGCCGCCCTAAACATTGCTAATGCTAACGAAAAAGCAAATAAGCAACTCTTTATCAAACTATGAACATGATGACTGCACACCATAATTTTGACGAATCGGATGTAACTCTCGACCTTAACGAGCTATGCATTAAACACCCCACTGCGACTTATTTTGTAAGAGCAAGTGGCGATTCTATGATTGACGCAGGCATTCATTGTGATGACGTACTTGTCGTAGACCGATCAATCATGGCCCACAGCGGCGATATTGTAGTGGCCAATTTTGATCATTCATTTACGGTAAGAAAATTAGAGCTTTCACCAACACTGCGGCTATTACCGATGAACTGCGCCGATAGCGACTATAAACCAAACAACATCAACGATGACTCTGAGTTTGAAATATTTGGTGTGGTTACCTATGTTGTTCACGCGGTTCGCTAAGTTCTTAACGCTACTCACTAGTTATTAGCGCAATGTTTGCAGTAATTTATTGCCCAGATTTTTACATCCAATGTGAGCGACTATTCAACCCGAGCCTCAAGAGCCAAGCAATAATAGTTATCGTTAACGACTGCGCTGGAAACTCCAAAATTATTGCCAGCTCCACAGAAGCACGGGATCTCGGCTTTTGGCCAGGCCTGTTTGGCACTAAGCTAGCCGACGCGTTCTCTGTGCTGCCGCCCAATCGCAGAATTAGGAAATGCAGCCCTAACTACGAGCTCTATGCCGATCTGTCGGAACGTTTTATCAAATCCATAGAACTCCTAACACCTGCAGCCTCTGTGTACTCTAATGACGAAGTATTCTTAAACCTACATAACGTAAATGCTATCGACGACCTTTCAAACCAACAGCTCAACGATTACGCAAAGCAACTTCGACAGTCGTTAAAACAATGGTCAGGTTTTTCAGTGGTAATTGGGCTGGCACCAACCAAAACACTGGCTAAGCTCGCAAGTGATGCGGCATTGCGTTTTGACGAGTACGATGGAGTTGTTTCTATCAGTGACTCACAAGAGAGGCACAAGGTGCTTAGACGCATATCAGTCACCGATATCAATGGCATTAGTGACAATGCCGCATCAAAACTCAGCGAGATCAACGTTCATACCGCGCTAGAATTGAGCACCGCACCAAAAACTCAACTTAGACGCTGTTGCTCAACCGTGATCGAGAGCATCGCACTAGAGCTTTCGGGGTTACGCTGCAACGAGCTTGACGTAGATATTAGTGATAATAGTTCCGTGTGCGCTTTGTCGTACCATGCAGCAGCCAACACGGTAGCTGAGGCTAAGCGCATTATCAATAAAGAAATAAGAAGCATTGTCCAACAATTAGAGTCACCGTCAAAACTCTACAAATCGGTCACCATAGGTTTAGCAACAACACAGCTTAAACCAGAACACCCTTTACGTCGAAACGCGCTTACCGCTGAATTGCCGACATCAAGCAATTCTATTACCGCGATTGAAAGGCTTGCCAGTCAGTTAATTGAAAGCCTTTGGCGAGACAACCATCAATATCACTCGCTGCTAATAAGCATTAAACAGCTTAGTTCTGAGTCTGAGAATCAGCGCCGGTTATTTACCGGCAACGTGCTAGAAAATAAGCCTAACCCTGTTCTGCATGAGAGCATTAATGTTGAGGTGTTATTCAGCCCTGAAAGTCACTCGCTCCAGCACAGGAGACAGCTTCTGCCGTCTCCGTCATATACAACAAAGTGGGCTGATATACTTCGTGTTAGCTGACTTTTTGATGTATATATAAGAACCCGGTCTTATATAAGTATAAACCGTTATTACTTTGTATTCTAAGGAGTTAGCGGTATAGTCGCGTGGTTAATGTGGCTAGATTTGCCCAGCACCATTTAGCGCGCTAAGTACATATTTCAGCACGCGCTTTCTTTAGGTGTTTTCCAAGACATTTTATGAGTCTTTTCTTATGTATAAATATGATGCGGTCGATAAGGCCATTGTTTCAGATCGAGTTGAACAGTTTCGTGGTCAAGTATCCCGTCACCTTGCTGGCGAACTTAGCGCAACGGACTTAGCACCACTTCGCTTACGCAACGGCTTATATATGCAGATACACGCTCATATGTTGCGTGTGTCGATTCCCTATGGGTTAGTAAATTCAGAACAAATGCGTGCATTGGCTCAGGTATCGCGTCAATATGATAAAGGCTATGGCCACTTTACTACTCGTCAAAATATTCAATTTAATTGGCCGGAGCTAGCCGATGTTCCTGATATTTTAAAAGACTTATCAAACGTTGAGATGCACGCCATTCAAACAAGCGGCAACTGCATTCGAAATATCTCGTCAGACCAGTATGCTGGCGTTGCAACGGATGAAATCATTGACCCTCGCCCGTATTGTGAAATTATCCGCCAGTGGTCTACCTTACATCCTGAATTTTATTGGCTACCACGCAAATTCAAAATTGCAGTCACCGGTGCGACCGAAGATCGTGCCGCGGTTAAGTTTCATGATATCGGTTTAGAAGTTGTTTATAACGACGCTAAGCAACTTGGCTTTCGCGTATACGTCGGCGGCGGATTAGGTCGCACTCCGGTTATCGGCAAAGTGATTAAGGAATTTTTGCCGCGCGAAGATATTTTATCGTACTGCGAAGCGATTCTTCGCGTCTACAACTTACATGGCCGTCGTGACAATAAATATAAAGCGCGCATTAAGATCTTGGTTAACGCCATGGGAATTGATGACTTCCGTGACGAAGTCGAGGAAGAATGGGCTTATTTTAAAGATGGCGAGCTTAAGCTGCATGATGTTGACTTTGACACCATGCAGGCATTCTTTCCGAAACCTGCCTATGAAGAACTAACTAATGGCGACGAACGAATCTCAAAATGGCGTGATCTAGACAACCGCTTTAAGGCTTGGTACGACAACAATACTGTCGACCATGTTCAAGCTGGCTATCGCATTGTGAATATCTCTTTAAAAGAACATGGCGTCGCGCCTGGTGATGCCACCGACACTCAAATGGATGCGGTTGCAGATATTGCAGAACAATACTCATTTGGTGAAATCCGTGTTACTCACGAACAAAATTTGGTGCTTGCCGATATTCGTGAACAAGATCTTCTAGACGTTTGGAAAGCCTTGGATGCAGAGCGTTTAGCAACGCCAAATATCGGCTCTGTTAACGATATGATTTGCTGCCCCGGTTTAGATTTCTGCTCCTTGGCAAACGCAAGCTCAATTTCTGTCGCCAAACAAATCAACGAAAAGTTCGACGACTTTGAAGAGCTTTATGATATTGGCGAAGTTAAGCTAAAAATGTCGGGGTGTATGAACGCATGCGGTCACCACCATGTCGGTCATATTGGTATCTTAGGAGTCGATAAGAAAGGCGAAGAGTGGTACCAACTCACTGTAGGAGGCGATGCATCAAATGAGGCAGCTCTTGGCACTCACCTTGGTAAAGCGATCGCAAAGGATAAGGTTGGCGACGCAATAGGTGATATTTTAGACGTATATAAGGATTTGCGCAGTGACGACGAGCGTTTGCTCGATACGTTTCGCCGTGTTGGCATCGACCCATTCAAACAAAAAGTATATGCGGAGGACGCGTAATGCCAACAACTAAAACGGTTGCCAATAGAGCAATTAAGGCACGTGCCAAAGCAACACCCGATCGTATTCAGA
>CAZFVP010000001.1:0-2559 GCA_964522345.1 uncultured Gammaproteobacteria bacterium | reverse complement strand
CCGATGGTTGCTCACATTGACGGTCGCTCTTATTCACATGCGTATAAACTTCGAACTCGATTTAGCTATAAGGGCGAGATCAGGGCAATTGGCGATGTTAAGTACGATCAACTTGGCTTTTTAGCTCGCTCAGGTTGTAACGCTTTTGAGTTGCCCAAAGGTGAAAACTTAGAGACAGCCTTGAAAGCGTTCACTGAGATGAGCGATGTTTATCAACCTTCAGCTGATAACGGCGCCTTAATTTTTTCGCGCAGACGAGCTGTACACTAGCTAACTACTACATATGCATATTACTTTCGTTAAAAAAATTCTTAACTCTGGCGAACTTTGTAAGAAGTGCCGCGAAGTCAGCGAACGGCTTGAGTCCGAAGGCTTAATTAGTTCAATAAACCATATAGCAATTGCCGATGAACGCGATGATAAGTCAGAGGGTATGCGACTGGCAAAGCAACATAACGTTGAACGTGCACCATTTTTTATAGTTGAACTTAATGGCAATATCACCGTGTTCGATATCTACTTTAAGTTTAAGAAGTTTATGGTAGAACAAGGTTTTGTCAGCGCCAACACATCAGGTCTCTAACGGTTTAAGTTTGGAACACCAAAAATGACTTGGACCTTACTGCTTAAAATCGGCATAGTGTTTTTTATATTCGCGCTGCCCGTCTATTTAGTCTACCTACTGATTAAATCCAATAAAAACAATTAAGTTTGTTTATTGAGTAATAAAAGACTAAGTATGCCGTTCCACATATTTAATGTCGGCCAACTGACCCGACTTAACAGAACAATACTGCTAAGAGATTAATATGAGCAAACCTACCCTACTCAAATTCGCGCTTTTTCTTTTTACCTTAGCCGCAATGCCTAATTTAGCGTTTGCGGAATTATCCGAAGATGAACTCACGTCGTTAAAAACGCTCATCAATAGTGATACGCGTTCAGAAAAAGCACGCGCCAGAAATAAGTACCGCAACCCTTTTGAAACTCTACAATTTTTCAACGTTAAATCGAACCAGACAGTAGTGGAGATATGGCCCGGTGGCCAAGGCGGCTGGTATCGTAGCATTCTTGAACCTTATCTTGAACAAAACGGAAACTACATACCTGTACGCTCTAGAGACGCTTTTCCAAAACCGGTTAGCAAGGCGCCTGATAATGCGGCTGACCGAGTGCTGGTGTTTCGCGCGCATGGCTTTATGATCTACGACAAACCCGCCCAACAATACTTCGACTCAATTTATAAAATGTTAAAGCCAGGTGGCATATTTGGAATTGTCGATCACCGTGGTGATGAAGCGGTACCACAGGACCCTAAAGGTGTTAGTGGTTACGTAAACCAATCTCATGTATTAATGCTTGCTGAAAATGCAGGTTTTGAACTTATCGATAGCGCCGAGATCAACGCTAACCCGGCTGATACAAAGGATTATCCAAGCGGCCTATATTCACTTCCACCGTCGTTAAGAGGGTCTAAATCTGATTCTAAGCTTCGTGAGAAAGTACTTAAAATTGGTGAAAGTGACCGCATGACATTGAAGTTTAGAAAGCCTAGTTAGCTCATTTCAACGTACGCAAGTATTTAAGCGCTCGATAATTCAGATGGTCGAGCGCTTAAAATATATTAAATGAAACTCCCTGCGATATATAAAGTAGGCTGAGACCTTTGCAATGAATTTACTGCATCGTCTTATCAACCACTAAGCCAGCTGGGGCTTGGCAAGTAGGCATAATCTCCAAGCGATTAATGTTGACGTGTTCGGGTAAAGTCGCGACCCATAAAACACTATTTGCAATATCCTCGGGCCTCAGTGCGTCACAATTTTCATAGGGCGCCTCAGCCTTCTGTACATCACCATTAAAGCGCACATGGGAAAACTCAGTCTCACCTACTAGCCCTGGAGCCAAATTAGTCACCCGCACCTTCTTGCCGATTAAATCAGCGCGTAGATTCATAGTAAAGTGATCTACAAACGCCTTACTCGCTCCGTACACATTGCCGCCCTTATAAGCGTAGCTGCCTGCGGATGACCCAAGGTTAATAATGTGACCTTTGTTACGTTCAACCATGGCCGGCAATAATTTACGAGTTAGAAATGCCAAGGCCATACAATTCGTATGGATCATGGTTTGCCAATCATTCCAATCGGTTTTATCAGCTGTCTCCAAACCCAAGGCTAAACCAGCGTTATTTACCAAAAGATCTATGTCCTTAAAATTATTTGGCCTCTGATCAAGTTTACTAGTCAGGCTATTAAAATCATTCAAGTCACAGGCAATAACATGACAATCTGTGGGCAAGCTATTTGCTAACTCGATAAGTTTTGATTCGCGGCGAGCAACCAATATTAATCGATAGCCAACCTTACTTAAGCTAGTTGCAATAGCGCGGCCAAGGCCAACTGACGCTCCTGTGATTAAAGCAGTTTTAGAGTCTATAGTCATACAAAAGGTAATGCTGATATTTCGCGTTTGATGATCTTGAACTATAAGCTAAGGGCCTAGTCAAGGCCAGATACTTAAGCGGACGCCGTAGACTAGAGACAAATTATCGCGGCG